>NC_017278.1:1200000-1547924 GCF_000236585.1 Thermus sp. CCB_US3_UF1
TGGGGATGTTCGTGGTGCCGGACCTTCTGGGGGGGGCCAAGCACCTTCTGGTGGGCAACCTGGTGCAGCAGGCCTTCTACACCATGCGGGACTGGCCTTATGGGGCCGCCCTGAGCCTGGTCTTGATCGTCTTTACCCTGGTAGCCCTGCGCCTTTACCGCCGTTATGGGAAGGAGGTGGAGCTGGCGTGAGGGCCTCCCCCTTGACCCAGGCCGTGGCCCTGGCCTCCCTGGCCTTCTTGTACCTGCCCATGCTGGCCGTGGCCCTTTTCTCCTTCAACCGTACCCGCCACGGCCTGGGTTGGGGCGGGTTCACCCTGGACTGGTACGCCCGCCTCTTCCAGAACCAAGCCCTCCTGGAGGCGGCCTGGAACACCCTTCTCCTGGCCTTTTTCTCCACCCTGCTGGCCACCTTCTTGGGCACCCTTTTGGCCTTGGGCCTGGAGCGCCACCCTTTTGGCCGCCGGGCGCGGGCCTGGTTGGAGACCGCCTTGTACCTCCCCGTGGTTACCCCGGACCTGATCCTGGCCGCCGCCTTGGTGGTGGCCTTCAGCGTTCTGCGCCTCTTTGTCCCCCTATTTGAGCCTGGCCTTCCCGCCATGGTGGTGGGGCACGTTACCTTCCAGGTGGCCTTTGTGGCCCTGGTGGTGATGGGCCGCCTGAAGAGCCTCCCCCGGGAGCTGGACGAGGCGGCCCGCGACCTTTACGCCACCTACCCCGACTACCTCCGGCGGGTTCTCCTGCCCCTCCTGGCCCCGGGGATCGTGGCCGGGGCCATGCTGGCCTTTACCCTCTCCCTGGACGATTTCGTCATCAGCTTCTTCACCGCCGGGCCCACCAGCCAGACCCTTCCCCTCCTCATCTACGCCTCCACCCGGCGGGGCATCACCCCCGAGATCCACGCGGCGTCCACCTTGCTTTTCCTCCTCACGGTGGTTCTGGTCCTCGGCGCGGAGCGCTTTACCAGGAGGTCGGCATGAACAAGGTACTGGCGTGGTTAGGGGTTCTCTTGGCCTTGGCCCTGGCGCAGAAGGGGGAGCTTAGGCTTTTCATCTGGTCGGAGTACATCGATCCCGCCCTCCTCGAGGCCTTCACCAAGCAGTACGGTTACCGGGTGCGCGTGGACCTCTACGAGTCCAACGAGGAGATGATCGCCAAGCTCCAGGCGGGCGGGGTGAGCCAGTACGACCTCATCTTCCCTTCTGACTTTTACGTGCCTTCCCTCATCCAGCTCCGCCTGGTCCAGCCCCTGGACCAGGCCAGGATCCCCAACCTCAAGAACCTGGACGAGAAGTTCAAGAGCCCCCCCTTTGACCCGGGAAACCGTTACTCCGCTGCCTACCAGTGGGGGACCACGGGCCTCATCTACCGCAAGGACCGGGTGGCGGCCCCGCCAAGCTGGGCGGTCCTGTTCCAAGAGCCCAAGGCCCCCTTTGTTCTCATGGACTCCTCCCGGGAGATGCTGGGGATCGCCCTTCGGTACCTGGGCTTCTCCGTGAACACCAAAAATCCCAAGGAGGTGCAGCAGGCCGGGCAGGTGCTCCTCCAGGCCAAGCGGAGCCGCTACTTCTTGGGATTTGAGGGCGGGGTAGGGGGGAAGAACCGGGTGGTGGCGGGGGCGGCGGCCTACGCGGTGGTCTACAACGGGGATGCGGTGAGGGCCGCCGATGAGTACCCGGACCGGGTGGGCTTCGCCATCCCCAAGGAGGGGGCCACCCTTTGGGTGGACTCCATGATGATCCCCGCCCGGGCCCCCAACCCCGAGGCTGCCCACCGCTTCATCAACTTCATCCTCGAGCCCAAGGTGGGGGCCCAGCTCTCCAACTTCAACCGCTACGCCACCCCCAACAAGGCGGCCCTGGCCTACATCAACCCCACCGACCGCAAGAACCCCGCCATCTATCCCAGCGCCGAGGCCATGAAGCGCCTGGAGTTCATCCTGGACCTAGGCAAGGACAACCGCCTCTACGACGAGGTCTGGACCGCGGTGAAAAGCCGCTGAGGAGGGGGTATGGGTTACATTCGCTTGCGTACGGAGATCCCCGGACCCAAGAGCCGGGAACTGCTGGAACGCAGGGCCAAGGCCGTCTCCCGGGGCCTGGCCCAGGCCAACCCCATCGCCGTGGCCCGGGCCCACGGGGCCTTGGTGGAGGACGTGGACGGGAACCTCCTCGTGGACCTGGCGGGGGGGATTGGGGCCCTGGCCGTGGGCCACACCCCGGAGGGGGTGGTGGAGGCCCTGAAGGCCCAGGCGGAGCGGTTCATCCACGTGTGCGCCATCGTGGCCAACTACGAACCCTACGTGGCCCTGGCCGAGGCCCTGAACGCCCTCTACCCCGGTCCTGGACCCGCCAAAACCCTGCTGGCCAACGGGGGAGCGGAGGCGGTGGAGAACGCGGTGAAGCTGGCCCGGGCCTATACCGGAAGGGCCGGGGTCATGGTCTTCGAGGGGGCTTACCACGGGCGCACCAACCTCACCATGGCCATGACCTCCAAGTACGCCCTCTTCAAGAAGGGCTTTGGCCCCTTCGCCCCCGAGGTCTACCGCCTGCCCGTCCCCAACCTCTACCGCACCCCCCAGGGGATGACCGAGGCCGAGTACCTGGAGTGGTCCTTGTGGAACCTGGAAAACGCCCTGGTGGCCCACATCGACGGCTCGGCCTTGGCGGCCATCGTCATCGAGCCCGTCCTGGGGGAGGGAGGGTTTATCCCGGTGCCCCACGCCTTCTTGCGCAAGTTGCGGGAGATCGCCGACCGCACGGGGGCCCTCCTCATCGCCGACGAGGTGCAGTCGGGCTCGGGGCGTACGGGGCGCATGTGGGCCATTGAGCATAGCGGGGTGGTGCCGGACCTCCTCGTTTCCGCCAAGAGCCTGGGGGCAGGGATGCCCATCAGCGCGGTGACGGGGCGGGCCGAGGTGCTGGATGCCCCCCATGTGGGCGGGGTGGGGAGCACCTACGGGGGCAACCCCTTGGCGGCGGTGGCGGCCCTCGAGGCCCTGCGGATCCTCCAGTCCCCCGGTTTCCTGGACCGGGCCCGGGAGATAGAGGCCAAGGTGCGGCAGGTGTTCGAGCCCCTCAAGGCCCGGGTACCCGCCCTGGGGGATGTGCGGGGCCTGGGGGCCATGATGGCCCTGGAGTTCGTAAAGGACCCCAAGAGCAAAGAACCCTGGCCCGAGTTTGTCTTGGAGTTGGTGCAGCGAAACGCCGAGAAAGGGGTGATCACCATCCGGGCAGGGCTTTACTCCAACGCCCTCCGCTTTCTTCCCCCCTTGGACATCCCCTTGGACATGCTGGAGGAGGCCCTGGGGGTGGTGGCCGAGAACATCCAGGAGGTGTATGCCGCCCTTGCCTGAACCCCTCCTTCTTTCCCCGGACGGCCGCTTCGCCGTGGTCCAGTCCCAGCCCTGGATGGCCGGGGCCCTGGAGGCCATCCAGGAGGCCAGTTTTCCCACCCTCTCCCGGGAGGAGCGCATGACCCGGGAGCATTACCTTGCCCACATGCGCATCTTCCCCGAGGGTCAGCATGCGGTGGTGGAGCGGGCTACGGGAAAGGTGGTGGCCTGTTCCACCGATTTCCGCACCCGGGTGGATTTCCACCACTATCTCCACCGCTACCTGGAGGCCGTGGCCGGCAACTGGCTTACCCGCCACGACCCCGAGGGGGATTGGCTCTATGGGGCGGATATCGGCGTCCTGCCCGAGTACCGCGGCCAAGGCCTTTCCAAGCTCCTCTACCAGGCCCGGCAGAACCTGGTGCGCCGCTTGGGCCTCAAGGGCCACGTGGCGGGGAGCATGCCCAAGGGGTACCACCGCTACGCCCAGGCCATGCCCATTGAGGAGTACGTGCACCGGGTGGTCCGGGAAGAGCTGATGGACCCGGTGCTTTCCGTCCAGCTCAAGCGGGGCTACCGGGTCTACGGCATCCTCCCCGACTACCTGGAGGACCCCAGCTGCGGGAACTACGGGGTCTTCGTGGTCTGGCGCAACCCGGAGGTGGGCTGGTGAGGGAGGTGGTGGGCCGCATCTACGCGCCCGATGCCCAGGGGCGGTACCGCCCTTACCGCCGCCTCTGGGTGCGGGAAGGGCGGGTGGCGGGCCTGGAGCCGGGACCAGGAGAGGGTGAGGCCGTTCTGCCCGGCTTCCACGACGCCCACGTGCACGTCTGGAAGGTGGGCCAGCTCCTCACCGACCTGCTGGACCTGCGGGAGGTGCGCTCCCTGGATGAGCTGGCCAGCCTCCTGCAAGAGCGCGACCGGAGGCTACCTCCAGGAACCTGGTTGCTTGGCCGGGGCTGGAACGAGGCGGGGCTGGGGGGGATTCCCAATCGGGATTTCCTGGACCGGATCCTTCCGGGCAGGCCCGTCCTCCTCACCCGCACCTGCGCCCACATCCACGCCCTGAACTCCCGGGCCCTGGCCTTGGCGGGGATCGGCCCCGACACCCCAGACCCCCCCGGCGGGGAGATCCGCTATGGGGAGGGCCTTCTCCTGGAACGGGCCTACGGCCTGGTGGAGCGGGTCCTTCCCCGGCGCACGGTGGCGGACTACCGCCGCTACGTCCTGGCGGGGGCCCGGCACCTCCTCGCCCAGGGGATTACCTCGGCCCTCGAGGCGGGCGCCGACCCCCTGCTCCTGGAGGCCTACCGCTCCTTGGACCGGGAGGGGCTCCTCCCCTTGCGGGTTTCCGTCTTGGCCATCCTGCGCCCCGACGGGGAGGAGACCACCTACCCCCTGCCGGAACCCTACCGTTCAGAGCGGCTTCTCATCGCCGGGGTGAAGCTCTTTGCCGATGGGGGGCTTTCCGGAGCCTCGGCAGCGGTGAGCCGCCCCTACCGCGGGGTGGGGGGGAAGGGGGTGTTGCGCCTCCGCGCCGAGGAAGTGTACGCCCTAGCCCTCCCCGCTCACCGCCAGGGCTTCTTCGTGGCCACCCACGCCATCGGCGACGTGGCCATCCGCGAGGTGCTCCTGGCCTACGCCCGGCTTTACCGGGAGGATCCCCGGCCCCTCAGGCACCGCCTGGAGCACTTCGGCCTGCCCGGGCCCAGGGAGCTGGCCCAGGCCCGGGCCCTGGGGGTGTGGGCGGTGCCCCAGCCCATCTTCCTTCAGGAGCTGCGGGAGAACTTCCTCCGCTACCTGCCCGAGGGTTTCCTGCCCCGCTGCTACAACCTGGGGCGCATGGAGCGGGCGGGGCTATCCTTGGCCTTTTCCTCCGATGCCCCGGTGGTGCGGGAGGTTTCCCCCCTGCGGGGGGCTTTGGCCGCGGCCCGCCACCCCCTCTTTGGGCGCGGGCTTCCCTTGGAGCGGGCCCTTCTGTACTACACTCGCCCTGAGGCCAGCGGCTTCCCGGCCATGCGCCTCTGGCCTGGGCACCCGGCGGACCTGGTGGTCTTTTCCCATGACCCTTTCGCCCACCCGGAGGAGGCCCGGGTGGTGCGCGTGGAGGTGGACGGTGTGGCGGTCTTTACGGCTTGACCTGAAGGCGCAAAAGGCGTACTGGCAGGAGGTTTCCCCCGAGGAGGTGGCCTGGGGCGGGCGCTACCGTACCGGAAGCCTCCTCCTGGAGCGGGAGGCCTACCGCTTCGACCCCCTTGCCCCGGAAAACCCCCTGGTTTTCGCCGTGGGCCCCCTGGCGGGCACGGGCTTCTCCAACGCCAACCGCACCAGCGTGGGCACCCGCAGCCCCCTCACCCTGGGCATCAAGGAGGCCAACGGCGGGGGCACCTTCGGCTACGCCCTGGGGCAGATGCGGCTCGCCCACCTGGTCCTGGAGGGGGAAAGCCCCAGCTGGGTGGTCCTGCGCCTCACCCGGGAGGGGGAGGTCTTCTTTGATCCGGCGGAGGGGCTTTTGGGCCTGGGGAACTTTGAGGCGGCCAAGAGGCTGTTCGCCGCCTACGGCCGCAAGATAGCCTTCGCCCTCCTGGGCCCGGTGGGGGAGTACGGGGGCCTCCTTTCCGGCATCGCTTTCTCCGATACCGATGGGCGCCCTTCCCGCCTGGCGGCCCGGGGCGGGGTGGGGGCGGTGATGGGGCGGAAGCGGGTGAAGGCCATCGTGGTGGAGGTCCCGGGCAGGGTGGAGGTTTGGGACAAGCCCAAGGTCACCGAGGCCATCCGCCGCTACGCCGGCCTCCTGCGGGAAGACCCCCTGGTGATGCAGTTCTACAACGCCATCGGCACCATGGGCATGGCCGACTTCCAAAATGCTTTCGGCGGACTGCCCGTGCGCAACTTCCGCGAGGGGCGCCTGGCCCCTCCCGAGGCCTTCCGCATGGGGGGGCAGTACATCGCCCCCCTCAACCGGGCCCGGGGGGGGAAGCACACCCACGCCTGCATGCCGGGGTGCGTGATCCAGTGCTCCAACGTGATCGTGGACGAGAAGGGGGAGGAGGTGGTCTCCCCCCTGGAGTACGAAACCATCGGCCTTTTGGGCACCAACTGCGGCCTTTCTGACCCCGACGCCCTGGCCCGCCTCAACCGCATGGCCAACGACCTGGGGGTGGATACCATCGAGACCGGGGCCACCCTGGCCCTCCTCATGGAAAAGGGCCAGGCCGCCTGGGGGGACTACGCCTTCATGGAGGCCAAGCTGAGGGACCTCTACACCCCTTCGGAGGAGTCCCGCCTCCTCGCCCAGGGCACGGCCCGGGTGGGGGAGGCCCTGGGCCTCAAGCGGGTTCCCGTCATCAAGCGCCAGGCCATCAGCGCCTACGACCCCCGGGTGGTGGAGGCCACGGGCATCACCATGATGCTCACCGCCCAGGGGGCCGACCACACCGCGGGGAACGCCCCCCGGCTGGAAACCCGGGCCATGGGGGTGGCGGAGGTCCTCGAGGCCAGCTACCAGGCCCAGGTGAACGCCGCCGCCAACGACGCCCTGGGGCTTTGCGTCTTTGGGGGCAGCGTGACCAACAAGCAGGTGGCCTTCATCGTGGAGAGCGTGAACGCCGCCCTGGGCACCGCCCTCACCCCGGAGTTCTGGCGGACCCTAGGGGAGGAGGTCTTGCGGCTGGAGCACCGCTTCAACCACCTGGCGGGCTTCACCCACGAGGACGACCGCCTGCCCGCCTTCTTCTACGAGGAGCCCCTTCCCCCCAAGGGCTACACCGCCCGCTTCCGCCCCGAGGACCTGGCCCCCCTTTACGCGAGGCTCCACCAGGGATCGTAAGCTTCGGGCCGCCGCGCCCCAGGGGGAAGCCCCTCCCCCAGCAAAAAGGCCTTGGCGAAGAGGCGGGCCAGCTCGGGGAAGGGGTCTTTGGGGATGCGTTCCAGGGCGTAGAGGCTCACCGCGTCCGCCAGCCCCCTTAGGGCCTCCTTGGCGTACCAGGAGCCTTCCTCCTCCAGGCGCTTCAGGACCCTTTGCGCGTGGGCCAGCGCCAGAGGGCTTGCGGCCAGCAGGGCCAGCAAGGGCTCGTGGGCCCGCTTTTTGGCCAGGGCCTCGGCCATGTCCAGGGCCTGGATGTTGGCCGGTCCCTCCCATATGGGGGTGATGAGGGCTTCCCGGTGCCAGCGGGCCACCCCGTACTCCTCCAAAAAGCCCAGGCCCCCAAAGAGCTCCATGGCCAGGCCGGTGATCTCCGCGGCGTGTTCCGCGGTCCGCCCCTTGGCCAGGTGGGAGAGGAGCCGGGCCAGGTGGTAGTCCGGGCTGTAGGGGGGGCGTTCCTGCCACACCCGGTCAAAGGCCTGCACCGCCAGGAAGGCCAAGGCGGTGCCCGCCACCTGCTTGAGGCGCATCCAAAGGAGGTCCCGCTGGATGAGCTCGTGCTCCAGGAGGGTTTTCCCGAAAGCGGTGCGCCGCCTTACGCGGAAGAGGGCTTCCAGATGGGCCTTTTTGGCGATGCCCATGGCGGCCACGGCGTTGGCCAGCCGGCTCACCGTAAGGTTTTCCAGGGTGTAGTAGATCCCCTCCTCGGCCTGCCCGATCAGGTAGGCCAGGCTCCCCTCCAGCTCCACCTCCCCCGAGGGCACCGCCCGGGTGGCCAGCTTCTCCTTGAAGCGCCGCACCCGGAAGTTGAGCTCCCCCCCTACCCGCCGGGGCAGGAGGAAGAGGGCCAGGCCCTTGGGTCCGGGCGGGGCGCCCTCGGGCCGGGCCGTGACCAGGGCGTAGTCCGCCAGGCCGGCCCCCGAGGCGAAGTACTTGTCCCCGGCGTAAAGGCGGTAGGCTTCCCCTTCCCGCCGGGCCACGGTCCGGTTGGCCCCCAGGTCGCTTCCTCCCTGGATCTCCGTCATCCAGGTGGCCCCGTAGGCCTGGCCATAGAGGAGTTCCCGCTTTACCCCTTCCCACTCGGGGGCGTACTTGTGCAGGGCGTAGGCGGTCTGCTGGGTGATGGTGAGGATGCAGTAGAGGCCCCCGTCGGCCAGGAGGTAGCCGAAGGCGTAGTGGAGGGGCCAGCCCCGGCCCTCGTAGGCGGGGCGCATCATGGGGCGCAGCTTGGCCAAGAGGGCCTCCTGGGCAGGGGAGAGGAGGGCCTGGTCCAGGCGGCGGCCATCCAGGTCGTGCATGAGGAGGCGGGGCGGGGCCTCCTGGTCCACGTGGTGGGCCACCTTCAAGACCTCCTTCCCCACCAGCCGGCCAAAGGCCCCCAGCTCCTCCTGGGGAAGGCCGGGGGCAAAGGTATCTAGGATCGCTTTCAGGTCCGGGTCCAAAGCATAGTGATCCTCGCCTTGGCTGTAGAAGCGGGCTTTCATGGGTACCTCCGCCCCCGAGGCTACCCCTGCGGCCCCGGGCGGGTCAAGGGGGCTTACTTCACAATCAAGTAGTTTGAAGTAAAATAATATGGCGGCATGGTCTGGGAGGTGCTGGGCCGCATCTGGCGCCTGCAGCGGGCCCTGAGGGAAGAGGCCGAGCGGGGCCTGGCCTCCTTGGGGCTTTCCGGCCTCGAGGCCTGGCTCCTTTGGGTGCTGAAGCGCCACCCCTACCCCTCCGAGGCCGCCCGGCGCATGGGCCTGCCCCTGCCCACCGTGAGCCACATGCTCCGCCGCTTGGAGGAGGGGGGGTTCGTGGCCCGCTCCCTGGACAGGGCCGACCTGCGCCGCTTCGCCTTCCGCCTCACGGCCAAGGGGGAGGAGGCCTTTCGCCGGGCGGAAGCCCTTATGGAGGAGGCCCTGGGCCGCCGCCTGGCCCGCCTGCGCCCGGATGAGGTCCAGCACCTCCTGACGCTTTTGGCCAAACTGGAGGAAACATGAACCCCACACCGCAAGAAGTCCGCTACACCATGGTGGGCATCCTTCTGGGGATGTTCTTGGCCGCCTTGGACCAGACCATCGTCTCCACCGCTATGCCCCGGATCGTGGGGGAGCTTAAGGGGGCCGAGTACTACGCCTGGGTCACCACCAGCTACCTCCTCGCCTCCACCATCTCCGCCCCCATCTTCGGCCGCCTCACGGAGCTTTTTTCCCGCAAGGCCATCCTCCTTTGGGCGGTGGGGCTTTTCCTCCTGGGCTCAGCCCTCTCCGGGCTTTCCCAGAACATGGGCGAGCTCATCCTCTTCCGCGGCCTCCAGGGGGTGGGGGGCGGGGCCCTTTTCGCCCTGGCCCTCACCACCATCGCCGTCCTCTTCCCGCCCCGGGAGCGGGGGCGGCTCGCTGGGGCCTTTGGGGCCATCTTCGGCCTTTCCTCGGCGGTGGGGCCTTGGCTTGGGGGACTCCTCACCGACCACCTTTCCTGGCGCTGGGTCTTCTACATCAACATGCCCGTGGGGGCGGTGGCCCTCGGGTTCATCCTCCGCTACATGCCCCGCCTGAAGCCCGCCCACCGGGAGCCCTTTGACTTCCTGGGGGCAGGGCTTCTGGTCCTCTGGACGGTGCCCCTGATGCTGGCCTTCTCCTGGGGGGGGAGCACCTACCCCTGGGGGAGCCCGGTCATCCTGGGCCTCCTGGCCGGGGCCTTGGTGGGCCTGGGGGTCTGGATCCTGGCCGAGGCCCGCATCCGCCACCCCCTCTTTGACCTCTCCGTCTTCCGCATCCCCACCTTTTCCCTCTCCGCCCTGGCCGCCTTCTTCTACGGACCGGCCTTCCTGGGGGCTGTGGCCTTCCTGCCCCTTTACCTGCAGGTGGTGAAGGGGGCGTCGGCCAGCCAAAGCGGGGTGACGGTCCTCCCCCTCACCCTGGGGGTGATGGTGGGGAGCCTGGGGGGCGGGCAGCTCCTGGCCCGGCTGGGGCGCTACAAGGGCCTTCTCTTGGGAAGCGCCCTGTTTCTCCTGGGCCTTTTCCTCCTCCTGCACTTCGTGTTGGCCGTGGAAACCCCCTTGTACCTGGTGGTCTTCCTCTTCTTCCTCCTGGGCCTGGGGCTGGGCCCCGCGCAGAGCGTCCTCAACATCGTGGCCCAGAGCGACCTCCCCCGGGAGCGCGTAGGAAGCGGCACCAGCATGGTCCAGTTCACCCGGCAGATCGGCTCCACCATGGGCATCGCCCTCCTGGGCACCGTCCTGGCCGGGAGCCTAAGCCAGCACCTGGCCCAGGCCTTCCCCGGGGGGAGCACCCCGGCCATGGCCCGGGCCGGGGAGGGGATGGCCCTGGACCTGGACCGGGAGTTTGCCCGCCTCGAGGCCCTCTTGCCCCAGGCCCTGGCGGGGGAGGAGGCCGCCTACCGGGCCCTGGTGCAAGACCCCTTCTTGCCCGCGGCGTACAAGGAGGCCCTGGAGCCCGGGGGGCTTCCCGCCCGCTTCGCCCGGCTGAAAGAGGAGGTGACCAAGGCCCTGGCCGGGGATGAGGCGGCGCGAGAAGCCCTTGCGAAGGAACCCTTGCTCCCCTCAGAGCTCAAGGCCCTCCTCCTGCCCGGAGGCCTGGTCCGGGGCACCCTAGACCTCCTGCAAAGGGCCTGGTCGGGGGATGGGGCGGCCCGGGAGGCCCTCCTGGCCACCCCCCTGGGGGCCGGGCTGAGGCCCCTCCTGGACACCCCTCCTCCCCCTGCCCTTCGCCCCACGGTCCTGGCCCAGGTGGAGGCCCGCCTCCGGGGGGAGGCCGGGGCCCTGGTGGCCCGGGTGGGGGCGGGCTTGAAGGCCGCCCAGGCCCAGGCCCTCCAAGAGGTACCCCGCCAGGTCCTGGCCCAGCTGGAGGCGGTGAGGGCCAAGGTCAAGGGGGCCCTGATGGAGGGCATCGTGGAGGCCCTAAAGCGCATCTTCCTCTTCGGGGCGGGCTTTGTGGCCCTGGCGGTCCTGGCCATGGCCTTCCTCCCCAACCGGGAACTCCAGGCCGCAAGGCCTCTCCCCTCGGTAGAGTGAGGGCGTGGAGGGCCTTTACCTGGTCTTGGGCGGTGGGCTTTCCGGGGTTTCCGAGGAGGCGGGCCGCTTGGCCCAGGCCCTGGCCCGCTTCCTCCTGGCCTCCCCTCCGCCGGGGCTTCGGGAGGCCGTGCCCGCCTACAGCACCCTCTACCTGGAGTACGACCCCGCCCTCCTTCCCCGGGCCCGGCTCCTGGCCCACCTCCGCCGCGCCCCCTTGGCCGAGGCGGAGGGGCGCGAGGTCATCCTCCCTGTGCGCTACGACGGGGAGGACCTCCCGGAGGTGGCCCGGCGCACCGGCCTTTCCCTGGAGGAGGTGAAGCGCCGCCACCAGGCCCCCCTGTACCGGGTCTACGCCCTGGGCTTCACCCCGGGCTTCCCCTTCATGGCCCCCGTGGACGAGGCCCTGCGCCTTCCCCGCCGCCCCCACCCCAGGCCCCGGGTGCCCGCCCACGCCGTGGCCATGGCCGGCCCCCAGACGGGGGTCTACCCCCTGCCTTCCCCCGGGGGGTGGCACCTCTTGGGCACCGCCCTGGTGGCCGTCTACGATCCCCACCGCCCCGAGCCCTTCCTCCTCCAGCCTGGGGACCGGGTGCGCTTCCGGGAGGCCCAGGGCCCCGCCCCGCCCGAGCCCCTTCCCCTGGAGCTCCTTCCCCCAAGCCCCAGGCTCCCTGCCCTTAGGGTGGAGGAGGAAGGGCTTTTGGACCTGGTGGTGGACGGGGGGCGGTTCCTCGCTGCCCACCTGGGCCTGGCCCGCTCGGGGCCCCTGGACCCCTATTCCGCCCATCTGGCCAACCGCCTGGTGGGGAACCCTCCTGGGGCTCCCCTCCTGGAGGTGGCCTACCGGGGTCCCGTCCTCACCGCCCTCAGGCCCCTGGTGGCGGCCGTGGCGGGGTACGGCCTGGTGGCCCTCCTGGAGGGGGAGGAGATCCCCCCGGGGCAGAGCTTCTTCTGGCCCCAGGGCAAGACCCTCCGCTTCCGGCCCAAGGGCAAGGGGGTGCGGGTCTACCTGGCCCTGGCCGGGGGCCTCGAGGCCCACACCTTCCTGGGCTCGGCTTCCCCCGACCTCCGGGGCCGGGTGGGCCGTCCCTTACGGGCCGGGGACCTTCTGGGCCTAGGGGAGGAGCGGCCCGTCCGCCCCGGGCGGGCCTTTCCCCAGAGGCCCCTCCTGCCCTTCCGCTTCCGCCTCCTCCCCGGGCCCCAGTACAGCCCGGAGGCCCTGGCCGCCTTCCTTTCCGGAAGCTTCCGCGTGGTCCGGGCGGACCGGATGGGGGTGGAACTGCAAGGCCCCGAGGTCCCGGGAGGGGAGGGGCTTTCCGAGGCCACGCCTCTAGGGGGGATCCAGGTCCCGCCCTCGGGCAGGCCCCTGGTCCTCCTGGCCGACAAGGGCAGCCTGGGCGGCTACAGCAAGCCCCTGCGGATCCATCCCCAGGACCTTTGGCGGCTGGGCCAGGTTTGGCCAGGAGTCGAGCTTATTTTCACGAGCGAGGGAAATCGTGAAAATATACACAAAATCATCCCCCGCCTGCCCTGGGAAGGGTAGGGGCTAGAGGGCCTCCACCACCATGGCGATGCCCTGGCCGACCCCGATGCACATGGTGGCGAGGCCGAACTGGACCTTGCGCCTTGCCATCTCGTGGACCAGGGTGGTGAGGATCCGGGCCCCCGAGCACCCCAGGGGATGGCCCAGGGCGATGGCCCCGCCGTTGGGGTTGAGCCTGGGGTCTTCCATGGGGAGGCCCCACTCCCGCAGCACCGCCAGGGCCTGGGCGGCGAAGGCCTCGTTGAGCTCCACGAGGCCGAGGTCCCCTAGGGTAAGCCCTGCCCGTTCCAGGGCCTTCCGGGTGGCGGGCACGGGGCCGAGGCCCATGATCCTCGGGGGCACCCCGGCCACGGCCACGCTGCGGATGCGGGCCAGGGGCTTGAGCCCGTGGGCCTTGGCGTAGGCATCGGAGACCAGGAGCACCGCCGCCGCCCCGTCGTTTAGGGGGCTGGAGTTGCCGGCGGTCACCGTCCCCCCTTCCCGGAAGACGGGCTTGAGCTGGGCCAGGCGCTCCAAGGAGGTGTCCCGCCTGGGCCCCTCGTCCACCGCCACCAGGGCCTCCTCCTTGCCCCGCTTCACGGGGATGGGGACCACCTCCTCCTGGAAGCGCCCCTCGTCCCAGGCCCGCACGGCCTTTTGGTGGGAGAGGAGGGCGAAGCGGTCCTGCTCCTCCCGGGGGATGCGGTACATCTCCGCCAGGTTCTCTGCGGTTTCCCCCATGCTCTCCGTGCCGTAGAGGGCCTGCATCCTGGGGTTGACGAAGCGCCAGCCCAAGGTGGTGTCGTACATCACCTGGTTGCCGGTGGGGAAGGGCTTTTCCGCCTTGGGCACCACGAAGGGGGCGCGGGACATGGACTCCACCCCGCCCCCCACGTACACCTGGCCCTCCCCGGCCCAGATGGCCCGGGCCGCCTGGGCCACCGCCTCTAGCCCCGAGCCGCAGAGGCGGTTCACCGTGCAGCCGGCCACCTCCACGGGGAAGCCGGCCAGGAGGAGGGCCATGCGGGCCACGTTGCGGTTGTCCTCCCCGGCCTGGTTGGCGCAGCCGGCGTAGACGTCCTCCACCTCCTCCTTGGGGACCCCGGCCCGTTCCATGAGGGCGCCCAGCACGTGGGCCAGGAGGTCGTCGGGGCGCACCGGGGCCAGGGCCCCCCCGTGCCTGCCGATGGGGCTTCGCACCGCTTGTACGATCCAGGCTTCGGGCATGGTTTTACCTCCCACGGAGGGTATGGCTGGAGTCTAAAGGGGGTGGGGGGAGGCGTCAACGCCTGTGGTTGAGAAGGTAAGCACGAACCGGGATAATCGTGAACACAAGCACAAACTAAAACCCCCGTCCGTACACCACCACCAACTCCCTCTCCAGCCCCTCGAGGCCCTCCACCGGCAGGCGGCAGGCTCCTTCCCGGCAAAGGTAAAGCCGGCCAGGCTCCTTGCCCTCCAGGCCGGGAAGGGCCCCCGCAGGCCCCACCACCAGCTGGGTCAGGGGCAGGTGGAGCCGCCGCACCTCCTCCCAAAGGGGAGAGGGGAGGGGAACGGCCAGCTCCGAGCCCTGGGCCAGGAGACGGTGGGCCAGGAGGAAGCCCGGCAGGGCCTGGGGGTAACGGCCAAGCCAGAGGGCCTTCCCCTGCAAAAGGGCCTCCGCCCGTTCCCGAAAGTCCCCGCCCAAAAGGGCCTGCAGCCGCCAGAAGGCCTCGGCCAGGGCGCTTTCCCCGGAGGGAAGGGCCCCTTCTTCCACCTCCCGGGCGGGCAGGGGCAGGGCTCCCTCCTTCCCCAGGGCCTCCCAGGCCGCCTCGGCCAGGCTCCGGGCGGCGTCCAGGTAGGGCCACTCCCCGGTGGCCGCATAGAGTTCCAAGAGGGCCAGGGCGGCGAAGCTCTGGTCGCTGAGGAAGGCCTCCTCCCCGAGGCTTCCCTCGCGCCAGACGTGGCGCAGAAGGCCCTCCCTTCGCATCCTCCCCAGGAGGAAGTGGGCCCCCTTGCGGGCGGCCTCGAGGTACCGCCCTTCCCCCAGAAGCCTCCCCCCTTGGGCCAGGGCCCGGACCGCCAGGGCCGACCAGTCCGCCAGGACCTTGTCGTCCAGGGCAGGGGGCATGCGGCGGCGCCGGGCGGCCAGGAGCCTGGCCCTAACTCCCTCCCGCCAGGCGGCAAACCCCTCGCCCAGCTCCCGCCCCACCACCTCCTCCCCCCAGGCGGTGAGGACGGACCGCTCCCCCAGGTCCTCCCCCAGGGCGAAAAGGCGCTCCGCCAGGGAAAAATCCGCTCCCAGGGCCGCCTTAAGCTCCTCCCTGGTCCAGGTGTAGTACCGCCCCTCCTCCCCCTCGCTCTCCGCGTCCAGGGCGGTGTAGAACCCCCCTTCCCGCCCCTGCAGGGAAAGGAGCCAGTCCAGGGTTTCCCGGGCCACGCGCAGGAAAAGGGGGTCCCCGAACACCCGGTGGGCCTCGAGGTAGACCCGGGCCAGGAGGGCGTTATCGTAGAGCATCTTCTCAAAGTGGGGCACCCGCCAGAAGCGGTCCACGCTGTAGCGGTGGAAGCCTCCCCCCACCTGGTCGTACACCCCGCCCAGGGCCATGGCCCGAAGGGTTTTGCGGAGGATGCGCCTGGGCTTCTCCTCCCCCTGCCAGGCCCGGGCCAGGAGGTAGAGGAGGAGGGGGGGCTTGGGGGAAACTTGGGGGCGGGGAGGAACCCCCCCACTCGGGGTCAAAGGCGCGCTCCAAGGCCTCCAGGGCCCTTTCCTCCATCCCTTGGGGCAGGGGCCCCGGGGGCGGGGAGAGGCTTCGCCAGAGGGCCTGGGCCAGGCGTTCGGCCTCCTCCAGGATCCCTTGCCGCTCCTCCTGCCAGGCCCGGGCCACCGCCAGGAGGACCCGCTTGAACCCGGGAAGCCCCTTTTGGTCCTCCTTGGGGAAGTAGGTGCCCCCAAAGAAGGGCTTCCCCTCCGGGGTGAGGAAGAGGCTCATGGGCCAGCCCCCCTGGCCGGTCAGGCTCACCAGGGCCCGCATGTAGGCGGCGTCCACATCGGGCCGCTCCTCCCGGTCCACCTTGACCGGGACAAAGTGGGCGTTGAGGAGGGCGGCCACCTCGGGGTCCTGGAAGCTTTCCCGGTGCATCACGTGGCACCAGTGGCAGCTGGAGTAGCCCACGGAGAGGAAGAGGGGCTTGTCCTCGGCCCGGGCCCGGGCGAAGGCCTCCTCCCCGAAGGGGTACCAGTCCACGGGGTCCTGGGCGTGGGCCAGCAGGTAGGGGCTCCTTGCGCCTTGCAGGCGGTTGGCCATGCCCTCCAGGCTAGCCTAAAGGGGGGAAGGGCGGCCTCCCCTTCCTTACAATGGGGGGCATGGTGCCGGACGAAACCCTGAGGGCCTGGCTCCAGGAGGACCTGGGCCACGGGGACCTCACCAGCCTCCTCACCGTGCCCGAGGGCCTCGAGGGCGAGGCAGTCATCCTGGCCAAGGAGCGGGGCGTTCTCGCCGGGCTGCCCGTGGCCGCGCGGGTCTTTGCCCTGGCGGAGGCGCGCCTGGCCTTCCTTCCCCAAAAGGAGGAGGGCGACCCCATCGCTCCCGGGGAGGAGGTGGCCCGGATCCGGGGCCCCTTACGGGGCATCCTGGCCGGGGAGCGGCTGGCCCTCAACCTCCTCCAGCGCCTTTCGGGCATCGCCACCCTCACCCGGGCCTACGTGGAGGCCCTGGCGGGGACCCGGACCCAGGTCCTGGACACCCGCAAGACCACCCCCGGCCTCCGGGCCCTGGAGAAGTATGCCGTCCGGGTGGGCGGGGGAAGGAACCACCGCTTCGGCCTCTTTGACGGCATCCTCCTCAAGGAGAACCACCTCCGGGCCGCTGGGGGGGTCAGGGCGGCGGTGCGCCGGGCCAAGGAAGGGGCCCCCCACTACCTCCAGGTGGAGGTGGAGGTGACGAACCTGGAGGAGCTGGAGGAGGCCCTGGCGGCGGGGGCCGACCTCATCCTCCTGGACAACTTCCCCCCGGAGGCCATGCGCGAGGCCGTGCGCCGGGTAGGGGGGAGGGTCCCCCTCGAGGCCAGCGGCAACATGACCCTGGAGCGGGCCCGGGCGGCGGCAGAGGCCGGGGTGGACTACGTGAGCGTGGGGGCCCTCACCCATTCCGCCAAGGCCCTGGACCTTTCCCTTCTCGTGGTCCGCCCGTGAGGAGCTGGGGTGCTACCATGAGGGCATGGCGCGCTTCCAGACACGCCAGGCCGCGGCCCTGGAGGGGTTCTCCCATGCCCGGTGGCCCTTGGCCCTCCCTAGCCTCCTGGTTCCAGCTGGCGCCAGGTGAGCCTGGCGGAGCGAGGTTTCCTTGACCCAACCATGGAAGGAAAAACCCTGAACGAAGCGGTAGAGCGGCTCAAGCGGGAACGGCAGGCGGTTATCCTGGCCCACTCCTACCAGCTCCCCGAGGTGCAGGAGGTGGCGGACTTCGTGGGGGACTCCCTGGGCTTAGCCCGGGAGGCCCAGCGAACCCGGGCCCGGGTGATCGTCTTCGCCGGGGTGCACTTCATGGCCGAGACCGCCGCCATCCTGAACCCGGAGAAGACCGTGCTCCTGCCGGACCTCGAGGCCGGCTGCTCCCTGGCGGACAGCATCCGCCCCGAGGACATCCTGGCCTGGAAGGAGGCCCACCCGGACGGGATCGTGGTGGCCTACGTGAACACCAAGGCCGAGGTCAAGGCCCTGGCCGACGTCTGCGTGACCAGCGCCAACGCCGTGGAGGTGGTGGCCCGCCTGCCCCAGGACCGGCCCATCTTCTTCGTGCCCGACATGTTCCTGGGGGCCCACGTGGCCCGGGAAACCGGGCGGAAGCTGGACCTTTTCCCAGGGGAGTGCCACGTGCACGCCGGGATCCGGGAGGAGCACCTAAAGGCCCTTTTGGAAACCCACCCCGAGGCGGAGTTCCTCATCCACCCCGAGTGCGGCTGCGGCTCGGGCTGCCTCTACCTGAAGCCCGACGCCAAGCTGCTCTCCACCGAGGGCATGGTCCGCTACGCCAAGGGGGCCCAGGCCCAGGCCTTCGTGGTGGCCACGGAGGTGGGCATCCTCCACCGCCTCAAGAAGGAAGCCCCGGGGAAGGCCTTCATACCCGTCAAGCCCGACGCGGTCTGCCCCTACATGAAGCGGATCACCCTGGAAAAGATTTACCTCTCCCTCAAGGAGATGCGCCACGTGGTGCGGGTACCCGAAGGGGTGGCCCAACGGGCCAGGCGGGCCCTGGAGGCCATGGTGGCCGTGGGGTAGGCATGCGCACCCTCACCGCCGACCTCCTGGTCCTGGGGGCTGGGGTGGCGGGGGTCTACGGGGCCCTGGCCGCCGAGGCCCGGGGGGCCAGGGTCCTCCTCCTGAGCAAGGACCCCCTGCCCTCGGGCTCCACCCCCTGGGCCCAGGGCGGGGTGGCCTTCCCCTTGGACGAGGCCGACCTCGAGGCCCACCTCCAGGACACCCTCCGGGCAGGGCGGGGCCTGGTGGAGGAGGGCGTGGCCCGCTCCATCCTGGAGGAGGCCCCGCGCCACCTGGAAAGGCTTCTGGCCTGGGGGCTTCCCTTCCACCCCGAGCCCACCCGGGAGGGGGGGCACTCCCGCCCCCGGGTGCGCCACCTGGGGGGGGACCGAAGCGGCCTCCTCCTCCTCCAGGGCCTCCTGGCCCGGCTTAGGGGCCCGGTGCTGGAGGGCCACCTGGCGGCAAGCCTCCTGGTGGCCGGGGGGCGGGTGGCGGGGGCCTACGTCCTCTCCCCCGAAGGCCCCCTTTGGGTGCGCTCCGGGGCCGTACTCCTGGCCACAGGGGGCCTGGGGCGGCTTTTCCCCGTGACCACCAACCCCCCGGGGGCCACGGGGGACGGGATGGTCCTGGCCTGGCGGGCCGGGGCCACCCTGAGGGACTTGGAGTTCGTCCAGTTCCACCCCACCGCGCTTCCCGACGGCTCCTTGGTGAGCGAGGCCTGCCGCGGGGAAGGGGCGGTGCTCCGGAACGCCCGGGGGGAGCGGTTCATGCCCCGCTACGACCCCCAAGGGGAGCTGGCCCCCCGGGACGTGGTGGCCCGGGCGGTGTTCGCCGAAGGGCAGGCCACGGGAGGGGTTTACCTGGACCTCCGCCCCATCCCCAGGCTGGAGGAGCGCTTCCCCAGCGTCGTGGCCCAGGCCCGGGCCCTGGGGCTGGACCCTTTGCGGGAGCCCCTCCCCGTGGCCCCCGCCGCCCACTACGCCATGGGGGGGGTGCGGACGGACCCAAGGGGCTTCACCGGCCTCCCGGGCCTCTTCGCCGCGGGGGAGGTGGCCTCCAGCGGCCTCCACGGGGCCAACCGCCTGGCCTCCAACAGCCTCCTGGAGGGCCTGGTCCTGGGGGAGCGGGCGGCCTTGGCGGCCCTGGAGGACCTGGCCTTTCCCCTAGGGGCCGAACCCCTGCCTGCCCCGCTCCTGGATCCCGGGCTTCTTCCCGCCCTTCGGGCCCGCATGGGGGAGGCGGCGGGGGTGGTGCGCCGGGGGGAGGGGCTGCGGGAGGCCCTGGCCTGGGTCCAGGGGCTTCCCCTGGAGGAGGGCCTGCCCGGGGCCCTGGAGGCAAGGCCCCGCCTCGAGGCCGGCCACCTGGCCCTCCTGGCCCGCCTCCTCCTGGAGATGGCCCTCCTCCGTGAGGAAAGCCGCGGGGCCCACTTCCGCCAGGACTTCCCCCAACCAGGCCCCGAGGCCTACCACCTGGAGGCCCAGGGCACTTCCCTCCGCAAGGTGCCCGTGGGGGTATAATGGGCTCCGGAGGTTTCCCATGAAAGGCCACCCGGAGGTCATCCAGAGCCTGCAGGAACGGCTTTCCGAGGAACTCGCCGCCATCTTGCAGTACATGGTCCACGCGGAGATGGCGGAGAACTGGGGCTTCAAGGCCCTGGCCCGCCACCTCAAGGCCCACGCCATCACCGAGATGCGCCACGCGGAAAAGCACATTGAGCGCATCCTCTTCCTGGAGGGCTTCCCCGAGGTGAGCCGGATTGGGGAGATCCGGATCGGGAAAAACGTGGAGGAGATTCTCTTCAAGGACTACGAGGGGGAGCTTCAGGCGGTGAAGGGATACAACGAAACCATGAACCTGGCCCAGTCCCTGGGGGATAACGGCACCCGGGACCTGGTGGCGGAGATCCTCAAGGACGAGGAGGCCCACGTGGACTGGCTGGAAAGCCAGCGGGAGCTCAAGGAGCAGATGGGCCTCGCCAACTACCTGCAGTACCTGGCAGGGGAGGCCGACTAGCCCACGGGGGCCTTCAGGTTCCTCCGGGCCCAGCGGTCAATGGCCTGGATGACTTCCTCCAGCTCCCGCCCGGCCTGGGTGAGGCTGTACCGGGTCCGGGGTGGCATGTAGGACTCCACCCGCTTCTCCACCACCCCCAGGGCCACCAGGTGCTCCAGGCGCTGGGAAAGGGTGGCGGGGTTCACCCCCCCGATGGCCCGGGAAAGTTCGTTGAAGCCCTTGGGCCCCTCCAGGAGGGCCCGGACGATGTGCAGGGTCCATTTCTCCTGGAGGAGGTTCAGGGCGGCGTAGACCGGGCAGAAGGCCTCGGGCTCGGCCATACCCCCATGGTACCACCTAGGGGGCGTCCCCGGTCCCCTGGCGGGCCACCAGGGTGAGGACGGTGTAGGCGGCCACGGTCTTCCCCTCCTGGTTCACCACCTCCACCGCCCACTCCACCACCCCCGTCTTCTCATCCCGGGGGCGTTTGGCCTTCACCGTGAGCCGGGCCTGGAGGGTGTCCCCCGCCCCCACGGGCTCGGTGAAGCGCAGGCCCTCGAGGCCGTAGTTGGCCAGGACCGGCCCTGGGGCGGGGTCCACGAAGAGGCCGGCGGCGGCGGAGAGGACGAAGTACCCGTGGGCCACCCGGCGGCCAAAGAGGCTCTTCTGGGCCGCGATCTCGTCGGTGTGGGCGTAGAAGTGGTCCCAGGAAAGGTGGGCGAAGAGGGCGATGTCCGCCTCGGTGAGGGTGCGGCGGTGGGTCCAGAGGGTTTCCCCCACCTCCAGGGCCTCGTAGGGCTTGCGGAAGGGGTGGACCGTGGCGGGCTTCTCCCCTCCCTTGGCGTACTCCCCCGTGAGGGCCTGGAGGGTCAAGGGGTCAGCCTGGAGGGCCAGGCGGGCCAGGTGCCGCCTCACCGAAAGCATCCCTCCCAGCTCCTCCCCCCCTCCCGCCCGCCCCGGCCCCCCGTGGAGCAGGCGGGGCAGGGGAGAGCCGTGGCCGGTGGAGCTGTGGGCGTTCCTGCGGTTCAGGAGGTGGAGGCGGCCCACATGGCCGGAGAGGCCCTCGAGGAAAAAGCGGGCCTCCTCGGGGTCGGGGGTGGCCAGGGTGGCCGCCAGCATCCCCCCGGCCAGGCGGGCCAGGCCCACCGCCTCCTCCAGCGTGCGATAGGGGAAGAAGGTGGCCACGGGGCCGAAGGCCTCCACCTGGTGGAGGGGAGGGCCATAGGGGTCCTCTGCCAGGAGCAGGGTAGGGGGGAAGAAGGCCCCGTCGGCCCGGCCGGGGTGGCGCCAGGCCAGCCTGGCCCCCCCCTGAAGGAGGGCTGCCACCGCTCCCTCCACCTCGGCCTTCTGCTCCAAGGAGGCCAAGGGGCCCAGGTCCACCGCCTCCTCCCGGGGGTCCCCCAGGCGGAGGCCCTCCAGGCGGGCCTGGGTGGCCTGGAGGAGGGCCTGCAGGCGGTCTTCGGGCACCAGGACCCGGCGGATGGCCGTGCACCGCTGTCCCGACTTGATGGCCAGTTCCTGGGCGATCTCCTCTGCCAGCCTTTGCAGTTCTTCCTCCCCGGCCTCCATCCCCAGGATGGCGGCGTTGAGGGAGTCGGTTTCGGCGTTGAAGAAGGCCCCCCGTTCCAGGAAGGCGGGGTGGCGCCGCAGGCGGTCGGCGGTGGCCTTGGAGCCCGTGAAGTAAAGGCTATCCCGGTGGTCCAGGGCCTCGAGGGCCTCCCCCAACCCCCCGGCCACGAACTGCAGGCTCCCCTCGGGCAGGAGGCCCGAGGCCACCATGCGCCGCACCAGCCCCTCGGCCACGTGGGCCGTGGGGGTGGCGGCCTTGGCCAGGGTGGGCACCCCGGCCAAGAAGGCGGGGGCGAACTTCTCCAAAAGCCCCCAGACGGGGAAGTTGAAGGCGTTCACCTGGACCGTGATCCCCCCCTTGGGGCCCAGGAGGTGCCGCCCCTGGAAGGAAAGGTCCTTGCTTAGGGGGAGGTTTTCCTCCTCGGGGAGGAAGTTGCCCTCGGGCAGGTTCCGGGCCAAGCTGGCGTAGCTGTAGAGGACCCCGATCCCCCCGTCCACGTCGTACCAGGCGTCCCGCCGCGTGCCCCCGGTGGTGGCATAAAGGCGGTAAAGCTCCTCCTTGTGCTCGGAAAGGTAGGCCGCCAGGGCGCGAAGCCTCCTTCCCCGTTCGGGGAAGCCCAGGGCCAGAAGGGCCCTGCCCCCCACCTCCCGCCCCCAGGCCAGGGCCTCGGCCAGGGGCAACCCCTCCGAGGTCACCCGGGCCAGGACCTCCCCGGTGGTGGCGTCCCGGAGGGGGACCCCCTCCCCTTGGCCCTCCCGCCACGCCCCCATGAGGTAGCTCTTCACCTTCATCCCCACCCCCTAGACCGCCTTGAAGGCCTCAAAGGGCTCGCCGCAGGCGGCGCACTGGTAGAGGCGCTTGCACAGGGTGGAGCCGAAGGGGTTCTTGAGGAAAACCTCCCGGCTCCCGCACCGGGGGCAGGGGGGGTCCTCCTCGGCCAGGGGTAGGGGCAGGGGCGGGGCGATGCCGTAGGCCAGGAGTTTCTCCCGGGCCTCCTCCCCCAGGGCCTCCGTGGACCAGGGGGTCCGGGCCTCCACCACCTCCACCTCCTGGGCCCCCGCGGCCAGGAGGGCCCTTTGGATCTCCTCCCGGATGGTCTGGAGGGCGGGGCAGCCCGAGAAGGTGGGGCGGAAGCGGACCCGGACCCTTTCCCCTTGGGCCTCGAGGTCCAGGATCATCCCCATCTCCACGATGTTCAGCACGGGGATCTCCGGGTCCTTGACCCCCTTTAGGGCCTCCCAGTAGCGGGCTACCATGCCTTGGCCTCCCGGTCCCAACGGGCCACGGACTGCATCTCCGCCAGGAGGGACCAGAGGTACTCCGTGTGCTCCTGGCGGCCCTTGGGCACATACCCTCCCTCGGGGGGCTTGAGCCCGGCCCTTTGCAGGTGGGCGCCCACCGTCTCCAGGTAGACCCCTTCCAGGCCCTTTAGGTCCGGCACCACCCCCGCCTCCACCAGGGCCTCCTCCTCGGGGAGGGGCTGGAAGAGCTGGCGGGCGTAGGGGAAGAGGAGGTCCAAGGCCTCCTGGGCCCGGCGGTGGCTTTCCTCGGTGCCCAGGCCCAGCCGTTCCACCCACAGGCCGCTATGGCGCAGGTGGAAGCGTTCCTCCTTAAGGATCCGGCCCGCCACCTCGGCCAGGGGCCCGTAGGCGCTCCTTTGGGCCTCCTTAAGCCACAGGTTCTCGTAAGCGTCAAAGAGGTACTGCCGCACCAGGCTAAAGGCCCAGTCCCCCTTGGGAAGCTCTACCAGGACGGCATTGCGGTACTCCAGGGGGTCGCGGAGGAAAACCAGCTGGTCGGGGTCGGAGCCGTCCAGTTCCTGGCGGAGCTCCAGCCAGAGCTTGGCGTGGCCCAGCTCGTCCTGGGCCAGGTTGGCGATGGCGATGTCCTCCTCCAGGATGGGGGCGTGGGCCACCCACTCGGAAAGCCGCTGGGCCAGGACCACCTCGTCGTCGGCCAGGGCGGTCAGCTTGGCCACCAGGGCCTCCTTCAGGTACGCGTCAAGCGTCATCCCCCACCTCCTTGGCCGTGATGAGGCCGTAGTAGCTCTGCAGGCGGTAGGTTTTCTCCTTGGCCGGGGCGAACCAGCTCTCCACCACCTCGGCCGTGGGTTCCGTGCCCACCACCTCCCGTTCGGGCACGGCCCAGAAGGCCACCCCCTGGGCCTGGAGGAGGGCCTGGGCCACGGCCTCCTCAGGGCTTGAAGCGGCAAACCGCCCCACCAGGTCCCCGTAGACCATGCTCCGGCGGTGGCCCCGCTTGGCGAAGACCCAGTAGGCCTCCTCAGGCCCTGGGCCCTTGGGCCTTAGGGCCTCGGGATCCTTAAGCCCCTCCTGGGTGATGTGGAAGAAGGCCTCCGCCGGGGCCACGAAGAGGGCGTAGCAAGAGGGCCTCCGGACAAAGACGTGCCGGGCGATGAGGAGGGCGTGCTCGGGATCCGCGGCGTGGACCGAGCCCACCATCTGCGGCAGGGCCTTGGGGGTGTCCTGCTTGATCACCTCGTAGCGCGGCCACTCGGTGCCCCACATGCCGCCCCCCTAGTCCGCCGCTTGGGCCAAGCGGCGCTTGGCGTAGGCCTCGAGGGCCTCCCGTACCCACCGCCCCTCCTCGTGGGCCTTCCTTCGGGCCAGGAGGCGGTGGCGGTTCATGGGGCCCTCCCCACCGATCACCTTCCAGAACTCGTCCCAGGGGATGGGGCCGTGGACCCAGTTCCCGGTCTTCTCGTCGTAATGAAGCCCGGGGTCCGGGGGGACGAGGCCCGCCTCCAGAAGCTCGGGGACGTGCTCGTTCAGGAACTCCTGGCGGATCTGGTCGTTGGTCTTGGTCTTGATGCCCCAGCGCAGGAGAAGGGGGGTGTGGGGGGAGTCGGTATCGTGGGGGCCCGCCATCATCAGGGTGGGCCACCACCAGCGGTTCAGGGCATCCTGGACCATCTGGCGCTGCTTCCTGGAGCCCTTGGCGTAAAGGAGAACCGCCTCCTTCCCCTGCTTGTGGTGGAAGGTCTCCTCGGCGCAGATGCGCACCATGGCCCGGGAATAGGGCCCGTAGGAGCACTGGGCCAGCATGGTCTGGTTCTTGATGGCCATCCCGTCCACCAGCCAGCCGATGATGCCGATGTCGGCCCAGGTGAGGGTGGGGTAGTTGAAGATGTTGGAGTACTTGGCCCTGCCGGAAAGGAGGGCCTCCACCATCTCCTCCCGGGTGATGCCCAGGGTTTCCGCGGCGTGGTAGAGGTACTGGCCGTGCCCGGCCTCGTCCTGCACCTTGGCCAGGAGGATGAGCTTCCGCCTCAAGGAAGGGGCCCGGGTGATCCAGGCCCCCTCGGGGAGCATCCCCACCCACTCGCTGTGGGCATGCTGGGAGATCATGCGGATGAGCTGGCGCCGGTACTCGGCGGGCATCCAGTCCCCGGGCTCAATCTTCTCCCCCCGGGCGATCCGGGCCTCAAACTCCGCGAGCCTCTCCCCGTAGTCGGGGTCTTCCGGGTAGCCTATCCTAAGCCGCACCATCCTCGCCCTCCTTCACGCCCAGGGCCCGCAAGGCCATCCGGGCGTAGATTTCCCCAAGCTCTTCGGGGGATAGGGGCCCTTCCGGGCGGTACCACTGGTAGGTCCAGTTCAGGGCGGAGAGGAGGAAAAGGGTCGCCAGGCGCACGCTTTCCACCCGGAAAACCCCCTTCTCTACCCCCTCTTGGATCACCCCCTGCACCCCTTCCTCGTAGCGGCGGCGCAGGGCCTTGGCCTCCTCCAGGAGGGGAGGGGAGAGGTGTTTCCACTCGTGGAAGAACACCGTGGCCCGGGGGAGCTCCTCGGCGATGACCCGAAGATGCCCCCGCACCAAGGCCCGCACCTTGGCCACGGGGTCCCCTTCCAGACCCTCCAGCACCGCCAAAAACCGCGCCGCTGCCTGGCGGACCACCTCCAAAAGGAGTTCCTCCTTGGAGGCGATGTGGGCGTAGAGGCTTCCCCCTTGGAGGTTGAGCTCCTTGGCCAGGTCCCGCATGCTGGTGGCGTGGTAGCCCCTCTGGCTGAAGAGCTTGCCCGCCACGTGGAGGATCTGGTCTCGGCGCTCCATGGCTAACGGTCGTTTGTTAGGTTAGCACGCCAAGGGGGAAGGGACAAGTGTCCTCCCTCACCATTCAGAGCTCGGGCAACCGGGAGGCCGCCTCCTTCAAGCGCTCCCTCGAGGCGTGGAGGTAGATCTGGGTGGTGGCGATGGACTCGTGGCCCAGAAGGTCCTTGACCGCGTCCAGCTCCACGCCCACCTCCACCAAGAGGGTGGCGTAGGCGTGGCGGAGCTTGTGGGGGGTAAAGCGCCGGGGGTCCAGGCCGGCCCGGAGGGCGGCCATGCGGAACTTGGCCTCCACGTAGCGGGCGGAAGGCACGTGTCCCTTGCGCTTGCCCTGGGCAAAAGTGAAAATGGGCACATTACCCTGGGGAAGGCCCAGCTCCCCCAAGGCCTCCTGGGCCGTTTTGGAAAGGGGTACCAGGCGCTCCTTGTTGCCCTTGCCCACCACCCGCACCGCCGCGGGCCGCCCCCCCTCCAGGAGCACGTTCCGCCCCTTGAGGGAAAGGGCCTCAGAGATGCGCAAGCCCGTGCCGTAGAGGAAGCGGGCCAAGGCCGTGAGGAGCCTGGCCTCTTTTTCCTCGACGAAAGCCTGGAGGAAGCGCTTGAGCTCCTCGGGGTTGGGGTGCAGGGGAAGCCGCCGCCCTGCCTTGGGGCGGCCGATGCCCTCCGTGGGGTCCTCCACGGCCTCCCCCCGCACCTGGGCCAGGTAGCGGTAATAACTCCTCAGGGCGGCCAGGAAGCCCTGGACCCGCCTCGGGGCCCAGCGCTCCTCCAGGAGAAGGGCCCGCACCGCCTCGGGCCCCGGGGGAAGGGCGTGGGCCTCGAGGAAGCCCAGCCAGAGGACCAGGTCCTGGAGGTAGCGCCGCACCCCCCGGGGGGAGTAGCCCCGTTCCAAGAGGAGGTACTCCGCGTAGGGGGCCAGGACCAGAAGGGCCTGGCTTGGCCTTCTAATGCCCAAGGTTTTCCAAAGAGCGTGGGCGGGAAGGCTGGGGTCCATGGGGGCATTATATGCGCGAAATGTACCTTTCGCGCAAATTGGCTTAGCGGTTCCCTAGCCCGCCGCCACGCCTTCCTTTAGGCCTGCCTGGGCCGCGGCCAGCCGGGCGGTGAGGACCCGGTAGGGGCTCGCCGAGGTGTAGTCCAGGAGGGGGGCCACCAAGGCCACGCTCCGGGCCTCCCCCCCGTGCTCCCCGCAGAGGCCCACCTTGAGCCGGGGGTTGGCCCGCCGCCCCTCCTCCACCGCCAGCCTGAGGAGGCGGCCCACCCCCTTCTCGTCCAGGCGCTCCGTGGGGTCAAAGGGGAAAAGCCCTTCCTCCACGTACCGGGGCAGGAACTTCCCCGCATCGTCCCGGGAAAGGCCGAAGGCCATCTGGGTGAGGTCGTTGGTGCCGAAGCTGAAGAAGTCCACCAGGGGGGCGATCTCCCCCGCCAGGAGGGCGGCCCGGGGGGTCTCGATCATGGTGCCGAAAGGGATGGGCCCGTAGACCCGGAAGAGCTCCTCGGCCAGGGCCCGGGCCCGCTCCACCTCTTTGGGGTCGGCCACCAGGGGGACCATGACCTCGGGGCGGGGGTCCAGGCCCTCCTGGCGGAGCTCCTGGGCGGCCTCGAGGAGGGCCCTAAGCTGCATGCGGAGGATGCTGGGCCTAAGGAGGAGGAGCCTAACCCCACGGAAGCCCAGCATGGGGTTTTGCTCCCTTAGGGCCTGGGCCCGCTCCAGAAGGGCCTGGGCCTCCTCGTCCCCGGCCTCGGCCTTGGCCTTGAGCTCCTCCCAGGGGGGGAGGAACTCGTGCAGGGGCGGGTCCAGGAGGCGGACGGTGACGGGGAGGCCGTCCATGGCCCGGAGGATGGCCTTGAAGTCCTCCTTCTGGAAAGCGAAGAGGGCCGACAGGGCCGCCTCTTCCTCCTCCTCCGTGGCGGCCAGGATGAGCCTTCGCACCCAGGGCAGGCGCTCCTCGGCGAAAAACATGTGCTCCGTGCGGCAGAGCCCGATCCCCTCGGCCCCGAAGGCCCGGGCCCGGCTGGCGTCCAGTGGGGTGTCGGCGTTGGCCCTCACCCCCAGGCGGCGGTGGGGCTCGGCCCAGGCGAGGAGCTTGGCCAGCAGGGCCTCCCCCTGGGCCTCCACCAGGGGGACCGCCCCCAGGTAGACCGCCCCCGTGCCCCCGTCCAGGGTGAGGAGGTCCCCCTCCCGGATCTCCACCCCCTCCGCCACGGCCCGCCCCTCCTCGGGGTAGACCCTAAGGGCCTCGGCCCCCACCACCGCCGGCACCCCCAGGCCCCGGGCCACCACGGCGGCGTGGGAGGTGAGGCCCCCCCGGGCGGTGAGGATCCCCTTGGCTAGGTACATGCCCGTGATGTCCTCGGGGGTGGTCTCCGGCCGCACCAGGACCGCGGGGAGGCCTTGGGCGGCGTAGCGTTCCGCGGCCTCGTTGCTGAAGACCGCATGGCCAAAGGCGGCCCCGGGGCTTGCGGGAAGCCCCTGGAGGAAGGGCTTGGGAGCCCTTTCCCGGTCCACGGCGGGCCGGAGGAGGCCAGGGAGGGCGTTGGCCTCCACCCGGAGGACCGCCTCCTCCCGGGTGATGAGCCCCTCCTCGGCCATCTCCACGGCGATGCGCACCGCCGCCTGGGCCGTGCGCTTGCCCGAGCGGGTCTGGAGGAGGTAAAGCCGCCCCCGCTCCACGGTGAACTCAAAGTCCTGCATGTCGCGGAAGTGGCGTTCCAGGAGCTGGGCGATGGCCTCAATCTCCCGATAAAGCCCAGGGGCGTAGTCCAGAAGGCGCTCCAGGGGTTCGGGGGTGCGCACCCCGGCCACCACGTCCTCCCCTTGGGCGTTCCGCAGGTACTCCCCGTAAAGGCCCCTTTCCCCGGTGGCGGGGTTGCGGGTGAAGCCCACCCCGGTGCCCGAGTCCTCCCCCAGGTTGCCGAAGACCATGGCCTGGACCACCACCGCGGTCCCCAGGTCCTCGGGGATGCCGTAGATGCGGCGGTAGGTCCTGGCCCGGGGGTTCTGCCAGCTTCGGAAGACGGCCTCCACCGCCCCCCGGAGCTGGGCCCAAGGGTCTAAGGGGAAGGGGGTGCCGCGGGCCTCCAGGTGGCGCAGGTACCCAAGGGCCAGCTCCTCCAGGTCCTCGGCGGAAAGCTCGGCGTCCGTGCGCACCCCCCGCCGGGCCTTGAGGGCGGATAGCCTTTCCTCAAAGACCTCGGCCCGCTCCCCCAGGACCACCTCCCCGTACATGGCCAGAAGGCGGCGGAAGGCGTCCCAGGCGAAGCGGGGGTTGCCCGTGGCCCGGGCCAGGGCCCCTACCCCTTCCAGGGAAAGCCCCAGGTTCAGGATGGTGTCCATCATCCCCGGCATGGAGACCGGGGCCCCGCTCCTCACGGAAACCAGGAGGGGAGGGGCACCCCCCTCCCCCTGGCCAAACCGCTTCCCCGTTAGGCCCTCGAGGGCCGCCACCTTGGCCTCCACCTCCTCCCAAAGCCCCGGGACCTTCCCCTCCTGGAGGAAGCGGCGGCAGGCCGCGGTGCTCAGGATAAAGGCCGGGGGCACGGGGAGGCCGGCCCGGTGCATGGCCACCAGGCCGAACCCCTTTCCGCCCAGGACCTCGCGGGAAAGCCCTTGGGCTTCCGTTAGCAGATAGGCAAACCGCTCCACGCCTCCAGTCTCCCCCGGGGCATGGAAGCGTGGAAAGGTGTAGGCGCGCGACCCCTACACCGCCCTTAGGAGAGGAGGTGGCGCATGCGGCTTTGGATGAGCCGGGTGGCGCGAAGGGGGCTTAGGCGGTAGAGGAGGTCCATGGTGCGGGCGTCCTGCCCCAGGAGGACCCGGAAGGCGTCCCGCTCCACGGCATCCAGGAGGATCTGGGCGGCCCTTTCCGGCTCCAGGATGGGCACCTTCACCTGCCCCCCGGCCCCCGGGGCCGCCACCCCGGAGTGCTCGGCGATCCCGGTGCGCATGGCCCCGGGCAGGGCCAGGGTCACCCGCACCGGCGTACCCTGGAGCTCGGCCCAAAGCCCCTCGGTGAGAAGCTTCACCGCCGCCTTGGAGGCCCCGTACACCGTCTGCCCCGGGACGGGCAGAAACCCCCCCATGCTGGAGACGTTGACCAGGTGGGCCTCGGGCCGGGCCAAAAGCCGGGGCAGGAAGGCCCGGGTCATGTAGAGGGTGCCCCAGAAGTTCACCCGCATCACCCGCTCCAGGGTGGCCTCCTCCAGCTCCCAAAGCCGCTTGAAGGGCTGGATGATGCCGGCGTTGTTGATGAGCCCGTCCACCTGGCCGTGCGCCGCCTCCACCTCCTGGGGCAGGGCCTCCACCCCCTCGCGGTGGGTGATGTCCAGGACGTGGAGGCTCAAGCCCTGGGCCAGGCGGCCCGCCCGCTCCTGGGTGGCCCTCAGGCCCTCCTCCCTCAGGTCCACCGCCGCCACCCTCGCCCCCCGCCTAAGGAGCTCCAGGGCCAGGGCCTGGCCCAGCCCGCTTCCCGCCCCCGTGACCACCACCACCTTGCCGGCCAGCTTCATAAGGGCCTCCTTCCCCCTAAGGATAGGGCTTCCTCAGGCGGGACCCGCCCCTTCCCGCCAGCGGGCCCTGAGCCGGGCGAAGAGGACCTCCACCTTGGCCTTGGGCAGGATCACCTGCTCGGTGCGCCCCCGGCCGATGAGGTCGCCCAGCTCGTTGAAGGCTTCCATGGTGGCGTGGACCCGGTTTCCCTCGGTGCGCTCGTGCCGGGCTACGATGCGCACCCGCATGCCCGGCAGGGCCGAGGCCAGGTGGCGCACCTCCACGTAGCTCCCGATCCCCTCCTCCCCCTCCTCCAGAAAGGGCAGGATGATCTTCCGCCCGGCCAGCTCCATGTGCTTGGCCATCCAGTAGGTGGCGTAGACGGGGTGGACGGGCCCCAGCTCCTCAAAGTCCACGGTCATGGCCTCGGTGACCACCAGCTCAAAGGTGGCCTCGTAGCCCGGAGGGATGGGGCGCATGGCTAGGCCTTTCTCAGGTCCAAGACCCGCCGGAGCTTCCCCCCCTCGCTCCTTGGGGCCCCCCCTGGGGCCAGGAGGGTCACCTTCATGCTCACCCCGATGGTGTCCTTGATCCTGTGGGCCACCCTCTCCCTCAGGGCATGCAGGCGGTGGTCGGCCTCAATGACCTCGTCGGAGAGGGCCTTTTGCCCGATCTCCCGGAAGAAGGCCTCGGAAACCTCCACCTTGAGCTCGGCCTCGTCCAGGGTGCCCTCCCGCCGCACCACGATCTGGTAGTAGGGTTCCACCTCAGGGATCCCCAGGAGGACCGCCTCCACCTGGGTGGGGTAGACGTTGACCCCGCGGATGATGAGCATGTCGTCGGTGCGGCCCAGGACGGGGCCCATGCGCACGTGGGTGCGGCCGCAGCTGCAGGGGGCGTAGGTGAGGAAGGTGAGGTCCCCCGTCCAGTAGCGCAGGAGGGGCATGGCCTCCTTGGTGAGGGTGGTGAGGACCAGCACCCCCACCTTCCCCTCGGGCAGGGGTTCCCCGGTTTCCGGGTCCACCACCTCGGGGAGGAAGTGGTCCTCCCAGATGTGGCTTCCTTGCCGCTCCTCCACGCACTCGTTGGCCACCCCGGGGCCGATGATCTCGGAGAGGCCGTAGATGTTGGTGCTCCTCACGCCAAGCCCCTCGTCCACCTGCTTCCTTATGGCCTCCGTCCAGGGCTCGGCCCCCAAGACGGCGTACGCCAAGGAGAGCTCCGCCGGGGATACCCCCCGCTTGCGAAACTCCTCGGCCAGGGTCTGGGCGTAGGAGGGGGTGCAGGAGATCACCTCGGGGCGCAGATCCTGGATGAGGGTGAGCTGCCGCTCCGTCATCCCCCCGGAGGCGGGGACCACGTTGAGCCCCAGGGCCTCCGCCCCCCCGTGGAGGCCAAGCCCGCCGGTGAAGAGGCCATACCCGTAGGCGTTGTGCAGGGTCATGCCCGGCCTGGCCCCGGCGGCGGCCAGGGAGCGGGCCACCACCTGGGCGAAGACCCGGAGGTCGGCCTTGGTGTAGCCCACCACCGTGGGCTTGCCCGTGGTGCCGCTGGAGGCGTGGATGCGGGCAAGCTCCTGCCGGGGGACGGCGAAGAGGCCGAAGGGGTAGTTCTCCCGCAGGTGGTCCTTGCGGGTGAAGGGGAGCCGGGGGAGGTCCTCGAGGCCCCGCACCCTGCCGGGGTCCACCCCGGCCTCGTCCAGGAGGCTTCGGTAAAAGGGCACCCGTTGGTAGACGTAGGCCACGATGTGGCGAAGCCTCTCCTCCTGCAGCTGCCTAAGGCTATTCCTGGGAAGGGTTTCCAGTTCCGGCTGGTACATCCTCACCTCCTAAGCGGAACACCGTGCCCGTGAAGAGGGCGATGCGCTTCTCCTCGGAAACTACCTCCACCTGGTAGGTGGCGGTGCGGCGGGAAAGGTTCACCTCCTTGGCCCGGGCCTCCACCCGGGCCCCTGGAGGGAGGGGGCGGAAGTAGTCCATACGGCAGGAGAGGGCCACCGCCGGCCCCCGGGCGTTGGAGGCCAGGGCGAAGGCGCTGTCCGCCAAGGCGTAGAGGAAGCCTCCGTGGGCGGTGCCGTGCAGGTTCAGGTGGGCCTCCCCCACCACCCCCGCCACCACCGCCTCCCCCGGGGCCAGGTGGAGGAGGCGGAAGCCCAGGGTTTCCATAAAGGGATCCCTCATCCCTCCTCCACCTCCCGGGCCAGGCCCAGGTAGGCCTCCACCACCTTGGGGTCCTGCCTGAGCTCCTCCGCCCGCCCGGCCAAGGCCACCTCCCCCGCCTCCAGCACCACCCCCCGGTCGGCCAGGGCCAGGGCCACCTTGGCGTTTTGCTCCACCAGGAGGAGGGTGGTCCCTTCCTCCTTGAGCCCCCGCAGGATGCGGTAGATCTCCCGCACCATCAGGGGGGCAAGGCCCAGGGAAGGCTCGTCCAGGAGGAGGATCCGGGGCCGGGCCATCAGGGCCCGACCGATGGCCAGCATCTGCTGCTCCCCCCCGGAAAGGGTCCCCGCGGGCTGCCGCCGCCTCTCCAAAAGCCGGGGAAAGAGGGCGTACACCCTCTCCAGATCGGGCTTCAGGTTCTCCCGGCGGCGGAAGCGGCGGAAGCCCCCCAGGAGGAGGTTGTCCTCCACGGAAAGCCCGGGGAACAGGGCCCGCCCCTCGGGCACCAGGACTACCCCCCGCTCCAGGAGGGCCTCTGGGCTTCGCCGCCCGAGGGCTTCCCCCTCCAGCACCACCCGGCCCTCGGCCCGGGCCAGGCCCAAAAGCCCCCGCAGGACCGAGGTCTTCCCCGCCCCGTTGGGGCCGATGAGGGCCAAGGCCTCCCCGGCCTCCAGGGCCAAGGACACCCCCCGTACCGCCTCCAGGGGGCCGTAGCGCACGGTGAGGCCTTCCACCCGGAGCATCAGGCCGCCTCCTCCTCCCCCAGGTAGGCCGCCCGCACCGCGGGGTTCCGCTGCACCTCCTTGGGGATACCCTCGGCGATCTTCTCCCCGTAGTTCATCACCACCACCCGGTCCGCCAAGCCCATGATGAGGTCCATGTCGTGGTCCACCAGGAGCACCGTGTACCCCTCCTTGGCCAGGGAGCGGAGGAGGGCGGCCAGCTCCCGCTTCTCCCCGGCCCGCAGGCCCGCCCCCGGCTCGTCCAGGAGGAGGACCTCCGCCCCCGAGGCCAGGAGGCGGGCGATCTCCAAGAGGCGCTGCTGCCCCACGGAAAGCCGCTCGGCCCGCTCCAGGGCCAGGCCCTCCAGGCCCACCCGCTTCAGGGCCCCATAGGCCGTGGCCAGGGCCCGGGCCTCCTCCTGGCGGAAAAAGCCTAGGAGCACGGAGAAAAAGCCCGCCCGGGTGCGGGCGTAGGTACCCAGGGCGGCGTTTTCCAGCACCGAGAGCTCGGGGAAAAGGTGGGGGTGCTGGAAGGTGCGCCCCAGGCCCAGGCGGTGGACCCGCTGGGGGGGTAGGCCGGTGATCTCCTGGCCGAAGAGGACCACCCGCCCTCCATCCGGGGGGAGGGCCCCGGTGATGAGGTTGAAGGTGGTGCTCTTCCCCGCCCCGTTGGGGCCGATGAGGGCCAGGATCTCCCCCCGCCTCAAGGCAAAGGAAACCCCGTTCACGGCAAGAAGCCCGCCGAAGGCCTTCTTTAGGCCCTCCACCGCCAAGACCACCTCCCCTCGAGGCCCTGAGGGGGCGGAAAGGGAAAGGGGCTCGGCCCGGGGCAGCCGCCCCTCCCGCTGGGGAAGGCGGCGCTCCAGTAGGGGCCAAAGCCCCTTAGGGGCCAGGAGGAGGATCAGGGCCAGGATGAGGCCGTAGGCGATGGTCTCGTAGTTGCCCTGCCGGCCCAGGAGGAGGGGGAGGAGGTCCTTGAGCCAGTCCTCGAGGCCGGTGAAAAAGGCCGCTCCCAGGAGGACCCCGGGGACGCTCCCCACCCCCCCGGCCACGGCCATGACCAGGTACTTGATGGAGGCCTCCAGGGAAAAGGGGGTGGGGTTCACGAAGCGCAGGAAGTGGGCGTAGAGGAAACCGGCAAGCCCGGCGATGGCCCCGGAGAGGAGAAAGGCCTTAAGGCGCAGGCTGGCCGGGTCCACCCCGAAGCTGGCCGCCGCCAGGGCGTCCCCCCTGAGGGCCAGAAGGGCCCGGCCCAGGCGGCTATGCCGCAGGTTGGAAAGGGCCAGGACCAAAAGGACCAGGAGGAAGAGGCTCAGGAGGGCGTAGCGGAAGCCCGTGTCCAGGGGAAGGCCGAAAAGGGAAAGGGGCGGCAGGTCGGTAAGGCCGGTATGCCCCCCGGTGAGCCAGACCAGGTTCCCCGCCAGGATGTACAGGGCCACCTGCCAGGCGATGGTGGAAAGGGGGAGGAAGTGGCCCTTGAGGCGCACCGTAAGCCCCCCCAGGACGAGGGCCAGGAGGAGGGAAAGCCCCAGGCCCGCCAATAGCCCAAGCCAAGGGGAAAGCCCCGCCTTCACCGTGATAAGGGCCGTGGCGTAGGCCCCCATCCCCATGAAGGCCGCCTGGGCGAAGCTGGTCATCCCCGCCAGGCCGGTGAGCACGTAAAGGGAAAGGGCCACCATGCCGGAAAGGGCGAAGAAGTTGAGCAGGGTGAGGTAGAAGGGGAAGGGGGAAAGGAGAAAGGGCAGGGCCAGGAGGGCAAACCACAGGTAGCGCATCACTCCTCCACCGCGCGGGCCCGCAGGCTCTGGTAGAAGAGGGCGGGCACCAGGAGCAGGAAGACCAGGGCCTCCTTGTAGGCGCTGGCGTAAAAGCTGGTAAAGCTCTCAAAGAAGCCCACCAAAAGGGCCCCCAGGAAGGCCACGGGGTAGCTCATGAGCCCCCCCAGGATGGCGGCCACAAACCCCTTGAGGCCCAGCATGAAGCCCATGAAGTAGGCGGCGTTGATGAGGGGGGCCAGGAGAAGGCCGGAAAGGGCGGAAAGCAGGCTGGCGATGGCAAAGGCCACCATCCCCGCCTCCTGGGGGGAGATCCCGGAAAGCCTGGCCCCAAGCCGGTTCTCCGCCGCGGCCAGGAGGGCCTTGCCGAAAAGGCTTTGCCGGAAGAAGAGGTAGAGTCCCACCACGGCCAGGAGGGCAAAGAGGAGGACCAACCCGCCTTGGCGGGAGAGGCCCACCAGGATCTCCCCCTCCAGGAGGGGCCGGGGGCGGAACTGCTCCGGACCGAAGAAGACCAGGCCCAGGCCCATGTAGGCCACGTGGAGCCCCACGGCCATGATGAGGAGGGAGAGGACGGTGGCCTCCCGCATGGGCTGGAAGAAGACCCGGTAGGTGGCGGCCCCCAGGTAGACCACCAGGGCCACGGCGGCGGGGTAGGCCAGGGCCGGGACCCGGAGGGCCAGGAGGAGCAGGAGGGCTACCCCCAGGCCGCCCCCCACGGGGAGGAGGGCCTCCCGCCCCCGGGCGAGGAAGGCCCAGGCCCCGCCCAGGGCCAGGGCCAGCCACAGGGTCCCGGGGAGCTTCCCCTCCAGGAGCCAGACCAAGGAAAGGGGGGCAAACATGAGGAGCTCCCCGATGGGCACCAGGATCACCCGGGTCACGGCGAAGACCAGGACCAGGGAAAGGGCCAGGAGGCCGTAGACCACCCCGTTCTGCAGCCCGTCCAAGAGGAGGAAGCCGAGGATGGTGGCGTCCATGGCCTAACGGAAGGTGCGCTCCAGCTTCCAGCGGCCGCCTTCCACCCGTACCATCACCGCGCTGTCCTCAAAGCGCAGGCCCAGGTGGTCCTCCCGGGAGAAGGTGAAGACCCCATGGGTGGCCACCAGGCCCCGGGTGGCCTCGATCTCGTCCCGCAAGGCCGCGCGGAAGCCGGCCAGGTCCTTGGCCGGGTCGGCCCGCTTCAGGGCCCGCTCCAGGGCCGGCTTCAGGATCAGCCAGGCATCCCAGGCGTGGGCCCCGAAGGTGGAGTAGCTGCCGATGCCGTAGCGGGCCTCGTAGCGCTGGATGTAATCCAGGGAAGGCCGCTTGGTGGGGTAGCCCGAAGGGAGCTGCTCCGCCACCAGGATGGGGCCCGCGGGCAGGAGGGTACCCTCCACGTCCGCCCCGCCCACCCGGAGGAAGTCGGGGTTGGCCACCCCGTGGGTCTGGTAGATGAGGCCGGCGTAGCCCCGCTCCTTCAGGGTGCGCTGGGGCAGGACCGCCGGGGTGCCGCTGGCCCCGATGAGGACCGCGTCGGGCCGCCGGGCCAGGATGCGGAGCACCTGCCCGGTCACCGAGGTGTCCGTGCGGGCGTAGCGCTCGCTCGCCACCACCTGGAGGCCCTTGGCCCGGGCCTCGGCCTCAAAGAAGCGGGCCCAGCCCTCCCCGTAGGCGTCGTTGAAGCCGATGTAGCCCACGGTCTTCACCCCCCGGGCCACCATGTCCGCCACGATGGCCCGGGCCATGAGCTCCTCCGTCTGGGGGGTCTTGAAGACCCACAGGCGCTGGGCGTCCACGGGGTGGATGATGTCCTTGCTGGCCGCCAGGGAGATGGTGGGCACCCGGGCCTCGGCCACCACGGGGATCATGCCCAAGGAGGCCGGGGTGGTGGTGGTGCCCACGATGGCCACTACGCCCTCCTCCACCAGCCGCCTGGTGTTGCGCACCGCCTGGGTGGTGTCCGAGGCGTCGTCCAGGATGACGAACTGCACCTTCCGTCCCGCCACGCCCCCCGTGCGCTCCAGGAGGTCCTGGAGCATGAGGAAGGTGTTGCGCTCGGGGATGCCCAGGGAGGCGGCGGGGCCCGTGGCGGAGACCACCACCCCCACCTTCAGGGCCTCCTGGGCCAGGGCCGGAAGGGCCAGGACCAACGCGAGGGCCAACCAACGCTTCATGCTCTTCCTCCTTTTTCCCACCGGGTAGGACCCGGATAGGGTCTAACTAACGACCGTTCGGCTTACCTCCTAGTCTACGAAGGGACATCTGTCCCGTCAAGCTAGGTCACGTGCTCGGGGATGCCGGCCAGGGGGGAAGGACGGGTGGGGAGGGGCTTGTCCTCGAGGTCCAAGAGGAGGCTTCCCTCCAGGAACCAGCTCCTTGGGGTCCTGTGCCCCCAGAGGGTCTGGCGCCTGGGGTCATCCAGGCTCCAGCGCACCGGGGGCAGGTCGGGGTCCACGGTGAGGTAATCCGAGGTGTAAAGCTCCAGGCGGTGGCCGTCGGGGTCGCGCAGGTAGAGGAACATGGCGTTGGAGATCCCGTGCCGCCCAGGGCCCCGCTCGATCTGCTCCGTCCGCCTGGCCCCGGCCAGGATGTCCGCCGCCTTGAGGATGGCCAGGGGGTCGGGAAGCCAGTAGGCGAAGTGGTGGAGCCTGGGGCCCTCCCCGTTGGTGAAGGCCACGTCGTGCACGTTCCCCTTGCGGTGGAGCCAGCTGGCCCAAAGCCGCCCCGCCTCGTCCTCGGTGTACTCCGTGAGGCGGAAGCCCAGGGCTTCCTGGTAGTAGCGGGTGGCCCGGTCCACCTCCGGGGAGAAGAGGTTCAGGTGGTCGATGCGCAAGACCCCAGGGCCCCGGTGGAGGTGGTACTCCTGCAGCATGCGGGGCAGCTTCTCCGACCGGAAGTAGAAGGCCAGGGGATAGCCGAAGGGGTCCTGCACCCTTAGGATGCGCGGCTTCCCCCAGTCGGCCTCCTCCCGGTGGGGAAGGCCCTGGTCCCGGGCCCAGGCCAGGAGGCCTTCCAGGGCCTCCTCCCCGTCCACCTTGAAGCCCAAGGCCCGCACCGCGGGGAATGGAGCCTGGGTGAGCTTCAGGCTCCACTCCCGCTCCTCGTAGCCCCGGAGGTAGGCGGTTTCCCCTTCCCGCCTCTCCAACCGGAAGCCCAAAAGCCCCTCGTAAAACTCCAGGCTCCGCTCCAGATCCCTCACCCAAAGCTCCAAAAACCCTACCCTGACGATGGCCATACCAGCCTCCTGTAGCCCCTGGCGTAGTAGACCAAGGGGGGACCCATCTCCCCCAGCTCCACGGCCTCCACCCGGCCCACCACCAGCCGGTGGTCCCCCCCGGGGTAGAGGGCCTCCAGCCGGCAATGGAGGACGGCCAAGGCCCCCGCCACCCGGCCCTCCGCCAGGCCCACCCCCTCCTTGGGCTTGCCGGCGAAGTGCTCGGAAACCCCTTCCTGCCCCTCGCGGAGGAGGCTCACCCAAAAGGCCCCGCTTGCCTCTAGGAGGGGAAGGACCTTGGCCCCATGCCAGATCCCCAGGGCCACCAGGGGGGGCTCCAGGCTCAAGGACATGAAGGCCGTGGCCGTCATGCCCCGCTCCTCCTCCCCCAGCCGGGCGGAAACCACGGTAACCCCGGCGGCGAAGCGGCTTAGGGCCTCCTTGAAGCGGGCTTGCAGTTCCTGGGTGGCGCTTTCCATACCCTCACCTCCGCCCGGAGGGTATCACGCCCCCACCTCGGCGAAGACCGCCAGGCTCCCCTTCAAGAAGGTGCGGATCCGCTCCTTGTAGGGCTCCTTGTCGTAGACCCCGTAAAGGGTCTGGTGCATGCGCACCGGGTCGCCGAAGAAGAAGCGCTCGTAAAGCTCCTGCCGGGCCCCGAAGCCGGAGAGGGTCATGTCCCAGGCCAGGCGGAAGAGGGCCACCCGCTCCCGCGCCTCCAGGGTTGCCCCCTGGAGGTACTTCTCCAAAAGGGGGGCCAGGGGTCCCCGGAAGTCCCGCTCCGAGGGCAGGGTGATGAGGCCCGAGGCCCCGATCTGCTCCAGGATCTCCCGCATCCTGGGGTAGAGCCTGGGGTAGAGGTTGCGGGCCCCGTCCAAGGCCCCCCGGTCCGGGACCAGGAGGCCGAAGGCGTTCTCCTTGGCCTCCTCCTCCGCCCGGGTCCAGAAGGCCCGCATGGCCTCGAGGTAGACGATGATCTCGGCGATCTTCTCCTGCACGTGGCCGTAGGCGTCGGCCCCGATCCCCTCGGCCATGAGGGCCGCCACCCCCAGGAGGGCCTCGGTCTTGGCCGTCTTCAGCACCACCACCTGGTGGGCCATGTGGTGGAGGGCCCCGGTGGCCGCGTAGGCCTGGTTGCACCGCTCCACATCCCCCAGGATGAAGACCCGCTCCCAGGGGACCAGGACGTCGTCAAAGACCACCAGGCAGTCCATCTCCTCCAGGCGGCTGGAAAGGGGGTGGTCAAAGGGGCTATCCCCCCCCACCAGGCCCTCACGGCAGACGAAGTGGAGCCCGGGGGTGGCGGTAGGCAGGGCGAAGGCGATGGCGTACTTCTCGCTTCCCGGCCCCTCCTTGAGGAGGGTGGAGGGGAAGATGAGGACCTCGTCCGCCAGGGGGAAGGTGGCCGTCATCCGCGCCCCCCGCACCACGATCCCCCGCTCCGTCTGTTTCACCACCCCCACGGGGATATAGGGGTCGGGCTGGGCCGAAGGGGGCTTGGCCCGGTTCACCTGGGGGTTGGTGAGGGCGTGGGTGGTGGCCAGGTCCTTGTCCCTAAGGAGGCGGTAGTAGGCGCGGACGTTCTCGGCAAACTCCCCAAAGTAGGGGGCGCTGGCGGCGTAGGCCATGACCACGGCGTTCAGGTAGTCGGGGCTTCGGCCCATCATCCCCAGGTTCTGGTCGGCCCAAAGCTTGTAGGCCCGCCCCCTGCGCTTCAGGTCCTCCTTGCTCTTGGGGATGAGGAAGCTCATCCCGTGCCGCTTCCCCTCCTCCTCGTAGGTGAGGGCCTCCCGGTACCGGGGGTCGTGCTGCAGGTCGTAAAGGGCGGCCATGGTGCGGGCGATCCCCCGGAAGACGGGGTGGGTGGTGGGGTCCTCCACCTTCTCCCCCTTGTACCAGAGGTTGGGGGGACGCTCCCGTAGGGCCTCGAGGTACTCCGCTCCGGTCCTTGCCATACTACCTCCTGCCGAACTTGGGCACATGGGGGGGCTTCAGGGGAAGCCCCACGCTCTTGAGGTCGGTGTAAAACTCCAGGGCGTAAACGCCCCCTTCCCGCCGGTCCCCGCTCCCCTTGACCCCGCCGAAGGGGGTGGGGAGGTGGCGGACGTTGTGGCTGTTGAGGTAGACCATCCCCGCCTCCAGCTCCAGGGCCAGGCGGTGGGCCCGCTCCAGGTCCCGGGTGAAGACGTAGGCCGCCAGGCCATAAGGGGTGTCGTTGGCCTTCCTCAGGGCCTCCTCCTCATCCCGGAAGGGGATGGCCACCAGCACGGGGCCGAAGATCTCCTCCTGGGCGATTTTCATGTGGTTTTCCCCCACGAAGAGGGTGGGCTCCAGGTAGTTCCCCCGGGACAGGTCCTCCCCGCGGAAGGAGGTGGAGGCCCTTTTCCCGCCCACCAGGAGCCTTGCCCCCTCCTCCAACCCGGCCTGGACGTAGCCCAGGACCCGCTCCAGGTGCTCGGGGTGGATGAGGGGCCCCACCTCCGTCTCCGGGTCCAGGGGGTGGCCCACGCGGATGGCCCGGGTGCGCTCCGCCACCTGGGCCACGAAGTCCTCAAAGATGGAGGCCTCTAGGAGGAGCCTGGAGCTTGCCGTGCACCTCTCCCCGTTGAAGGAGTAGATCTGGAAGACCACGGCGTCCAGGGCCCGCTCCAGGTCGGCGTCGGCGAAGACCAGGGCCGGGCTCTTGCCCCCAAGCTCCAAGGAGAGCCGCTTGAGGTGGCGGGCGGCGTTGGCCATCACGATCCGCCCCGTCTCCGTCTCCCCCGTAAGGGTGAGGAGGGGCACCAGGGGATGGGCCACCAAGGCCGCCCCCGCCTCCTCCCCAAAGCCCTGGACCAGGTTGAAGACCCCGGGGGGCAGGTCCGCCTCCTGCAGGATCTCCGCCAGGAGGCTGGCGGTGAAGGGGCTCCACTCCGCCGGCTTCAGCACCACGGTGTCCCCGAAGGCCAGGGCGGGGGCGATGCGCCAGGTGGAGAGCATCAGGGGGGCGTTCCAGGGGGTGATGATGCCCACCGGCCCCGCGGGGACCCTAAGGGCGTAGTAGAGCCACTCCCCGTCCACGGGGTAGGTGCGGTCCTCCATGGCGTGCTCGGCGTACTCCGCGTAGAAGGCGAAGTTCTCCGCCGCCCGGGCCACCTGGGCCCGGACGATCCTCAGGACCTGCCCCGCGTCCAGGCACTCCGTAACCGCCAGCTCGTCGGCCCGTTTCTCTATGAGCTCGGCGATCCGCAGGAGGTAGCGCTTCCGTTCCCGGGCCGGGGTGCGCCGCCAGCGGGAAAAGGCCTCATGGGCCGCCCGGGCCGCCCGGTCCACCTCCTTCTCCCCTCCCCTGGCCGCCTCCCCCAGGACCTCCCCCGTGGCCGGGTCCAGGGAGGGGAAGGTGGCCCCGTCCTCCGAGGGTAAAAACCTCCCCCCGATGAAGTGCAGGGCAGGCTTTTCCTTGAGGCGCCTCCGCACCCCCTCAATGGTCTCCCAGGGGATGCCCGCCACCTGGTCCGCGTACCTCATGCTTCCTCCTCTATGGGGTTTTCCAGGGCCCCCAGGCCCTCCACCTCCAGGCGCATCACGTCCCCGGGGAAGACCTGGCTGATCCCCTTGGGCGTGCCGGTGAGGAGGACGTCGTAGGGCTCCAGGGTCATGAACTCCGAGACGAACTCCAGGAGCTCGGCCACGGAGTAGAGCATCCTCGAGGTGTGCCCCTCCTGCCGCAAGGCCCCGTTCACGTAGGCCCTTAGGGCCAGGTTCTGCGGGTCCGCCACCTCCCCCACCACCAAAAAGGGCCCCAAGGGGAGGAAGGTGTCCCGCCCCTTGGCCCGGATGGGGGGGCGGAAGGTGTCCCGCACGTAGTCCCGGGCCACCAGGTCGTTGGCGATGGTGTAGCCCAGGACGTAGTCCAGGGCCTCCCGCGCCCTCACCCGCTTCATGGGCCGGCCCACCACCACGGCCAGTTCCACCTCGTAGTGGACGAACCGGGCCCCCTTGGGGTAGCGCACCACCCCCAGGTGGGGGAGGAGGGTGTTGGGGGGTTTCCAGAAGAGAGCGGGCTCCTCGGGGCGGGCCAGGCCCAGCTCCTCCGCGTGGTCGGCGTAGTTCAGGGCCACCCCGATCACCTTCCCTGGGGTAAAGGGGAGGAGCCAGGTGACGGCCTTGGGGTCGTGCCCCTCCCCGGCCTCGTCCAGGAGGAGGCCGTCCTTGTATACCCCCTGGTGGACCCTCCCCTTGGCGAGGAAGCGGGCCAGCTTCATGCCCCCTCCGGGATAAGGCCGTAGCGCCGGGCCATGCGGCGAAGCCTCTCCTCCACCTCCGGGGTGGTGGGCCCCAGGGGGAGCCGCCATTCCTTTTCCAAAAGGCCCATCCAGGCCAGGACCGTCTTCAGGGGGATGGGGTTGGTGTCCCAGAAGATGGCCTCGTTGGCCTCCAGGAGGTGGTCGTGGAGCTCCCGGGCCCCGGCGTAGTCCCCGGCCAGGGCCCGCTCGCAGAGGAGGGCCACCTCTTTGGGCAGCCAGTTGGCGGTGGCGGCGATGGTGCCCACCGCCCCCAGGCTCATCATGGGCAGGGTGAGGCTTTCCAGGCCGCAGAAGACCAGGAAGTCCCGCCCCGCCTCCAAAAAGAGGTGGGAGAGGTACTCCAGGTCCTTGGAGGAGTGCTTGAGGCCCACGATGTTGGGGAAGTCCCGCCGCAGCCGGGCCACGGTCTTGGGGGCGATCTCCACCCCGGCCCGGCCAGGGATGTTGTAGAGGAGGAGGGGGAAGTCGGGCACCGCCCTGGCCACCTCAGCGAAGTAGCGGTAAAGGCCTTCCTGGTTGGGCTTCACGTAGTAAGGGACGATGACCAACGCCCCCTGGGCTCCCGCCTCCTGGGCGAAGCGGGTGAGCTCCAGGGTTTCCTCCAGGCGCAAGGCCCCGGTCCCGGGGATGACGGGCACCCGGCCCGCCGCCTGCTCCAGGACCACTTCTATGGCGCGCTTGCGCTCCTCTAGGGTCTGGGTGCCGGGTTCACCGGTGGTGCCCCCCACGCTCAGGCCGTGGGAGCCGCCCCGGATGGCCCGTTCCACCAGGTTCCTCAGGGCTTCCTCGTCCAGGCGGCCCTGGCGGAAAGGGGTGGGTAGGGGAGGTATGGACCCGCGGAACATCTGGCTCCTTTCCCCCTCACCATCCCGGGGAAGGGGCAGGAAGGGCAATGGTTTAGGGGGACAAAAAATGACATATTTTTGTGATTTTTGCCAAGGACTTCCCTCTCACCTGGGCCCGCATGGGGGTGTATTGTGAAAAGCAACAATGAAAGAGCAAACGTTTGGTCATGGCGCCATCGGCTTCCGTCACCTGGCCCAGGAGCTGGGCCTGGGCCTGCAGGTGGCCTCGGAGCGGCCCGTCCTCTACCTGCTTCCCGAGCCTCGGCCCCTCCTTTCCCCTGAAGGGGCCCTCCTCCTCTTCCGCCCGGAGCACCTTTGGCGCTACCGGGGGGCAAGCGGCCTCCTCCTGCCCGCCCCGGACCCCGAGGTGGAGGCCTTCGCCCGGAAGGAGGGCCTGGGCCTGGCCCTTTACCCTCCCTGGCTGGCCCGGGAGGAGCTGGAACGGGCCATCGCCCTCCGCCTCTTCCAGCGGGCCCCAGGCATGGCCCTGGCAAGCCTCTTGGACCTCCTCCTCAAGCTGCCGGACCGCCCCTTTTTGGAGGTGCTGCACCAGGCCACGGGCCTAGCCCTGGCCCGGGTGGCCCCCTGGGGGGAGGTGCTGGGCTTTGCCGGGAGCGTGCCCCCGGAGCACCCCAAGGAGCCCGGGGAGGGTCGGGGATGGCTGGCCCTCGAGGCCGGCGAGGGCCTTCTCGTGGCCTACGGGGAGGAGGAGGCCCTGGGGCGGGCCCGGGGGGTTTTGGAGGTGGCGGCCCGCCTCCTCAAGGTGCGGGCCCTGGAGCGGAGCCTGGAACGCATGCGGGAGGAGTCCTTGGGCGGGGCCCTCCTGGAGGGGCTCATCCTGGGGGAGGCCGATCCCAGCCGGCTTTTCGCCTTCGGCTTCGCCGAGGGGGTGGAGTGGGTCCTGGCCCTGGTGGAGCCCCCCGGGGTGCCAGGCCGCCACCGCCTGGCCGAGGAGCGACGGCGCGAGGCTACCCTGGAGCTCCGCCGCCGGGCCGGGGACTTCCTGGACCGGCTCGGGGTCCCCTACCTCCTGGCGGTGCGGGGGAACCGGGTGGTGGCCATGTGGCAGGTCCATAGCCCCAAAAAGGAGGCCGAGGCCCTCCTGAAGGCCCTGCCCTTAGGGAGCCGCCTGGGGTACTCCGCGGTCCACGGGGACCAGGGGGTGCAGGAAGCCTACCGCGAGGCCCTCATCGCCCTCAAGGCCGCCCGCCCCGGGGAAGCCCTCTCCTTTAGCGGCCTGGACCCCGTGGCCTTTGTCCTCCTGCAGCAGTCCCCGGAGGACCTGAAGGCCCTGGTGGAGCGCTACCTTCCCCTCTCCCCCAAGCTTCTCAAGACCCTCGAGGCCTACATGGCCTCGGGCAGCGCCGAGGAGGCTGCCGCCGCCCTCCACGTCCACCCCAACACCCTCCGCTACCGCCTGAAGCGCATCGAGGCCCTCTTGGGGCCCCTCTCCCACCCCGAGGTCCTGGCCCAGGTCCACCTGGCCCTGCGGGCCCGCAGCCTGCTTTTGGGCTAAGATGGGGTCCATGGAAAAGTGGAAGGCCATGCTCGTTGCCCTCCTTTTGGGCGGCCTGGGACTGGGGCAAACCCTGGTGGAGGTCACGGCGGTAGCCGCCTTGGCCTCTAGCCTGGACCCGGCGGTGCGCCTCCCCTCGGGCACCTACAAGGCCAGGAGCCCAGAGCCCCTCTTGCAGCGCTTTCCCGAGGCCCGGGGCTACACCCTGGAGGCCTTTGCCGCCAAGGGCATCGCCAGCCGGCTGCATGCGGCTTTTGTGCAGCAGGTGCTTACGGGCTTCGCCGCCGCTGGGTACTTTCTGGAGAGCCAGGAGGAGAAGGTGGTGGCCGGGGAGGTGCGCACCAAATACGTGCTGAAGGATAGCCTGGGCCGTCCGGCCTTGCTCTTAGTGGTGCGGAAGGGGGAGGAGTTGGTGTACGGGTTTGGCAAGGCTAAGTGAGTTTCTTCACGATAAAACCCGCTCGTGCTAAAAATCTCCCCTAAAAGACACCCGCCACCCCAAGCCGGGCCAGGCCACCCCGAAGCCCCAACCCTCCCACTCCCCCTCCAAAGCGGCAAACCAGCCGCCCCGGTACCCAGCCAGGAGGCCTAGCCTCCAGCCCTCCAGGCTGCCCCACCATGCCCCAGCCCAGGCCCAAGGGTAGGTGGCCTCGAGGGTCAAAACCCCCTCCTCCAAGGGCAGGCTCACCCCCAAAAGCCCCACCCCTTGCCCCGCCTCCCAGCGGGCCTCCCCGTAGGCTACCCCGGGGCCTGCCCTCAGGCTCCAGCCCAGGCCCCCACCCCCAGGGAAGGCATAAGCCCGAAGCTCGGGAAGGGCCACCTCCAGAAAAGGTCCCCGTTCCATGACCCAGCCCAGGCGGAGGCGGGCCTCCCCGTACCCCGTGAGGTAGCCCCCCCAAACCCCTTCCTCCCCGCCCGCGGGGCTTGGGCGGTTCCAGGTGTAGGGGAAAAGCCGCCCCTCCCCTAGGGTGAGGGGAAGCCGGCCCAGGGCCAGGGCCCACTCCCCCTCCTCCCCCACCAGGACCAGGCGCTCCAGGGCCAGCCCCACCTCCCCCGGCGCGCGCCCGTAGGGGGCCAGGGCGAAGCCCAGCCGCCCCCCAGGGAGGGCCAGCTCCCCCTGAAGGCGGAGGTAGGCACCCCCTAGGCCGCCCAGACCCCAAAGCCCTACCTCGTACCCCTGGGCCAGGGCGGGAAGGAAAAGGGCCAGGAGGGCCAAGCCGCGAACCATGGCCTAGGCGTGCTCCTCCCCCACCACCCGCCCGTCCTCCAGGCGGACGATGCGCTTCACGTGCTCCAGAAGCCTGGGGTCGTGGGTGGAGAAGAGGAAGGTCACGCCCCGGGCCTCGTTCAGGGCCTTCATCCGCTCGATCAGGGCCAGGCCGTTGCGGGAGTCCAGGTTGGCGGTGGGCTCGTCGGCCAGGACGATCAGGGGTTCCGCCGCCAGGGCCCGGGCCACCGCCACCCGCTGCTGCTCTCCCCCGGAAAGCTGGCGGGGAAACCGCCCCGCCTTGTCGGCCAGGCCCAAGGCCGCCAGGGCCTCCCAGGCCCGCCGTTCCCGCTCGGCCCGGGGAAGACCCCGGAGCTCCAGGACAAAGGCGGCGTTCTCCAAGGCGGTGAGCACGGGAAGGAGGTTGTAGGCCTGGAAGACCAACCCCACCTTCTCCAAGCGGAAGCGGGCCCTTTGGGAGCGGCTGAGGCGGTCCAGCCGCACCCCTCCCACCCAAACCTCCCCCTCCGTGGGCAGGTCCAGGCCCGCCAGAAGGTGGAGCAGGGTGCTCTTGCCGCTCCCCGAGGGGCCCACCAGGGCGGTGAACTCCCCGGCCTCCACCGCCAGGCTCACCCCCCGCAGGGCCTCCGTCTCCACCCCGTCCCCCCGGTAAACCTTGCGCACGTTCCTGGCTTCCAAAATGGGCATACCTTCCCCCTAAGGCGTGTAGCGCATGGCCTCCACCGGCTCCAGCCTCGAGGCCAGATACCCTGGCCAAAGGGCGGCCAACACCGCGACCCCCACGGAGTACCCCAAGGTGAGGAGGACCTCCCCTACCCCTAGCCTCCCATAGAGCACCTCCGGCAGGCCAAACTCCCGGTACTGCTCCAGGATCCACCGGGGTAGGGGGAGGCGGAAACCATCGGCCAGCTCCAGGTGCACAAGAAGCCCCACCCCCACCCCCACCAGGGCCGCCACCCCCACCAGGAGGAGGCTTTCCCAGAAGACCAAGGCCAAAAGCCTCCGCCCCGTAAGGCCCAGGGCGGCCAATAGGCCAAACTCCCGCACCCGCTCCACCAGGGAAAGGTAGAGGGCGTTGAGGAGGATCAGCCCTCCCAAGAGGAAAAAGATACCCACGTAAAGGGCCATCACCGTGTCGTAGAAGGGAAGGATGGCCGCATAAAGGGGGTTGGCCTCCAGCCAGGTTTCCGCCACCAGCCCCTTAAGATGGGGTTGCAGGGCGGCCTTCAGCGCCTCTAGGGGCTTGAGGTCATACAGGCCTATCCCCGCAAGGCGGATCTCCAGCCGGGTGACGCGCCCCGGGGCCAGCAGGGCCTGGGCGTCCGCCAGGGGCACCAGGGCGGTGCGGGCTTCCAGGTGCGTTTCCGGCAGGTCTAAAAGCCCCACCACCCGGAAGGCGTAAACCCCAAGGCCCATCCCCCCGGGGGCGTAGGCCGCCACCTCGTCCCCGAGCCGCACCTTCAGGGCCTGAGCCAGGGCCTCGCCCAGAAGGGCCTCCCCGGGGCCCTGGGGCAGGCGCCCCGCCACGAGCAGGTTTGCCTGACGGGCGAACCCCTGGGCCTCGAGGCCGGTGAAGGCCACCGCCCGGCTCCGCTCCCCGGCGATGAGGAGGCCACCCCCCTCCAAAACCCCCTCCACCTCCGCCCCCTCCGGCAGGGGCAGGCGGGGCGGAAAGAAGGCCAGGCGCTCCAGGTCCTCCCCTTCCCGGTACCCCTCGGCCCGCACCACCAGGTGGCCGGTCCGCTCCAGCACCAGGCGGAAAAAGGCGTCAAAGGCCCCAGCGTAGACGGAGAGAAACACCAGGGAGAGGAAGACCACCAAGGCCACCACCCCCCCGGTGGTGAGGCTCCGGCCTGGGGTGCGGAGGAGGTTGCGCCAGGCCAGCCGCAGCACCCCTAACACCCCCTTTCCAGGTACAGGGGGTTGAAGCAGCGCTCCGGCACCGGGCCCACCCGCACCTCACCGATCTCCACCCGGGTACGGTACCCGGAACGCAGAAGGTCCCTAAGCTCCATCTCCCGGGGAAGGTAGGCCTCCTGGAAACGTTGGTAGCCTGCAAGGAGGAGTTCCCGCACCCCCTGGCCCCGCTGGTCGTAGTAGAGCACCCGCTCCACGAGCCCCCCCTTGAGGTAGACCTCTACCCGGCCGTAGGGGGTGGCGGCCCCAGGCCTGGGGGTCAGGACCAGGACCCCCTTTTCCTCCGCCACGGAAAAAAGCGCCTCCAGGTCCCGGCCCATCAGGTCCTGGTAGGTGAGGTCCGAGCCCAGGAAGCGCTCGCTCCGCCCCGTGGGGGGAAGGCGGAGGGTGCGGCCCAGCCGGGGATCGTAGAGGTATAGGTCCTGGCCCAAGGAGAGAAAGGCCTGCCCCGCCTCGCTCCTTGGTTCCAGAACCCGGATATGGGCCCGCTCCCCGTCGGTGTAGACCTGAAGCCGGTAGGTGCGCATCGAGCCTGGCCGCTCCACCAGGAGGGTGTAGACCGCCTGGTGGGCGGGTCCCCGCAGGCGGTCCAGGGCCGCGCGCAGCTTTTCCTCAGGGCTTTGGCCCAGGGCCATCAGGCCGAGCCACAGGAACAAGAAGGCCCAGCGTCGCATCCTTCACTCCCCTTTCAGGTACTGCGGCACCCCCATCCGGAGGAGCAAACGGCCCGGGAAGAGAAGGGCCAAGAGGGCGGAAAGGGCCACTACGCCCCCAGCGTACAGGGCGTACTGGGGCCTAAGGGCGGTGTAAAGGTGCTCGGAAAGGCCGGATTCGGGCAGGAGCTCCACGCTCAGGCGCATAAGGGGACCGAAGACATCGTGGGTGGCGGTGTAGTAGAGGAGGGCGTAGCCCAGGAGGAGGCCCAGGACCAGGCCCAGGCCGCTGGCCAGGGCGGCCTCGAGGGCCACCTGCCCCGCCAGGCGGAAGGGGGCAAGCCCCAGGCTCTCCGCCACGGCGAACTCCCGGAGGCGCTCCCGCACGCTCACGTAGACGGTGCTGGTCACGGCGATGGCCGCCAGGAGCATGAAAAGGCCAAGGAGGGGGATGTATAGGAGGCGGCTCCCCTCGTAGTCGGCCCGGATGGGCCCCATAAGGTCCCACACCCCCTTGGCCACCAGGCCCTGGGGCAGGGTATGGTTCAGGGTACGGGCCAGGGCCTCCTCCCGGCCCCGGGGGGCCGCCACCGCCAGGTGGGTGGCCAAGACCCCCCTCCCCACCAGGCGCCGGGCATCCTCCAGGTGGAGGTAGACCCCGGCGAAGTCCACGTTGCCCACCCCGGCGCGCACCAGGCCCACCACCTGCAGGCCCAGGGCCTCCCGGCCGGTTTCCAGTACCAGCCGCTCCCCTAGCCGCACGTCCAGCCGCTCGGCCAGGCGGTGGCCGAGCACCACCTCCCCTGGCCCCTGGAGCCAGCGCCCGGTGGCCACCTTGAAGGGCACCCGGGAAAGGACCTTTTCCCCTTCCGGATCCACCCCCAGGGCCACCCCTCCCTCCGTACGGTAGGGGGAACGGAAGAGGGCGTAGAGGGCCAGGCGGGGGGTATGGGGTTCGCGGATGGGGGGAAGGGCCCTAAGGCCGTGTTCCGGATCGGGGTCCTGCCACCACTCGCCCTTGGCCACCGCCACCGGGGCTTCCACGTAGCGGGCGTAGGCCTCCACCAGGCTTTCCCCATATCCGTCCAGGAAGCCGAGGAGAAAGAGAACGGCCACGGTGACGTAGATCACCACCAGGGAAAGCAGGGCTGTGCGCCTTCGTTGCCGCAGCACGTTACGCCAAGCCAGCCTCAAAAGGCTCATGCCTCCTCCTGAAAGCGCGCCAGGAGCCTGGGGGGCTCCTCCTCCAAAAGGCGTATAGGTCCCGCATCTCCCCAAGCCGCTCCCCGCCTTGCCCCTCCAGGAGGGCCAGCCCCTTCTCCGCTTGCGCGCGGTAGAGGGAAGGGGTGCAGGCCTTTTGCAGAAGGAGGCGCCGCCAGGCCCCTGGGCGGATGGCGTAGCGGTCGGCCCGCTCCTGTGGACGGCGCAGGCGCTCCACCAGCCGGAGGCGGGCAAGCAGGCGGAGGGCCGGGCCCAGGGCCCCCTTGCTGGCCCCTAGGGCCTGGGCCATCTCCTTGGCCGTCTGCTCAGGCGGTTCGGCCACCAGGAGCCAGGCCAGCACCCGGCCCGCCACTCGGGGGAGCCCTACCCCCTCAAAGGGGAGGACGGTCTCCTCCACCCAGGCCTTGAGGAGGGAGTCCACGGGTTGAGTCTAAATCAATGCCCTGTCGGGGGTGAGCTTTGCTAAACCAGCAAGGCTGGGGGCCATTAAGTGCTACTTTTCACGATTTTGCCAGTTCGTGAACTTCTTCTCCTCAAAAGGAGGCTAAAGCTCCGCCAGGTCCACCCGCTCCAGCACGGGCAAGGCCCGCAGGGCCTCCAAAACCTCCGGAGCGGGCTTCTGGTCCACGGCCAAGACGAAAAGGGCCCGCCCTCCGGGCACATCCCGCCCAAGCTGCATCCCGGCGATGTTCACCCCGGCCTCGCCGAGGAGGGTACCCACCTGCCCCACTACCCCCGGGCGGTCGTAGTTGACGCAGACCAGCATGTACCCCTCGGGGACCACCTCCAGGGCGTAGTCGTCCACGCCCACCAGGCGGGGCCTTCCCCCCATCACCACCCCCCGGGCGCGGCGCTCCTCCTGGTCGGTGACCAGGCGCACCTCCACCAGACGGGTATACCCCTGGGCCTCCTCCGCCCGCCGGGTGACCAGGCGGATGCCCCGATCCTTGAGGAGGGGCCGGGCGGAAACCAGGTTCACCGCCTCGCTTCCCAGGACACGGGAGAGGAAGCCCTTGGCCACGGCGCTGGCCACAGGCTCGGGATCCTTTTCAAACTGCCCCAGGAAGCTCACCTCCAAGACCTCGGGCCGGCCCCGGGTGATCTGGGCCAGGAGCTTGCCCAAGGCCTCCCCCAGGGGCAGGAAGCCCTTCAGGGCCTCCAGGGCCTCGGGGTCAAACCCGGTGTTGAGGGCGTAGGAGAGGTCCCCCTCCAGGGTCCGCACCACCCGCTCCAAAACCGCCTCCCCCACCCGCTCCTGGGCCTCGAGGGTGTTGGCCCCCAGGTGGGCGGTGAGGACCACCCGGGGATGGGAAAGGAGGGGGTGCTCCTTGGGCGGGGGCTCCTGCACGAAGACATCCAGGCCAGCGGCGAAGAGGTGCCCTTCCTCCAACACCTCCAAAAGGGCCTTCTCGTCAATGATCCCCCCGCGGGCGGCGTTGACCACCACCGCCCCCCGGGGCAGGAGGTAAAGCTCCCGCCGGCCGATCATGCCCCGGGTCTCCTCGGTGAGGGGGGTGTGCACGGTGAGGAAGTGGCTTTGGCGGAGGAGGTCGGCCAGGTCCTCCAAAAGCTCCACCCCCAGGCTCTCCGCCCGGGTGCGGGGGATGTAGGGGTCGTAGGCCAGGACCCGCATCTCAAAGCCCTTGGCGAAGCGGGCCACCTGGCCCCCGATGCGGCCCAGGCCCACGATGCCCAGGGTCTTCCCCTTGAGCTCCAGGCCCAAAAACTTCCGGTCCCATTCTCCCTGGCGGATCTTGCGGTCGGAAAGGGCGATGCCCCGGGCGGCGGCCAGGAGGAGGCCAAAGGCCAGCTCGGCTGCCGAACGGGTGTTGGCCTCGGGGACGTTGACCACCAGGATGCCCAGGCGGCTGGCGGCCTCGAGGTCCACGTTGTCCACCCCCACCCCCCCCCGGCCCACCACCTTGAGCCGCCTTCCCCGGGCCAGGAGCTCGGCGTCCACCTGGGTTCGGCTCCGGGTGATGAGGGCATCGTAGGCGGGGATGACCTCCAGCAACTCCTCCCGGCCAATCCCGGGGCGGTAGTCCAGGATCACCCCCGGGTACTTCACGTCCCCCAAACGCATGTCGTCCGACACCAGAACCCGCCACATATACCCTTGACCCTAGCAGAAGCGGCCCCGAGGAGCAACGGGACGGCTACACTACACCGCCCCCCTGTGGTATCCTGTCCGGGACCACAAGGAGGCCTGTATGAAGGTAGCCTTGGTAACCGACTCCACCGCCGACCTACCCAAACCCCTGCGGGAACGCCTAGGGGTAAGGGTGGTACCCCTGTACGTGAACCTGGGGGGCCGGGTCTACCGGGACTGGGAGGAGATCACCCCGGAGGAGATCTTCCAAAAGGTACGGGAGGGAACGGCCTTCCCCACCACCAGCCAGCCTTCCCCCGAGGACTTCCTAAGGGCCTACCAAAGCGCCCTGGAGGAAGCGGACCACGTGCTCTCGGTCCACATCTCCAGCAAGCTCTCCGGCACGGTGCAGTCGGCGGAGCTGGCGGCGCAGAACTTCCCAGGCCGGGTCAGCGTCTTTGACACCCAGGCCGCCTCCTTGGGGATCGGCATGATGGTCCTGCGGGCCCACGAGCTCCTGGCGGAGGGCAAGTCCCTGGAGGAGGTCCTGGGGGAACTGAAGCGCCTGCGGCAGGACCACTTCGTCCGCTTCAGCGTGGCCACCCTGGAGTTCCTCAAGCGGGGCGGGCGCATCGGCGGGGCCCAGGCCCTTTTGGGCACCCTTCTCGGCATCAAGCCCATCCTGACCCTGAAGGAAGGCCGGGTGGAGGCGGCGGGCCGGGCCCGGGGGGAAAGGAAGGCCCGGGAGGAAATCGTGCGGGACTTCCGCGCCTGGGCGGAGGGGCGGGCCCGGATCCGCGCCTTCTTCCTCTACAGCGCCGAAGAGGGGGCGGTGAAGGAGCTCAAGGAAATGGTCCTGGCCTCGGGGCTTCCGGTGGAGGAGGCCCTGGTGAGCGAGCTGGGGGCGGTGATCGCCAGCCACACCGGCCCCGGCACCTACGGGTTCTATGCCTACAGCCTCTAGCGTGGCCTTCGTGGCCGACTCCACCCTGGGCCTAAGCCCCGCCGAGGCCCTGGCCCAGGGCATCCACCTGGTACCCCAGCAGGTGATCTGGGGGGAGAAGACCTTCCGAGACCTGGTGGAGATCCACCCCGAGGAGGTCCTGGCCCTTCTCGCCCGGGGGGAAAGGCTCTCCACCAGCCAGGTGGCCCCCGAGGACCTGCGGCAAACCTACGAAACCCTCCTGGCGCGGTACGACCGGGTGCTCTCCGTCCACGTTTCCGGGCAGCTTTCCGGCACCGTGGCCACCGCGGAAGGGGTAGCCCGGGCCTACGGGGGCCGGGTCAAGGTCCTGGACTCCTGGTCCCTCAACGGCGGGCTCTGGCTGGTTCTGGAAGAAGCCCGCCGCCTCCTCCGGGCCGGGGTGGCCTGGGAGAGGCTGGAGGCGGCGGTGGCCCCGTACCGGGAGCGGGTCCGGGGGTACGTCCTGCCCAGCGCCCTCACCTACCTTCACCGCTCCGGGCGCATCTCGGGCCTGCAGAGCCTGGTGGGGGGGCTTCTGCGCATCCTCCCCGTCTTGGAGGTCAAGGGAGGCCGGGTCCTGCCCGGCCCCCGGGTGCGGGGCTTCGCCGAGGGGTTGCGCCGGATGGCCGAGCTTTTCCGCCGGGACTTCCCCCATGGAGCCCTGGTCCACCTGGCCCACGCGGGGAACCCCGAAGGGGCCAAGGCCCTGGGGGAGGCCGTGCGGGCGGAGGGGGTGGAGATCCTAAGCACCCTGCAGGCCGGGGCGGCGGTAAGCGTCCACACCGGCCCCGGCACCGTGGCCCTCTTCGCTGGGCCCAGGGGGTAGGGCGTGCGGGCGGTGGTGCAGCGGGTAGCCCAAGCCTCCGTGGAGGTGGAGGGGGAGGTGGTGGGCCGCATCGGCCTGGGCCTCCTCGTCCTCCTGGGGGTGGGGCAGCGGGATGCCCTCGAGGACGCCCTCTACCTGGCGCGGAAGATCACCGCCTTGCGCATCTTCCCCGACGAGGAGGGGAAGATGAACCTCTCCCTGAAGGAGGTGGGCGGGGAGGTTCTCCTGGTGAGCCAGTTCACCCTCTACGCCGACACCCGCAAGGGCAACCGCCCCTCCTTCGTTAAGGCCGCACCCCCGGACCTGGGCAGGCGGCTTTACGAGGCCGCGGTGGAGGCCTTTTTGGCCGAGGGGGTGCACGTGGAAACCGGGGTTTACGGGGCCCACATGCGGGTGCACCTGGTGAACGATGGCCCGGTAACCCTTTTCCTGGACTCGGAGGAGAGGTTCAAGCCCCGCTGAGAAAGGCCTGGGGCCCTGGGCCACGTGAAAGGCCATGGCCGGCCCTCTCTCACGGGCCTCATCCTCTCCAGGCGTACCCTGAGGCACGCCCCGAAAGAGGAGCGCCTATGCAGAAAGTAGAACCCAAGGACTGGATCCCCCTCATCAAGCCCTACACCAAGCCCCACGTGCTCCGCAGCCTCCGCCAGGTGGCCGATACCCTCCTGCCCCTCCTCCTCCTCTTTTACCTGGCCCATAAGGCCCTTTCCGTTTCCCTCCTCCTCACCCTGCTCCTGGACTTTCTGGCCGCCCTCTTCCTGGTGCGGCTTTTCATCCTGCAGCACGATGCCGGACACGGCTCCTTCTTCCCGCAAAAGTGGGCCAACGACCTCCTAGGCTTTTTCACCGGGGTCCTGACCCTGGTGCCCTACCACCACTGGCAGCTTTCCCACGCCCGCCACCACGCCACCAGCGGCAACCTGGACAAGCGGGGGGTGGGGGACATCTACACCATGACCCTGGCGGAGTACCTGGCCGCCACCCCCTGGCAGCGGCTGCAGTACCGCCTGTACCGCAACCCCTGGGTCATGTTCCTCCTGGGGCCCATTTACGTCTTCATGCTCTCCTACCGCCTGCCCTTGGGCTACGGCTCGGATAGGCCTTCCGTGCGCAACTCCGTGGCCCTGACCAACCTGTTTCTCGCCCTGCTCCTGGCGGGCCTCGTGGCCTTCCTGGGGCCCAAGACCCTCCTCCTCGTCTACCTGCCCATCCAGTACCTGGCGGGCATGCTGGGCATCTTCCTCTTCTACGTGCAGCACCAGTTTGAGGACGCCTACTGGGAGCACGACCCCCGCTGGGAGCACCTGAAGGCGGCCATGGAGGGGAGCACCTACCTGAAGCTCCCCCCGGTGCTCCAGTGGCTCACGGGGAACATCGGCTTCCACCACATCCACCACCTGGCCCCCAAGATCCCCAACTACCTCCTGCCCAAGGTGCAGGAGGAGGTGGACCTGGTCAAGGTGGCCCCCACGGTGACCCTGAAGGATGCCTTCAAGATAGCCTTCGCCGACATGCACCTGCACGACGAGGAAAGCCGGAAGCTGGTGGGCTTCAAGGAAGCCCACCGCCGGCTTAGGGCCGCCCGGGCTAGTGCTTGAAGTGCCGCACCCCGGTAAAGACCATGGCCAGGCCCAGGGCATCGGCGGCCCGGATGGACTCCTCGTCCCGCACGCTCCCCCCGGGCTGGATGAGGGCGGCGACACCGAAGTCGGCCGCCAAGCGGACCACGTCGTCAAAGGGGAAGAAGGCATCCGAGGCCAGGACCGCCCCCTGGGCCTTCTCCCCGGCGCTCTTTAGGGCGTGCTTGGCCGCGGCGTAGCGGTTGGTCTGGCCCACGCCGATGCCCAGGGTCTGGCCCCCCTTGGCCACCACGATGGCGTTGGAGCGCACGTGCTTGACCACCCGCCAGGCGAAGCGGAGGTCGGCCCACTCGGCCTCGGTGGGGGCTTTCTGCGTCACCACCTTGAGGTCCACGGGGTCTTCCGTGTCCGCCTCCTGCAACAAGACCCCGCCCCGGAGGCGGCGCAGGTCCAGGTAGGGGCCCGCGGCGGGGAAAGGTACCCGGATGAGGCGCAGGTTCTTCTTCCGCCCCAAAAGGGCCAGGGCCTCCTGGGTGAAGTCCGGGGCCAGGATCACCTCCAGGAAGACCTCCCCCATGGCCTCGGCCGTGGGGCCATCCAGAGGACGGTTGAGGGCCACGATGCCGCCGAAGATGGAAACGGGATCGGCCTCATGGGCCTTCCGGTAGGCCTCCAAGGGGGTTTCCCCCAGGGCCACCCCACAGGGGTTCTGGTGCTTTACGGCCACGCAGGCGGGCTCGGCGAACTCCGAAACCAGGTTCCAGGCGGCCTCGGCGTCCAGGTAGTTGTTGAAGCTCATGGCCTTGCCCTGGAGGATCTCCGCCTCCAAGAGGGGCCCCTTCTCCCCCGCCACCCGGTAAAGGGCGGCTTTCTGGTGGGGGTTCTCCCCGTAGCGCAAGGGGGCTTCCCGCTTCAGGACCAAGAACTTCTCCGGCGGGAACTCCTCTTGGGAAAGCCACTCGGCGATGGCGGCGTCGTAGGCGGCGGTGTGGGCGAAGGCCTTGCGGGCCAGCTCCCGGCGGAACTCTGGGGTGGGGCCGGCCTTTAGGGCCTCGAGGACCCGGGGATAGTCCTCGGGGTCGCAGACGGGGAGGACGGCCAGGTGGTTCTTGGCCGCTGCCCGGAGCATGGCCGGGCCCCCGATATCGATCTGCTCCAGGGCCTCGGCGAAGGAGGCCCCCTGGGCCACGGTCTTTTGGAAGGGGTAGAGGTTGACCGCGAGCACGGCGATCCGCTCCAGGCCTAGGGCCTTCAGCTCCCCCTCCTGGTCCGGCCGGGCCAGGAGGCCGGCGTGCACCTTGGGATGGAGGGTCTTGACCCGGCCCTCCAGGATCTCTGGGAAGCCGGTGAAGTCGGAGATGTAGGTGACGGGAAGGCCGGCTTCCGCCAGGGCCCTATGGGTGCCCCCGGTGGCCAGAAGGCGGAAGCCCAGGTCCAGAAGACCTTGGGCGAAGGGCAGAAGCCCCCGCTTGTCCCAAACGGAAAGAAGGGCCCACATGAAGGGCATTTTACCCGCTAGACTAAGGGGGATGAGCATCTACGAGGCCCTGAAGGAGACCATCAAGGAGGCCATGAAAGCCCGGGACCAGAAGACCCTGGACTTCGCCCGGGTGGTGAAGGCGGAGCTGGACCGCAAGGGGGACGGCAAGCCCCTACCCGACCTCGAGGCGGTGAAGGTGCTCAAGGCCCTCCGGGAGATCGCCCTGGAGCAGGGCAACGCCTTTGAGGTGGAGTTTTTGGATCGTTTCCTGCCCAAGGAGATGAGCGAGGAGGAGATCGAGGCCTGGATCAAGGAGAACCTTGACCTTTCCCAGTTCAAAACCCCCCTGGCGGCCATCGGGGTGGTAACCAAGGCCCTAGGGCCCAGGGCCCCCGGGGAAAAGGTACGCCGGGTGATCGAGCGCCTCGCCCCATGAGCCCTTGGGAACGCCTCTTCATTGAGGAAGTCCTCTCCGAGCCCGTGCGGGTGGTGCGGGAACGGGTGCGCACCCACACGGGCAAGGAGATCACCTACATCTACCGCCCCGGGCCCGTGGCGGCCAGCTTCGTCCTCCCCATCACCCCCAGGGCCACCGCCCTCCTGGTCCGCCAGTACCGCCACCCCACGGGCAAGTTCCTCTTGGAGATCCCCGCGGGCAAGGTGGACCCCGGGGAAACCCCGGAGGAGGCCGCCCGGCGGGAACTCCTGGAGGAGGTGGGGGCCAGGGCCGCCGAGGTCCTCCCCTTACCCCCCTTCCACCCCCAGCCCTCCTTCACCGCCGTGGTCTTCCACCCCTTTTTGGCCCTGGGGGCCGAGGTGGTGGCCAAGCCCGCCCTGGAGGACGGGGAGCTTTTGGAAACCCTGGAGCTCCCCCTCGTGGAGCTCTACGCTCTCTTGGAAAGGGGCCAGGTGGAGGACGCCTCCACCGCCCTAACCCTCTTCTACGCCCGGCCCCACCTGCGGGAGCGGGGCCTCCTCTAACGCAACTCCCTGCAGGAAAGCGCATAAAGTAGGCCTGGGAAAGGCTTTCCCGGACTGGTAGACTGGCCGCGTATGAAACCCATGGTGCGAACCCCCCTTCCCGGGCCCAAGGCCCGGGAGCTTTTGGAGAGGGGCCAGGCGGTCCTCTCCCCTTCCTACGTACGGCCTTACCCCTTCGTCCCCGCCCGGGGCCAGGGGGCGTACCTGGAGGACGTGGACGGCAACGTCTTCCTGGACTTCATGGCGGGGATCGCGGTGAACACCACCGGGTACGCCCACCCCCGGGTGCTGGAGGCGGTGCGGGCCCAGGCGGAACGCTTCGCCCACGTCTGCTTCTCCGACTTCACCCACGAACCCACCCTTTCCCTGGCTGAGCGCCTGGTGGCCAGGCTGGGCGGGGGGTACCGGGTCTTCTTCGGCAACTCCGGCACCGAGGGGATCGAGGCCGCCATCAAGCTGGTGCGCCACCACACGGGCAGGCCGTACCTCCTGGCCTTCACCGGGGCCTTCCACGGGAGGAGCCTGGGGGCGCTTTCCCTCACGGCCAGCAAAAGCGCCTACCGCAAGGGCTTCTCCCCCCTGCTGCCCGGGGTGGTCCACATCCCCTTCCCCAACCCCTTCCGCCCGCCCCTGGGGGCTAGGCCGGAGGGGGTAGGGGAAGCGGTCTTGGAATACCTGGAGCACCTTTTCCGCACCGTCTTGCCCCCCGAGGAGGTGGCCGCCTTCTTCTTGGAGCCCATCCAAGGTGAAGGCGGGTACCTGGTGCCCCCTCCGGGCTTCATCCCCCGGCTCAAGGCCCTGCTGGAACGCCACGGCATCCTCCTGGTGGCGGACGAGGTGCAAAGCGGGGCCGGGCGCACGGGGCGCTTCCTGGCCCTGGAGCACGAGGGGGTGCAGGCGGACGTCTACGTGCTGGCCAAGGGGCTGGCCTCGGGCTACCCCCTAAGCGCCGTCCTCTTCCGGGAGGAGCTGGCCAGCTGGCGCCCGGGGGCCCACGGCACCACCTTTGGCGGCCAGGCGGTGGCGGCGGCGGCGGCCCACGCCACCTTGGACCTCCTGGAGGAGGGGCTCATGGAAAACGCCCAGCGGGTGGGGGCCTACCTCCTGGAGGAGCTGAGGGGCCTCAAGCGGCGCTTCCCCTTCCTGGGGGACGTGCGGGGCCGGGGGCTCATGATCGGCCTGGACTTCGGCAGCCCCGAGGAGGAGCGGCCCGACCTACGGGACAAGGTGGTGGAACTGGCCTTCCAAAAGGGCCTCCTCCTCCTGCAGGCGGGGCCCTCCGCCGTCCGCATCGCCCCGCCCCTGGTCCTCTCCCAGGAGGAGGCCGCCCAGGGGCTTGCCATCCTCGAGGCGGTCTTCCAAAGCCTCTAAGGAGGAGGCCGGGTGTTTCCGGCCTCCTCCTTGGCCCTAAGCCTACTTGGGCTCCCCCGGCCAGTCCCCCACCACCCCGGGGGCGGCCCACTCCAGGGTGAGGAGCTCCTGCAGGGTGGCCTTCCGCCCGGCCGGCACCCGCACCACCCCGTTCCGGTCGCGAATGGGGCCGGTGAAGGGGTCAAAGGTGGGCTTGGGGCTTTGCATGTCCTTGAGGAGGGCCAGGATGCGGTCGTAGACGGAAACCTTCTTCCCGTCCACGGTCATCTGGGCCTTCTGCAAGAGGGAAACATGCTTGGGGTTGATGGGCACGCCGTAGTCCGCTCCCATCTCCACCGCCTTCTGCTGCAGGAGCCAGAAGTAGTCCACGTTCTGCAGGTTCTTGGCGGTGTAGACCCCTTCCTTCACCTTTTTGAGGAAGTCAATGTAGATGACATCCCAGTGGACGATCTGCCCCGAGACCACGTGGTCGGGGGCGAACTTGAGCATGGGGGTGTAGTGGCCGAAGGAATAAGCCCCCTTCTTGGCAGCGGCCTGGATGACCGTGGGGGTATCCTCGGTGAAGGCGAAGACATCGGCCCCCTGGGCCAGAAGGGCCTCCGTGGCCTCCCGGGCCTTGGCCGGGTCGTACCAGGCGTTGATCCAGCGCACCAGGACCTGGGCCTTGGGGTTCACCGCCCGCACCCCCAGGGCGAAGGCGTTGATGTGCCGCTTCACCTCGGGGATGGGGAAGGCGGCCACGTAGCCCACCTTGCCGCTTTTGCTGAGGGCGCCGGCGGCCAGGCCGTTCAGGTAGTAGACCTGATAGAAGTCGGCCATGTAGGTGGCCACGTTGGGGGCCCGCTTGATGCCGGTGGCGTGGGCGAAGAGGACGTTGGGGTACTTCTTGGCCCCCTCGAGGACCGCCTCCATGTAGCCGAAGCTGGTGGCGAAGATCACCTGGCACCCTTCCCGCACAAAGCGGTCAATGGTGGGCAAGGCCTGGGCCTCGGGCACGCTTTCCACGTAGCGGGTTTCCAGCCAGGGAAGGGCGGCCTCCGCCTTCTTCCGCCCCAGGTCGTGGGCGTAGGTCCAGCCGGCATCCCCGATGGGCCCCACGTAGATGAAGCAGGCCTTCAGCTTCTCCCCTTGCCCCAGGGCCAACCCCAGGACCAGTACCAGTAGCCCCAAGAGTCTTTTCATGCGCTACCTCCCCCGCTCAAAGGGCACGCCCAGGGCCCGAGGGGCCCGGGCGCGGCCCGAGAGGGCCAGGACCAGGATAACCAAGAGGTAAGGCATGGCGGCAAAGGCCTCGGACGGTATAGGTACACTGCCCTGGAGGCGGAACTGGAGGAAGAAGAGCAGGCCGAAGAGGTAGGCCCCAAAGGGGGCCCGCAAGGGCTGCCAAGCGGCCAGGATCACCAGGGCCACGGCCACCCAGCCGAGGCCCGCGGTCATGCCGTCCGTCCAGGAGGGGCGGTAGGCCAGGGAAAGGTAAGCCCCGGCCAGGCCGATCAGCCCACCCCCCAGGGCCAGGGCCCCGTAGCGCACCCCCTCCACACTTACGCCGAAGAGGTCCGCCGCCTTGGGGTTTTCCCCCACGCTCCGCAGGTAGAGGCCAAAGCGGCTGCCATAGAGGAGGAAGTGGAGGAGGAGGGCCAGGAAAAAGGCCGCCAGGGCCATCCCCCCCTCGGGGAGGGGGGCCTCGAGGGGCAGGCCTTCATAGCGCTTGCCCAAAAGCCCCGAGGCCCCAAGGCCCAAGGCGGAAAGGGCGAGCCCCGCCACAAACTGGTTGGCCCGGAGGGATACGGCGAACACCCCCAGGACCAGGCTCAGGAGAACCCCGGTTCCCACCCCGGCCAAGACCCCAGGCCCTGGGCCTGCCTTTAGGGCCGTGGCGAAGGCGGCCAGGGCGCTTAGGGCCATGATCCCCTCCACCCCCAGGTTCACCACCCCGCTCCGCTCGGCCAGAAGGGCCCCCAAAGCGGCCAGGAGGATGGGGGTGCCGAAAAGGACCGCGCGCAACAACGCCTCTTCCATCAGCGCCTCCAGATCAGCCTATGCCGGCTCCAAGCCTCGGCCCCGATGAGGGCCAAAAGGAGAAGGCCCGCCACCACGTCCACCACCCGGAAGGGCATGGAAAGGGCCATCTTCAAGGCATCCCCCCCCGCCAGGATGAGGCCCAAGAGGGGAGCAGTAACCAGGACCAGGAGGGGCCTACCCCGGGCCAGCCAGGCCACCAGGATGGCGGTGAAGCCGTAGCCCAGGGAGATCTGGGCAGGCTCCAAAAGCCTCAGGTGGATCCCCGCCACCTCCCCCACCCCGGCGAGCCCCGAGAGGAAGCCCGAGAGGAGGGCGGCCAGGGCCAGAAGGGGCCCCCCCCGCAGGCCCAGGTAACGGGCCGCCTGGGGGTTTTCCCCCAGGACCCGCCAGGCGAAGCCCAAAGGGGTACGGAAGAGGAGCAGCTGGAGGGCCAAGGCGGCCAGCACCCCCAGGAGGAGGGTGGGCCAGTGGACCAGGGTATCCCCAAGCCTGGGGAGCTGGGCCTCCTGGGGGAAGCGGTCGGTGTAGAGGAAGCCGAAGACGAACTGCCCCTTCCAAGGCCCCGCCACCAGGTAGACCACCAGGTAGTAGGCCAGGTAGTTCTGCATCAGGGTGGTGAGGATCTCGCTGGCGCCAAAGCGCACCCGCAGCCAGGCCGCCAGGCCCACCCAAAGGGCCCCCAGGCCCCCGCCCAGGAGGAACATGAGGGGAAGGGTCCAGGGCCCAGGGGGGAGGAAGAGGGCCACGTAGGCCGCCCCCACCGCCCCCAGAAGGAGCTGCCCCTCCGCCCCGATGTTGAAGAAGCCCACCCGGAAGGCCAGGGCCAGCCCCGCCCCGATGAGAAGCAGGGGGATGGCCCGCCGCCCCACCTCGGCCAGGCCCAAGGGGTCGGTCAAGGGGGAAAGGAGGAGGCCATAGGCCCGCCAGGGGGACACGCCGTAGGCCAGGAAGACCAGGCCCAAGGCGGCCAGGGCCAGGAGGAGGAAGGCGGCGTAGGCCAAGGCCACCTTGCGGGGGGTGGGGCTGGGGTCCAGTTCCCACCTCATGCCCGCCCCTCCGTCATCATCCGCCCCAGGCGCTCCCGGTCCGCCTCCTCCCGGGGGATGGGCCCCACCAGGCGGCCATGGTACAGGGCGGCCACGCGGTGGGAAAGGGAAAGGATTTCGTCCAGGTCCTCGCTCACCAGGAGAACCGCTGCGCCTTGGCGCACTAGGTCCAGGATGCGCCCGTGCACCTCCTCCGCCGCCCCCACGTCCACCCCGTAGGTGGGGTGCATGGCCAAGAGGAGCTTGGGCTTATGGCGCAACTCCCGAGCCAGGATCACCTTCTGCACGTTCCCCCCGGAGAGGAAGCGCACCGGGGTCTTAGGGGAAGGGGTCTTGATCCCGTACTGGGCGATGAGGCGTTCGGCGTCCTGTTCCATGGCCCGGTAGTCCAGAAGCCCCCGGCGGGCGTAGGCCGGGTAGGTGCGGAGGGCCAGGTTTTCCGCCACGCTCATCCCCCCCACCACGCCCGCGGCCCGCTCCTCGGGGATGTGGGCCACGCCCAAGGGGTAAAGCCGGGCGGGATCCCTGGGAAGGGGCTCGCCCAGGTAGCGGACCTCCCCCCGGTAGGGCCTCTGCCCCGCCAGGGCCTCCAGGAGCTCCGTCTGCCCGCTTCCCGCCACCCCGGCGATGCCCAAAACCTCCCCGGCCCGCAGGGTGAAGCTCACCCCCTGCACGGGGAAGCCGTGCCGGGGGACCAGGAGGTTTTGCACCTCCAGGACCACCTCCTCCCGGGGCGGGGGTACCCGGGCGGGAGGGGCCACGCTCCGGCCCACCATGAGCCGGACCAGGAGGTCCCTGTCCGCCTCCTCCCGGGGCACCTCCCCCACCTTCTCCCCCGCCCGGAGGACGGCGATGCGGTCGGCGATGGACAAGACCTCCTCCAGCTTGTGGCTGATGAAGATGACCGCGAGGCCCAAGGCCTTCAGGCGGCGCACCTCCTGGAAGAGGTCCTCGGCCTCCTTGGGGGTGAGGACGCTGGTGGGCTCGTCCAGGATGAGGACCTTGGGACGGGAGAGGAGGGCCCGCAGGAGCTCCACCCGTTGCTTCTCCCCGGCGGAAAGCCGGGCTATGGGGGCCTCGAGGTCCACCTTCAGGGGATGGTCCTGAAGGAGCCCCTTGAGGCGCTCCAAGAGGCGGGGGCGGGAGAAAAAGGGGGGAAGGTCCAGGCCCAGGGCCAGGTTCTCCGCCACGGTGTGGGCCTGGATGAGCTCGGGGTGCTGGGGCACCAAGGCGATGCCCAGGCGCTGCGCCTCCCGCGGGGAAGGGATGCGCACCTCCTGGCCCTCCAGGAGGATCCGCCCCTCGTCGGGGGCATAAAGGCCGTACAGGAGGCTCACCAGGGTGGTCTTCCCCGCCCCGTTCTCCCCCAACAGGGCCAGGACCTCCCCCCGGCCCACCTCCAAGGTGATCCCGCGGTTGGCCACCACGGGCCCAAAGCGCTTGGTGATCCCTTCCAGTCGCAGCATGGGACGGGCCCAGGGCCCGGCCTAGAGGATACCACGGGGGAAAAGCCCCCAAGGGATTAGGATGGCCCCATGCGCCTCATCGGGATCGCCACCCAGTACCGCGCCGGGGAAGGGCCCATGGCCAGGAGGTTCTTGGGCCTTCTGGAGCCCTACCTGGAGGCCCTGCGCAGCCAAGGCCTGGCCTATGTCCTGCTGCCGCCCCAGCCCCAGGAGGCCCTGGAGCGCATCCTCCCCCATCTGGACGGCCTTCTCCTCCCAGGGGGTGGGGACGTAGACCCCGCCCTCTACGGGGAAGAGCCCCATCCCCGCCTGGGGGAGGTGAGCCCGGAGCGGGACGCCCACGAGGTCTTCCTGGCCCGCCACGCCGCGGAAAGGGGCCTTCCCACCCTGGGGGTCTGCCGCGGGGTGCAGGTGATGAACGTGGCCCTGGGGGGGACGCTTTACCAGGACCTCGAGGCCCAAGGCCTGGGAAGGGTGCAGCACCACCAGAAAAGCCCCCCTCCAGCCCTGGGCCACGGGGTACGCTTGGTGGGGGAAAGTCCCCTAAGGGGCCTTTTTCCCGAGCGGTTTCGCGTGAACTCCTACCATCACCAGGGCCTCAAGGCCTTGGGCCGGGGCCTGCGCCCCGCGGCCCTGGCCCCCGACGGGCTGGTGGAGGCGGTGGTCCTGGAAGGCCACCCCCTCTTCCTGGGGGTGCAGTGGCACCCGGAACTCCTACCGGAGCAATGGCCCCTTTTCGGCCTCCTCCAGGCCCCCCACGGCTAACCCGATCCCGGTAGGCTGGAAGGGCCAAGGGAGGTCAAGATGCGGGAGATGCTGCAAAAACGGTTCCCCGACCTGGTGGTGCTCTTCGTGGTCCTGGGGTGCTTCGCCACCCTGGCCGAGCTCCTCCTCATGGGGCACACGGAGGGCATCCAGCTCCTCGCCCCGGTGGCCGCCAGTCTAGGGGCCATGGCCGCAGGTCTTGGGCTCCTCCTTCCCCTGAGCGAGCCCCTGGCCGTGGGCGTGCTCCTCCTGGTCAGCTTGGCGGGCCTAGTGGGCACGGCGGAGCATTGGGCCGAAAGCCTCGCGTCCCGCCCGGCCATGGTCCAGCTGGTGGACCAGGAGGGGGAAGCCTACCCCGCCCTGCCCCAAGGGGAAGGGGCCACCCAGGAAGGAGGTAAAGGAAGCGGCCAGGAAGGGGGCGAGGCCACGCCTCCCCCCTTGGCCCCCCTAAGCCTCTCGGGCCTGGGGTTCCTGGGGGCCCTGGCCCTTCTGGCCTGCAGACCCTCCTAGCCCTCCTCGAGGTCCCAAAGCCGCTCCAAGGGCTCCCGCGCCCGCAACACCTCCCAGCCTTCCCCGGTCCAGAGGAGTTCCAGGGGCCTCGGCGTGTCCAGGTAGTTCAAGGCCATGCTCCCCCCATAAGCCCCCGCGTGCAGGATGGCCAGGGCCTCCCCTTCCCGGGGCAAGGGCAGCCGCACCCCCCGGGCCAGGACGTCCCCCGCCTCGCAGGCCGGCCCCGCCAGGTCCACCTCCACCTCCTCCCCTCCCTCGTAGAGGGGGAGGACCGGGTGCCGAGCCCCGTAGAGGGCAGGCCGCAGGAGGCTGGTCATGCCGGCATCCAGGAGGAGGTAGGGCCGGCGGGTCCGCTTCCACCCCACCACCCGGGCCACCAGCACCCCGGCTTCGGCCACCAGGTACCGGCCCGGCTCCAACCAGACCTGGGCCCCGTACCGCCCTGCCAGGGCTTGCATGGGCTCCGCCAGGGCCTCCAGGTCCAGGTCCAGGCCAAACCCGCCCCCCAGGTCCAAAACCGCCACCGGGCCCACCGCGGGGAAGAGGTCGTGCAAAACCCGGTAGCCCTGAAGGAAGTCCTCGGGGGCCTCGAGGGCCGAGCCTAGGTGGAGGTGGAGGCCCAGGAAGGACAAACCTGCCCCAAGAACCTCCCGCACCAGCCGGGGCACGTCCTCCGGCAAAACGCCGAACTGGCTCTCCCCCCGTCCGGTGGCCAGGTGGCCATGGGTGCGCACGGGAAGGTCGGGGTTGACCCGGAGAAGGACCCGGGCCCCAGGCAGGGCCTTGGCCACCCGTCCCAGCTCTCCCTCGGAGTCCAAGACCACCACGGGAGGGGCTCCCTCGAGGGCGTGAAGCGCCTCCCAGGTCTTCACGGGGCCGTTCCAAACCACCCTTTCCGGGGGAAAACCCGCCCGGTAAGCCCGGAGCACCTCCCCCAAGGACACCGCCTCCGCCCCAAAGCCCAAGGCCACAAGGCGCCGCAAAAGCCCCAGCCGGGGGTTGGCCTTGAGGGCGTAAAAGAGGCGGGCAAAGGGAAAGGCCCTTTGGAGGCGCTGGGCCTGGCGCTGGATCCGGCTCCAGTCGTAGGCGTAAAAGGGGGTGGGGTAGCGGGCCAAGGCCTCCCGCAAGGCCATCAAGAAGGGTGTATCCACCCTTCTAGATTAAGGGCCTAAGCTAAACCTGGAGCCATGGACCAGGTCCTGACAGGACGCATCCTCGGCCCAGGGGGCTGGGTGCAGGGCCGGGTGTGGTTCACCCACCGTATCGAGGCCCTGGAGGAAGCCCCCGTGGAAGGCCCCTACATCCTCCCGGGCTTTTTGGACCTCCACGTCCACGGCGGGGGAGGGTTTGAGGTCATGGCCGGCCCCGAGGGGGTGGAGGGCACCCTGCGCTTCCACCTCCGCCACGGCACCACCGGCCTCCTGGCCACCACCCTCACCGCACCCCTCCCCGAGCTGGAACGGGCCCTGAAGGGCATCGCCCAGGCCATGGCCGGCCCCTGGGGGGAGGCCCTCCTCGGGGTCCACCTGGAAGGCCCCTTCCTCTCCCCAGAGCGCCTCGGGGCCCAGCCCCCCTTCCCCCTCCCCCCGGACCCCGGGGTGGCCCAGGCCCTCCTGGCCTTGGCCCCGGTGCGGGTCCTCACCCTGGCCCCCGAGCTTCCCGGGGCCCTGGGGCTGGTGCGCCTCCTGGCCCAAAGGGGGGTGCGGGTCCAGCTGGGCCACACGGGGGCGGGCTACGTTGAGGCCCTGGCCGCCCTGGAGGCCGGGGCCTCGGGCTTCACCCACCTCTACAACGCCATGACCCCCCTGCACCACCGGGAGCCCGGGACCGTGGGCCTGGCCCTGGAGCGGGGGAGGTGGGCCGAGCTGATCCCCGACGGGCTCCATGTGCACCCTGCGGCCCTGCGCCTGGCCCTCAAGGCCATCCCCGGCCTTTACTTCGTCAGCGACGCCGTGGCCGCGGCGGGGATGCCCGACGGGCCCTACCCCCTGGGGGCCCACCGGGTGGAGAAGCGGGGGGAGGGGGTGTGGCTGGGGGAGGGCCTGGCGGGGAGCACCCTCACCCTGGACCGGGCCCTGAGGAACCTGGTGGCCTGGGGGGTACCCCTGGAGGAGGCGGCCAGGCGGCTTTCGGCCCTCCCTGCCCGGTACCTGGGCCTTGCGGACCGGGGGGAGATCGCTCCCGGCAAGCGGGCCGACCTGGTGGTGCTGGACGAGGGGCTCAGGGTCCAGGCCGTCTACCTAGGGGGGAGGCGGGTGGCCTAGCGCCCCCTAGGGTCCAACACGTCCCTGAGGCCATCCCCCAAGAGGTTGAAGGCCAAGACGGTAAGGAGGATGCCCAAGGCGGGGGCTGTGGCCGCCCAGGGCGCCTCGGCCATGTAGTTTCGGGTCTCCGCCACCATGGCCCCCCACTCTGGGGTAGGCGGCTGGGCCCCGAAGCCGATGAAGGAAAGCCCCGCCGCGGTGAGAATGGCCGCCCCTACCTCGTAGCTGGCCTGGACCAGTACAGGGGCAAGGGCATTGGGCAGGAGGTGGCGGAAGAGGATCCGCCCCTGGCTCGCCCCTAGGGCCCTAGCCGCCTCCACAAACTCCCGCTCCCGCAGGGCCAGCACCTGGGCCCGCACCAGGCGGGCGTAAATGGGCCAGGTGACCAGGGCTACAGCCAGGACGGTATTCACCAGGTTGGGACCCAGGGCGGCGGCGATGGCCATGGCCAGGATGAGGGAGGGGAAGGCGAAAAAGATATCGGTAAGGCGCATGAGGAGGCTATCCCAGCGCCCCCCAAGCCCCCCCGCCAGGAGGCCCACCGCTGTGCCCAAGAGGGAGGCCAAGAGGACCACGCCAAAGCCCACCCCTAGGCTGATGCGGGCCCCGTGGACCACGCGCGCCCAGACATCCCGGCCTAGCTGATCGGTGCCCAAGGGATACTCAGGGGAAGGAGGCCTGAGGCGCTGGAGGAGATTCTGCTCCAAGGGATCCCTGGCAAAAAGGGGCCCAAGAAGGGCCAAGAGGACCAGGCCAAGGAGGAGGAAAAGTCCCAAAAGGGCTCCTGGATTGCGAAGGAAACGCCGTAAGAGCTTAGGCATACCGGATCCTCGGGTCCAAGAGGGCATACAAGAGGTCCACCACCAGGTTCAGGAGGGAATAGACCAGTCCCACCAGCAGGGTTACCCCCATGACCGCGGGGAAATCCAGGCTGGTGGCGGACTGGGTGACATAGCGGCCCAGCCCAGGCCAGGAGAAGATGGTTTCCGTCAGGACGGCTCCCGAAAGTAACCCTCCCATGAGCCCGCCTAAAAGGGTGAGGATGGGCAAGGCCGCGTTCTTCAGGGCATGGCCCAGCACCACGCGGCGTTCCGAAAGCCCCTTGGCCCAGGCGGTGCGCACGTAGTCCTGGCTCAAAACCTCCAACATGGCCGCCCGGGTCATGCGGGCCAGGAGGGCGGCAGAGGCTGAACCCAGAACAAAAGCAGGCAGGAGGAGGTGGAGGAGGGCGTCGCGAAAGGCCACCCAGTCCCGGACCAGAAAAGCGTCCAAGGTGACCATACCCGTGATCCGGGGAGGGGGGATGAGGTAGGGATCCAACCGGCCCGGTCCAGGGAGAAGCCCCATTTGCCGGTGGAGGAGGTCCAGGAGGAAGATGGCCAGGAAGAAGACCGGGGTGGAACCCAGGAGCAGGGCGAAAAGGCGCACCAAAAGATCGGGAGGGCGGTTTTGGCGCAAGGCCGCCCAGATCCCCGCAGGAAGCCCCAGAAGCACCGCCACCAAAAAGGCAGCCAGGGATAGCTCCAAGGTGGCGGGGAAAAACTCCTTTAGATCCTCGGCTACGGGTCTACCCGTGCGCAGGGAGCGGCCCAGGTCAAGGCTCAGGAGCCTTTGCAGGTAGATGCCGTACTGTACCAGGAGGGGCTTATCCAGGCCGTAACGCTGGCGGAACTCCTGGATCTGCTCCTCTCGGGCATTTTCCCCCAAAGCGGCCACCGCAGGATCAATGGGGATCACCTGGGCGATGAAAAAGGTGACAAAGGTAACACCCAGCCCCACGAAAAGAACCATGAAAAGCCTTCTTAAAAGATAGGCACCCATGGAAAAAACCCGCGACCCCAGGTCGCGGGCCTCACTATACCAAGATCTAGGGTTGCTTGCCCACCTGCCAAAGGGGCACGGACATCATGGGGTTCTTCAAGAAGCCCTCTACCTTGGCCGAGAGGCCTATGGGCAAAAGGGGCTGGTACAGGACGACGTAGGGACCTTCCCGGAGAACCTTTTCCGTGAGAAGCCTGTACAGGGCCTTGCGCTTCTCAGCCTCCACCTCGAGGGCCGCCTGGCGGGCCAGCTTGGCGGCCACCTCGTCCTCGTAGCTGTTGCGCCAGGCCAGGGAGCGCGCCGCGTAGTCCGACCAAGGCGTGGCGTTGCCATCGGGGTCAGGGAAATCGGGGCTCCAGGCCACCAGGACCATCTGGTGGTTCTGGGCCCGATAGGTGGCGAGGAGCTCCGCGTTGGGGATGGTGCGGATGCGAGCCCGAAGGCCAGCCTTGGCCATATCGGCCTGCAACTTGGCGGCCACATCGGGGCAGGGCACGCCTCCGCCGCAGATGCCCGTATTGGCCAAGAGCTCAAACTCCAAACCCTGGGGATAACCCGCTTCAGCCAGGAGGCGCTTGGCCCGCTCGGGATCGTACTTGTAGGGAGCAGTGGGGTTATGGCCCAGAAGACCTTTGGGGATAAGGGTTTGCACCTTCAGGGCGTTCCCCTGGAGAAGCCCCTGGATGAGTTCATCCTGGTTTACCGCCCAGCGCACCGCCTCCCGGACCTTGGGGTTGGCGAAGGGGCTTCCCGCCTTCATGTTCATGGCCAAGTACTGGAGGCGCAGGGTTTCGGCCCGCACCACCTTGAAGCGGGGGTTAGCGGCCAGAGCCCTCACGGCCTCGGGGGTGAGCCCCTCGGCGATGTCGATCTCCCCAGACTCCAGGGCGGTGCGGAGCACAGCCGGTTCCTGAATGTAGCGCAGCACCACCCGTGGCACCTTGGGCTTGATGCGGGCGTGGGGATTGGCCTCGAGGATCACCTGGTTCCCCCGCTCCCAGCGCACCAGACGGTAGGGGCCGGAGCCGGCGGAGTTATTGGTGAGGAAGTCCTTGCCGAAGTCACCTCCCTTGGCGTTCCTTTGTGCCTCCTCCGAGTCCACGATGCCCCCGATGGTGAAGGTGAGGATGGCGAGGAAGGACTGAGGGGAAGCGGCTTTGGGAATGCGCACCTCCACGGTGTAGGGATCCAGGGCCTTGGTGGCCCCCGGTTTGAGCTGGGCGATGTTGGTGAAGAGGAAGGAACCCGGTCCCTTGAGGGCCAGGGCCCGCTCAAAGCTAAAGACCACGTCCTTGGCCGTCACCTCCCGGCCGGTGGAAAACTTGCTCCCCCGGCGGAGCTTGAAGGTAAGGATCCAGTCCGTGGTACCCCGCTCCACCTTCCAGCTCTCCGCCAGGCCAGGCCGCAGGGTGGAGAGGTCATTCCCTTCAAAACGCACCAGGGTTTCGTAGAGGTTATCGGCGATCATCACCCCGCTGAACTCGTAGACCACCTGGGGATCCAGGGTGATGAGGTCCGTCCAGTCCCCGCCATAAACCAGGATCTGGGTCCGATCCTGGGCCCAGGCCAAACCCAAGGCCACCACCAACCACCATAGCCAGCGCCTCATACACCCTCCTCCGGGCTTTAGACCCTTATGAGCCATCCTAGCCAGGCCCTTTCCCTGGGTCAAGGCCCTTCACAGAGGAGGCGTAAACCGCCCGTCCACCGCCGTCCAGCCCCCATCCACCAGGAAGAGGGTGCCCGTCACGTAGCTGGCCGCCGGGGAGGCCAGGTAGACCACGGCCATGGCCACCTCCTCGGGCCTGCCCCAGCGCAAAAGGGCCGTCTTCTCCGCGTAGGCCCGGTACCATTCCGGCCGCGCCCGGATGGGGGCGGTGAGGGGGGTCTCGATGGGGCCAGGGGCGATGGCGTTGGCCCGCACGCCGTAGGGCCCAAGCTCCGCGGCCAGGGTGCGGACAAGCTGCAGGATCCCCGCCTTGGTGGCGGCGTAGACCCCTTGCCCCGGCTCCACCACCAAGGCCCGGATGGAGGCGAAGGCGATGAGGCTCCCCGAACCCCTTTCCCGCATGGCCCGCCCCCCAGCCCGCAGGAGGCGGAGGGTGGCCTTGAGGTTCAGGTCCACCACCCGATCGATCTCCTCGTCGGTGTAGTCCAGAAGGGGCTTGCGCACGTTGATGGCCGGGGTGGAGACCAGGGTGTCCAGGCGGCCCAACCGCTCCAGAACCCTCGCCACCAGCCCCTCCCCTGCCCCGGGCTCCCCCAGGTCCAGGGGGTAGGCCAAAGCCTCCCCACCCCCCTGGCGGATGGCCTCCTGGGCAGCCTCGAGGCCCTCCCGGTCCTTGTCGGCCAGGACCACCCGGGCCCCGAAGGCCGCCAGGGCCTCCGCCGAAGCCCGCCCGATCCCCGAAGCCGCCCCCACCACCAGGGCCACCTGCCCCGTCAGGTCCAGAAGCTTGCGGTAGTCCATAGGCTTTGGCCCCATCCTACCACCCTTGCGAAGCCTCCTCCCGGGGAAGAAGAATGGAGCCCAAGGAGGAAAGGATGCTCAAGAACCTGATTGGCGGCCGTTGGCGGGAGGTGGACCGCCCCACCCTCCCCGTCCTCAACCCGGCCACGGAGGAGGTCCTGGAGGAGGTCCCCCTCTCGGGCCCCGAGGAGGTGGACCAGGCGGTGCAAGCCGCGGAAAAGGCTTTCGCCACCTGGAGCCAGACCCCGCTTCTGGAACGCCTCCGCCTCCTTTTCCGCTTCAAAGGGCTTTTGGAGGAGCACGCCGAGGACCTGGCCCGCCTCGTGACCCTCCACCACGGCAAGACCCTGGAGGAGGCCCGGGGGGAGGTGCGCCGGGGGATCGAGGTGGTGGACTTCGCCCTCTCCGCCGCCACCCTCCTCCAGGGAAGGACCCTGCGGGAGGTCACCCCCGGGGTGGACCAGAACCTCTTCCACTACCCCCTGGGCGTGGTGGCGGGCATCCCCCCCTTCAACTTCCCCGTCATGATCCCCTTGTGGATGCTCCCCATCGCCGTGGTGGCGGGGAACACCTTCGTCCTCAAGCCCTCCGAACGCACCCCCTTGGGGGCGGTGCGCCTGGCCGAGCTCTTCCTGGAGGCCGGCTTCCCCGAAGGGGTCCTCAACCTGGTCCACGGGGGCCGGGAGGCCGCCGAGGCCCTGGCGGCCCATCCCGGGGTGCGGGCGGTCCAGTTCGTGGGCTCCGAGGCGGTGGCCCGCCGGGTCTACGCCCTGGCCGCCGCCCACGGCAAGCGGGTCTCCGCCGCCGGGGGGGCCAAGAACCACCTGGTGGTCCTGCCCGACGCGGATCTGGACCTGGCCGTCCCCGCCATCCTCAACTCCGCCTTCGGCAACGCCGGGGAGCGGTGCCTGGCGGGGAGCGTGGCCGTGGGGGTGGGCGGGGTCGGGCCGGAGCTTTTGGAGCGGGTGGTGGAGGCCGCCCAGAGGCTCAAGGTGGGCCCAGGCTGGGAGGAAGGGGTGCAGGTGGGCCCCCTGATCCGGGAGGAGCACCGCCAGCGGGTGGTGGGCTACATCCAAAGGGGCCTGGAGGAAGGGGCCAGCCTGGCCCTGGACGGCCGGGGGGTGGAGGGGCGGGGCTTCTTCCTCGGGCCCACCGTCCTCGCCGGGGTCTCCCCCCGGATGGCCGTGGGGCGGGAGGAGATCTTCGGCCCCGTCCTCTCCGTGGCCTTCGCGGCCAGCCTGGAGGAGGCCATCGCCCAGGCCAACGCCGTAGCCTACGGCAACATGGCCTGCGTCTTCACCCAAAGCGGCCGGGCGGCCCGGGCGTTCCGGGAAAGGGTCCAGGCGGGCATGGTGGGGGTGAACGTGGGCGTGGCCCAGCCCTTCGCCTTCTACCCCTTCTCCGGCTGGAAGGCCTCCTTCTTCGGCGACCTCCACCCCCACGGGCCCGACGCCTTCCTCTTCTACACCCAAAGAAAGGTGGTGGTGGAACGGTGGTGAGGAAGGCCCTCCTGGCGGCGGAAGCGGTGGAGGAAGGGGAGGTGGTGGAGCTCCTCAAGGCCCTGGTGCGCCTGCCCAGCCACTACCCGGGCCCGGGGGAGGAAGGGGTGGTGGCCTTCCTCGAGGCCTACCTCCAGGAACGGGGGCTAAAGCCCTTCCGCCAAGAGGCGGCCCCGGGAAGGCCCAACCTGGTGGCGGACCTGGGGGAGGGGGAGGGGGGCCTCATCCTGGAGGGGCACACCGACGTGGTGACCCCAGGGGAGGAGGCCCTTTGGACCTACCCCCCCTACGGGGCCGTGGTGGAGGGGGGCGGCTTTATGGCCGGGGGGCCTGCGACATGAAGGGGGGGCTGGCCGCCCTGGTGGGGGCCCTCTTGGCAGTGAAGCGGGTCCTGGGGAAGCCCAAGCGCCCCCTGCGCCTGGCGGCCCTGGCGGACGAGGAGGGGATGATGCGGGGGGTGAAGGCCTTCCTCGAGGCCGGCCTGGCCCGAGGCTTCCGGGGGGCCTTGGTGGCCGAGCCCGAGGCCATGGAGGTCTGCCTCTGGCAGAAGGGGGCCCTGCGCCTCCGCCTCCTCTTCCCAGGGCGGATGGCCCACGGGGCCATGCCCTACGCGGGGGATAACCCCATCCCCAAGGCGGCCCGCTTCGTCGTATCCCTAAAGGAGCTGGAGGGGAAACTCCAGGCCGCCTTCCCCCACCCCCACCTGGGACCGCCCTACCTCACCCCCACCCGGTTCCTGGCCAGCGCCGGGGAGGGGCAGCTGAACGTCATTCCCCCTATGGCCGAGGTGGCCCTGGACGTGCGCACCGTACCCGGGATGGACCACGGGGAGCTTTTGGCCCGGATCGGGGAGCTGGCGGGGGTAGGGGTGGAGGTCCTCGAGGACCGCCCCCCCGTGGAAACCCCCAGGGAGGACCCCCTGGTCCAGGCCGCCGAGGAGGCCCTCAGGCTCCTTGGCCTCCCCGTCCGCCTGGGCGGGGTGCCCGGGGCCACGGACGGCACCTTCCTGAGGGCCTGGGCCGGGCTTCCCGTGGTGGTCATGGGCCCCGGGGAGAAGACCCTCCCCCACCAGGTGGACGAGTGGGTGGACCTGGAGGAGGTGGTCCTGGCGGCCCGGGTCTACGCCGCCTTGGCGGTGCTCTACCTGGACTGACCCCTGCCCGTGGTAAGGTAAGGGCCAAGGAGGTTCCCATGCGCACGCGGCTCCTTTGGCCCTTGCTGGTGCTATTTGGCCTGGCCCTGGCCCAGACCCGAGGGGGCGAGCTCCGGGTGGCCATCCTGGCCGAGCCCCCGGTCCTGGACCCCACGGCCTCCACCAGCCAGGAAATCCCCCGGATGCTTTACGATAACGTCCTCCAGGGCCTGGTGAAGTTCAACGAGAAGGGGGAGATCGTCCCTGCCCTGGCGGAGCGCTGGCAGGGAAGCCCCTCCAGCCTCACCTGGACCTTCTACCTGAGGCGGGGGGTGCGCTTCCACAACGGCAGCCCCTTCACCGCCGAGGACGTGGTCTTCAAGTTCAACCGGGCCCGGGACCCCCGGTCCGGCCACACCCACCCCGAGTACTACCGGGACATCCAGGCGGTGGAGGCCAAGGACCCCTACACGGTGGTCTTCCGCCTGCGCCAGCCCAACCAGGACTTCCTCTTCAACCTGGCCCGGCCCGACTCGGTCATCGGCCCCAAGGGGCGGGTGGAGGAGCAGAGGACCCAGCCCATCGGCACCGGGCCCTTCCGCTTCGTGGCCTGGGAGCGGGGGGTAGGGGTGCGGCTGGAGCGGTTTGAGGGCTACTACGAGCCGGGCCTCCCCTACCTGGACCGGGTCTTCTTCCGCTTCCTCCCCGATCCCAACGCCCAGATCGCCGCCCTCAGGGCCGGGGACATCCAGGTGATCGGCCTGGGGGTGAGCCCGGAAAACGCCCTGGTGTTGGGCCGGGACCCCAACTTCAAGGTGGTCACGGGCTTCACCACCACGGAGATCACCGTGGGCATGAACAACGCCCGTCCCCCCTTCAACGACCCCAGGGTGCGCCGGGCCATCCAGCACGCCGTGGACAAGAAGGCCCTGGTGGAGGGGGTGATGCTGGGCTACGGCACCCCCATCGGCAGCCACCGCTCCCCCGGGGAGAGCTGCTACGAGGACCTCTCGGGCCTCTACCCCCACGACCCCGCCCGGGCCCGGGCCCTCCTGCAGGAGGCAGGGTACGGGCCCGCCAACCCCTTGCGCTTCACCTTCACCCTGGCCGCCCCCTATCCCTACGAGCGGCGCCTGGGGGAGGCCATCGCCGCCCAGCTTTCCCAGATCGGGGTCCAGGCGCGGCTGGAGGTGGTGGAGTGGGCCACCTGGCTCTCCCGGATCTTCCGCGGGGCGGACTACCAGATGACCATCATTGGCCACTCCGAGCCCCACGACATCGGGGTCTACGCCAACCCCAACTACTACTTCCGCTACGACTCCCCCCGCTTCCGGGAGCTCTACGCCCAGTACCTGAGGACCCCCGACCCCAAGCGGGCCTGCGAGCTCATGAAGGAGATGCAGCGCCTCCTGGCCCAGGACGCGGTGAACCTTTGGGTGATGAATAGCCCCTACCTGGCGGCCATGCGCAAGGAGGTCATGGGCTGGTGGGGCAACCAGCCCACCCCGAGCCTCAACGTGACCCGGGTGTACCTGAGCCGGTAGATGCGGGGCTTCCTCCTCCGGCGGGTCCTCCTGGCCCTCCTCACCCTCTGGCTTGCCGCCAGCCTGGTCTTCGCCTTCCTCCTCCTCCTCCCCGGGGACCCGGTGCAGGCCATCCTGGGCCTCGAGGCCTCGGAGGAGGCCCGGCTGGCCCTGGAACGGGCCCTAGGCCTGGACAAGCCCCCTTTGGAGCGCTACCTGGGCTGGCTCCTGGGCCTTGGGCGGCTGGACCTGGGGGAGTCCATCCGCTACGCCAAGCCCGTGGCCGAGCTCCTTGGGGAGAGGCTTCCCCTCACCCTGGCCCTGGTCCTCCTGGGCCTAGGGGGGGCCCTCCTCCTGGCCCTACCCCTGGCCCTGCTGGCGGTGCGCCTTCCCCCCTTGGACCTCACCCTAAGCGGCCTTATGGGCCTCTTGCAGTCCGTGCCCACCTTTTTCCTGGGGGTGGTCCTCCTTTACGCCCTGGCGGTCCACCTCCCCCTCCTTCCCGCCAGCGGCTTCCCCGGCTGGGAACGCCCTGGGGAAGCCCTCCGCCACCTCCTCCTCCCCGCCCTGACCCTGGCCCTTTCCCGGGCGGCCATCCTCTTCCGCATGGCCCGGGCCAGCCTCCTGGAGGTCCTGGGCCAGGACTACGTCCGCACCGCCCGGGCCAAGGGGGTGCCCGAGGCCCGGGTCCTCCTGAAGCACGCCCTCAGGCCCGCAAGCCTCCCCCTGGTCACCCTATTGGGCCTGGAAGGGGGCTTCCTCCTCACGGGGGCGGTGGTGGTGGAGGCGGTCTTCGCCCTGCCCGGGATGGGGAGCCTGGCCCTCACGGCCCTCGAGGCCCGCGACTACCCCCTCCTCCAGGGCCTGGTCCTGGCCATGGCCGCCCTCATCGTCCTCCTCAACCTAGTGGTGGACCTCCTCTACGGCCTCCTGGACCCGCGGGTGGAGTATGCGTAGCCCAAGCCTCCTCCTGGGAAGCCTCCTGGTGGGGTTCTTCCTCCTCCTGGCCCTGGCCTCCTCCCTCTACCCCGTGGACCCCAACGCCCCGGACTTCCTCCGCCGCCTCGCCCCCCCTTCCCCCGAACACCCCCTGGGGACGGACCACCTGGGCCGCGACCTCCTGGCCCGGGTCCTCCACGGGGCCAAAAACGCCCTCTGGGTGGGCGGGGTGGCCGTGGCCCTGGGCTTTGGCCTGGGGGTGGCCCTGGGGCTTCTGGCGGGCTACCTGGGCCGGGGATGGGACGGGGTCCTAAGCCTCCTCATGGAGGCCCTCTACGCCCTGCCGGGCCTCCTTCTCGCCCTCCTCCTGGCCGCCCTCCTAGGCCCAGGGGGCCTGAGCAGCACCCTGGCCATAGGGGTTTCCATGGTGCCCGCCTTCTTCCGCGTGGCCCGGGCCGGGGCCTTGGGCCTAAAGGGCGCCCCCTTCGTGGAAGCCGCCTTAGCCCTGGGGGCGGGGCCGGGACGGATCCTCCTCCGCCACCTCCTGCCCAACCTGCTGGGGCCCCTCCTGGTCCAGGCCAGCCTGGCCTTCGCCGCCGCCCTCTTGGCCGAGGCGGCGCTCTCCTACCTGGGCCTTGGGGTCCAACCCCCAGCCCCCAGCCTGGGCCGGATGCTCCGGGAGGCGCAAGGCTTCCTCCCCCTTTCCCCCTACCCTGCCCTGGTGCCGGGGCTGGCCCTCTCCCTGGGGGTGCTGGGCTTTAACCTCCTGGGAGATGGCCTTAGGGACCGGCTGGACCCCAGGCGCTAGGGACTTGCATACCTTTGCGGGGTCGTAGTAGTTTTTCCCCATAAGGAAAGGAGGCCAGCATGTGCGCCCCTTTGGTGATGGAACAGGTGGCCCGTAGCCTTTCCCGTAGGGCCTTCCTGGGGGCTGGGCTTGGGCTTTTGGCCGGGCAGGCCCTGGCCCAAGCCCCCGTGCCGGGCAAGGCCTTCCGCCAGGCGGTGGACCTGACCCACGAGCTTTCCCCCGAGATCCCCCTCTTCCCCGGGGCGGAACCCATGCGCATCACCACCCTGGTCACCGTGCGCAAGGACGGCTACTACGGCAACCGCCTGGACCTCTGGGAGCACTCGGGCACCCACATGGACGCCCCCGCCCACTTCGTGGAGGGTGGGCTGACCGCGGAGAAACTCCCCCTAGGAAGCCTCATCGCCCCCCTAGCGGTGGTGGACATCCGGGAAAAGGCGGCCCGCAACCCCGACGCCCAGGTCACCGTGGACGACCTCCTGGCCTACGAAAGGCGCCATGGCCGCTTGCCCCGGGGGGCCTTCGTGGCCATGCACTCGGGCTGGGAGGCGCGCTGGCGCGACCCCAAGGCCTTCTTGAACCAAGACGCGGGGGGCACCCTGCACTTCCCTGGCTTCTCCCCCGAGGCGGCGGAGTTCCTGGTGCGGGAGCGGGAGATCGTGGGGGTGGGGGTGGACACCCTCTCCCTGGACTTCGGCCCCTCCAAGGACTTCAAGGCCCACCTCGTCTTCCTGGGGGCGGGGAAGTACGGCCTGGAGAACCTGGCGGGCCTGGCCCAGGTACCGCCCTCGGGGGCCCTCCTCTTCGTGGGCGCCCCCAAGCACCGGGGGGCCTCGGGTGGGCCGGTGCGGGCGGTGGCGGTATGGTGATCTCCTGGCTGCGGGTGCCCGAGGAGGCCGAGCTTTCCGAGGAGGTGCGGGAGCTTTTTGCCCGCCTTCGCGAGAAGACGGGGTTTGTGCCCAACGTGGCCCGGGCCTTCGCCTTGAGCCCCCGCTTTCTCCTCTGGTTCCGGTACTACGACCACCTCATGCGAGGGGAGGGCCTCCTGACCCGGGAGGAAAAGGAGGCCATGGCCATCGCCATAAGCGGGGAGAACCGCTGCGAGTACTGCGTGGCCAGCCACAAGCGCTACCTCAAAGACCTCACCGGAGACCCCATCCTCCCCGAGGTCCTGGCCGCCAACCCCCGCCGGGCGGACCTTCCCCCTAGAACCCGGGCCCTGGTGGACTTTGCCCTAAAGGTAACCCACCGCCACCACGAGATGACCGAGGGGGACCTAAGGCCCCTGAGGGAGGTGGGGCTTTCCGATGAGGCCATTCTCGAGGCCGCCGAGGTAGCGGCCATGTTCAACTTCACCAACCGCCTCCTCAACGCCTTGGGCTTCAAGCCCAATCCTGAGTACTACGCTTAGTCCACCTCCTCTTCTTTACAAAGAAAGGGTTGCCAGCCATGCCCAAGAACGGCTAAAGTATTAGTCGGAGGTGCATGATTATGCAAAAAGCCTTAGTGGCCCTAGCCCTCCTTTTGGCCACCGTCCAGGCCCAGACCTGGAACATGGCCACCCCCTACCCCCCGGCCAACTTCCACACCCAGAACATCCTGCAGTTCGCCAAGGAGGTGGAGGAGGCCACGGGGGGCCGGGTGAGGATCACCGTCCACCCGGGGGGCTCCCTCTTCCCCCACCCCCAGATCCTACCGGCGGTGCGCAATGGCCAGGTGCAGCTGGGGGAGGTCCTCATGTCCCTCCTGGCCAACGAGAACCCCCTCTTCAACCTGGACTCCATCCCCTTCGTGGCCACCAGCTACGAGGAGGCGAGAAGGCTCTACCAGGCCCAGCGGCCTGAGGTGGAGAGGTGGCTTGCCCAGCGGGGGGTGGTCTTCCTCTATGCCGTACCCTGGCCGCCCCAGGGGCTTTACACCAAGCGCCCGGTGGCCTCGGCCCAGGACCTCAAGGGGATCCGCTTCCGCGCCTACAACCCCGCCACCGCCCGCCTGGCCGAGCTCCTGGGCATGAGCCCCGTCCAGGTGGAAGCCGCCGACATCCCCCAGGCCTTCGCCACCGGGATCGTGGAGGCCATGATCACCTCCCCCGTGACCGGGGTGGACAGCCAGGCCTGGGACTTCTCCCGCTACTTCTACGACCTCAAGGCCTGGATCCCCAAGAACATGGTGGTCATGGGCCGCCGGGCCTTTGAGGGCCTCTCCCCCCAGGACCGGGAGGCCCTCCTGCAGGCGGCCCGCCGGGCCGAGGAACGGGGCTGGCGCCTAAGCCAGGAGCAGGAAGAGCGGGCCCTCCAGACCCTGGCCAGCCGGGGCATGCAGGTGGTAAAGCCCTCCCCCGCCCTCATGGCGGATCTGAAGAAAGCCGGCCAGACCATGATCCTGGACTGGCAGAGGCAGGTGGGGGCCACGGGGGTCCAGATCTACCGGCGCTACCTGGGCCGATGAGCCTCTGGGAAAGGACCCTGGCAGGCCTCTTCCGCCTGGCGGAGGCCTTGGCCCTCCTCATGGGCCTCTTCATCCTCCTGGTCATCCTGGCCCAGGTCCTGGGACGGTACCTGGGCTTCGTGGTGCCCTCAGCCTTGGAGGTGGCGGGCTTCGCTACCGCCGGGCTCATCTTCCTGGGCCTTGCCCCCACCCTGCGGGCAGGGGGGCACATCCGGGTGGGCCTCCTCCTGGGGCGCCTCCCTCCGGGGGCTAGGCGGGTGGCCGAGGCGGTGGCCCTGGGGCTTGGCCTCCTCGGAAGCCTTTACGCCACCTGGCAGAGCTGGCTTAGGGTGGTGGAGAGCTACCACTTTGGCGACCTGGCCCCGGGGCTTCTGCCCCTGCCCCTATGGCTTCCCCAAAGCTTCCTGGCCCTGGGGCTTTCCTTTTTCACCCTGGCCCTCCTCGAGGCCGGGTGGAAAGCCCTGAAGGGAGGCAAGGGATGAACCCTTTGGAAGCCGGGGCCATCCTGGTCCTCCTCCTTTTCCTCCTTCTGGGCCTTGGGGTCCACGTGGGGCTTTCCCTCCTCTGGGTGGGGCTTGCGGGCCTGGCCCTTTTCACCTCTGCTCCCCCAGGGCCCAACCTGGCCACGGCCCTCTGGACGGCCACCTCGGGCTGGAGCCTGGCCGCCCTCCCCCTCTTCGTCTGGATGGGGGAGGTCCTCTACCGCTCCCGCCTGGCCCAGGGGCTTTTCCAGGGCCTAAGCCCCCTCCTCGCCCGCCTCCCCGGGGGGCTCCTCCACGTGAACGTGGTGGCCAGCGCCCTTTTTGCCGCCGTCATCGGCTCCTCCGCCGCCACCACCGCCACCGTGGGCCGCTTCACCCTGCCCGAACTCCTCAGGCGGGGCTACCCCAGGCCCCTGGCCCTGGGCTCCCTGGCGGGGGCGGGAACCTTGGGCTTCCTCATCCCCCCCAGCGTGATCATGATCGTCTACGGGGTGATGGCCGAGGTCTCCGTGGCCCGGCTCTTCATGGCGGGGGTGGTGCCGGGGGTGGTCCTGACCCTCCTCTTCATGCTCCTCCTGGTCCTCCTGGCCTTCCGCCACCGCCGGGCCCTGCCCCAGGAGCCCCCCACCGGCCTGGGACAGGCCCTACGGAGCCTGCTGGGGGTCTTCCCCATCCTCTTCCTCATCCTCCTGGTCCTGGGCTCCATCTACCTGGGGGTGGCGACCCCCACGGAGGCCGCGGCCATCGGGGTGGCAGGGGCGCTCCTGCTTGCCGCCCTGAACGGGGAGCTTTCCGGGAGGTTGTTCTGGGAAAGCCTCCAGGGGGCGGTGCGCACCACCAGCATGATTGGCCTCATCCTGGCGGGGGCTGGGGTCCTCACCCTGGCCATGGGCTTCACCGGCATCCCCCGGGCCCTGGCCGCCTGGGCGGTGGAGGCGGGCATCACCCCTACCCTCCTCATCCTCTTCCTCAGCCTGGTCTACATCGTGCTGGGCTGGTTTCTGGACGGGATTTCCATCGTGGTCCTCACCATCAGCGTCATCCTGCCGGTGGTAAAGGCCATCGGCGTGGACCCCTTGTGGTTTGGCATTTACCTGGTCATTATGGTGGAGTTGGCCCAGATCACGCCCCCCGTGGGCTTCAACCTCTTCGTCATCCAGTCCCTCACGGGGGAAGACCTTTTCCGCATCGCCCGCTACGCCCTGCCCTTCATGGGGGTGCTCCTTTTCATGGTGGTCCTCCTGGTCCTTTTCCCCGGCATGGCCACCTGGCTCCCCCGAACCATGACGGGGGGATGAGACGAGGCTCATCCCTAGAAGGCTTTTATACCTGACGGCAAGGCGGAACTGGGCATCCTTTTAGGCGAAGGGGAAACTTGGCTTACCCTATGAGGGAGGAGATGATACGCATAGACCTCAACGCCGACGCGGGGGAGTCCTACGGGGCCTTTGCCTATGGCCACGACCGGGAGCTTTTTCCCCTGGTGACCTCGGTCAACCTGGCCTGCGGCTTCCACGGGGGAAGCCCCGGGCGCATGCGGGAAGCGGTGGCCCTGGCCAAGGCCCACGGGGTGGCCGTGGGGGCCCATCCTGGTTTCCCCGACCTGGTGGGGTTTGGCCGGCGGGAGATGGCCCTAAGCCCCGAGGAGGTCTACGCCGATGTCCTCTACCAGATAGGGGCCCTCTACGCCTTCTTGAGGGCTGAAGGCCTAGGCCTCCACCACGTGAAGCCCCACGGGGCCCTTTACCTCAAGGCCTGCCGGGACCGGGAGACCGCCCGGGCCATCGCGGAGGCGGTGCGGGCCTTCGATCCGGAACTCCCCCTGGTGGTCCTCCCCGGAACCGTCTACGAGGAGGAGGCCAGGAAGGCGGGGCTTAGGGTGATGCGGGAGGCCTTTCCCGAACGGGCCTACCTGCGAAACGGCCAGCTTGCCCCCCGCTCCCTGCCCGGAAGCTGGATCACCGACCCCGAGGAGGCCGCCCGGCGGGCGCTAAGGATGGTCCTCGAGGGCAAGGTGGAAGCCCTGGACGGGGGCGAGGTGGCGGTGCAGGCGGAAACCCTCTGCATCCACGGGGATAACCCCAAGGCCCCTGAGGTGGCCCAGGCGGTACGCCAGGCCCTGGAAGGGGCGGGCGTGGCGGTGAAGGCCTTCTAAGCCCCCTCCCCCCTGCCCTGCACCAGCCAGGCCGAGGAGGCCATGAGCAGGGAGAAGAGGAGCACCGTGAGGGCGAAGGCGGGGGCGTGGCCATAGGGGCGGTCTAGGAACGCGTAGACCAGACCCCCCAAGGCGCTTCCCAGGGCCTGCCCCAGGGTCCGGGCCACGGAAAGGGCCCCTGAGGCCAGGCCCTCCAAGCCCTTGGGGGCCAGGGAGAGCACCTGGGCGTTGTTGGCCGCCTGGAAGAGGGCCCGCCCCGTGCCCAGGAGCACAAGCCCCAGGCCTGCTCCCCACAAGGGGTGGAGGAGGGGCAAAAGGGCAAAGGCCACCCCCGCCCCCACCAAGAGGTAGGCCCCCCGCAAGGCCACCGGGGCGTAGCCCCGCCGGTCAGCGGCCCGCCCCGCCCAGGGCCCTAGGAGGAGAAGCTGCAAGGGACCAAGGAGGAGCAAGCCCCCTATGGCCGCCGGGGAAACCCCCTCCTCGGAGAGGAAAAAGGCCAGGACCACGGTGGTCCCTAGGGTGTGGAGGAAGTAGAGAGCCGTGGCCAAAAGGGCCGCCATAAAGCCTGGGGCCCGCAAAAGCGCCCTAAGATCCGCCCGCTGGGGGGGCAGGCCGGGCAGGTGGCGGGCCAGGGCCAAGGCCAGAAGGGCAAAGGGCAGGGGGAGAAGGAAGACGTAGCGGGCCTCGAGGGAAGCCGCCATGCCCCCCAAGGCCGGCCCCAGCAGCGTGCCCGCGGCCACGGTGCCCGCCACCATGCCCATGGCGTAGCCCCGGGCCTGGGGGAAGCTGCTGGTGGCCAGTCCCGGCACCAAGCCCACCACCATGGCCGTGGCCACCCCCTGGAGGAAGCGCAGAGCATAGACCTGGCCCAAAGAAGAGGCCGAAAAGAGGAGAAGGGCAAGGAGGGAGTGAAGGAGGAGGCCCAGGCGGAAGAGCCGCGCCGCCCCCACCCTTCCCCCAAACCAGGCCAAGGGCAAGTAGGCCAAGGCCGCCCCCAAAAGCCCCGCCGAGGCCACCCCCTGGGCCGCCTCAGGCCCCACCCCGAACGCCCGGGCCAGGAAGGGGAGCACCGGGGCCAGGCTGCTTTCGCTGACCGTTCCCAAGAGGACGCCGGAAAGAAGGGCCAGCAGCCTAGCCTTCACACCCGGCACCTTACCCCTCGGCCCCAAGGCGCAGGTTCCCCCCTCACCCCCCTGCCCGCCAAAGGTCCGGACGCCTGCGCCCCCCCACCTCCACCCCCGGCCAGAGGGGATCCTCGGTGAGGTTCTCCAATCCCCCCTCGGTCAGGAGGAAGGTGTCCTCCACCTTGGCCCCCGGGAGGCTCGGGTTCCAGGCCAAGGCCATCCCGGGTTGCAGGCGCAAGGGGTGCCCGGGCGTGGCCACGGCCTCGCGGGGACGGTACCCCCCCACCCCCCCTTGGTGGTGCTCCTCCCAGGCCCCCGGAAAACCCACCGCCCCGTAGGCCGCCTGAAGGCTCGCCAAGACCGCCCCCAAGGAGGTTCCCGGGCGGGAATGGTCCAAGGCCACCCCCTCCACCCGCAAGACCTTGCGGTAACGGGCCTCCACCTCCCTATCCCCAAGGTGGGCCATCCGCGTCAGGTTGGCCACCAAACCCCGCCGCTCGGCGCAGACCACGGCCATGAAGGCCCGCCCCAAGGGGTAGTCCTTGGGCAGGGGGTGGCGGTGGCGGAAGACCCGCTCCTCCCCGGCCACCAGAAGGAGCAGGGGACGTATCCCCAAGGCCCATAGGGCCTCGGATAGGGCCCCGGCCAACTCCCTCTCCCGCCAGCCGGGCCTTGCCGCCCGCACCACCTCCCCCACCGCATGAGCGGCCTCCCTCCCCAGACGGCGGAAGGTGGCTTGGGCTTCCTGGGAGAGGCGCAGGCGCAAGGGGGTGAGGTCGTGTTCCAGGTCGTTGGGGCTTCCCGGTGGAGGGAAGGCGTACCACGGATGGACCCGCACGGGCAGGCCCGGCACCTCCTCCTCCAGCATGCGGGGGTGCTCGATGCGGGTGGTGTGGAGGACGATCTCCTCCCCCACCTCCAGGTAGGCCACGCCCTCCCCCAAGCCCAGGGTGTTGCTCCCCCCCGTGAGCCAGGCGAAGTTTTCCGGTTGGGAGACGAAAAAGCGGGAAAAACCCCGCTCCCTCATGAAGGCTTGCAGCCGTCCCCAGTGCTCCTGGTCCATGGCGCGCTTCCCCTCCCCCAGGCTATTCCGCCAGGGGCAGGGCCGCCAACTCCCGAAGCTGCGCCGCCGCGGCCTGGGCCACCCTGGGCTCCACCCCCAGTTCCCGGAGGAGTTCGGCCGCCGCCAGCATCTCCTCGTGCCGCCTTAGGGCGTGGCGCAGGCTCCCCTCCACCAGGCGGTCCACCAGCCCCTCGTCCGCTTCCTTGAAGCTTTGGGCGATGTTGGCCCGGATCTCCCCCTCCAGTCCCAGCCGCCTGGCCGCCTCCAGGGCCTCCACCACCGCCGCGGCCATGCCCTTGAAGAAGACGCTCCTCAGGAGCTTCCGGGTGGCGGCCTCTCCCGGGCCTTCCCCCACCACCTCCACCCGGGCCCCTAAGGGGACCAGGGCCCGGGCGTAGGCCTCAGCACCGGGGCCGGAAACCAGGGAAGGGGTCTTGAGCCCCCGGCCCGGTACGGGGCTCATCAGGGCCACGTCGGCGAAAAGGGCCCCCGTGGAGGCCACCGCCGCGGCCAGGGTCCGCTTGAGCCCGGGGGAGGCGGTGTTCAGGTCGGCGAAAACCTGGCCCGGCCGCAGCACCGGGGCCACCCGCTGGACCACCTCCAGGGCCACCCGGGCCCAGTTCACGGAAAGGACCAGGTCCACGCCCTCCGCGGCCTCCGCCTCGCTGCCCGTCCGCCAGATCCCCAGGACGCCCTTCTCGGGCAAGGGGTCGTAGCCCACCACCTCCGCCCCAGCCTGGAGAAGGTCCTTAGCGATCTCCGACCCCGCCTCCCCCAGGCCCAGCACCCCTACCCGCAACCTCCTAGCCATCCCCCGCCTCCCGAGCCCGCTCCACCTGGGCCAGGGCCTCCTTTAGCCCCTCCCGCAGGCCGTAAAGGTCCAGGGAGAGCTCCCCCCGGGCAAACCGCTCCCGCAAGGCAGCCTCGCGGCCAGCCCGTTCCCTAGCCCTCTGCAAAACCTCCCGGGCCCGCTCCCGCCGCACCACCACCACCCCGTCCCCGTCCAGGACCAGGTAGTCCCCCAGCCGCACCTCCACCCCCCCTACCCGCACGGGCACCCCCAGGCCCAAAACCCTCTCCCGCCTGGCCCCCCGGGGGCTCACCCAGCGGGCCCAAACAGGGAGGCCCAGGGAAACGAGCTCGTCCCGGTCCCGCACCGCCCCATCCACCAGGAGGGCCGCCGCCCCCTGGGCCTTGGCCTGGGTGGCCAGCAGCTCCCCCACCAGGGCCACCGGTTCCGGCTCGGGCATGCCTAGGACCAGGACCTCCCCCGGCCTCAAGGCTGCCATGGCCGCATGGGCCCCCAGGTTGTCTCCTTGGGCGCAGAGGACCGGCAGGGCCGGCCCCGCCGCCTTGGCCCCCTCGGGAATCCGCAGGAAACCCGCCTGTACCAGGCCCTCCCTTCCCGAGGCCTCGTACAGGGTGGCGCTCCCCAAGGCCGCCAGCTCCCGCACCTCCTCCGGGCTCAGCATCCTCCCCTCCTAAAGGCTGCGGACCACCTGGGGCAAGACCCTCTGGAAGGCCTCGGCCCGCGCAATCTCCTTCTGGCCGGAGATCCGCCGGGCGTGGTTGGCCCGGTGCTCGGCCCGTTCGGCGTAGTAGCGCTGCAGGTACCGCTGCGAAGCGAAGGCCTCCATGGCGGCTACCTTCTTCTCCCACACCGGGGTGATGTCCAGGAAAAGGTTGGGCACAAACCCGCAAAGCTCCGGCTGGTGGGGCTCAAAGAGGAGAAACTCGGGAGGGTTTATGGTCCTGAAGGCGCTGGCCACCCCCGCGCCCGAGGCCAGCTGCCGGGCCAGCTCCGTGGCCTCGTAGGCCACGGGGTGGTCGGGGTTGAAGGGATCCTGGGGGGTGTGGGTGATGAGAACCTGGGGGGCGAAGTCCACCAGGATGCCCACCAGCCGCTCCAAGGCCTCCTCCCCCACCCGCAAGGGGTAGTCCCCCAGGTCCAAGGGGAGGAAGTCCGCCCCCAGGATGGCCGCCGCCTGGCTAGCCTCCTGGTGGCGGATGGCCTTCACCCTTTCCAAGGTCTGTCCGGGCTCCTTCCAGAGCTCCCCCGACTCCCCCCGCTCCCCGTAGCTCAGGGCCACCACCAGGGCCTTTCCCCCCTGGGCCACGGTCAGGGCGATGGCTCCCCCCGCCCGCCAGACAAAGTCCGCGGCATGGGCGCTAACCACCAGGAGCCGCTTCATCCCCCACCTCCTCGCGCCAAAAGGCTGGGCACCTCCACGGCCATATGCCGCACCTCTGCCTCGGAAAAACCCGCCCCCAGGAGCCGGTCGGCGAAGAGGGCCAAGCCCTCTTCCACCGGGGGGTTTTTGGGCTGGCCCAGGTCCGTGGAGAGGAAGCTCCGCTCCACCCCTGCCCCCCGTATGGCGGCAAACAGCCTTTCCCAAGGGACTTTCCCCGTCCATGAGGGAGCCAGGCAGCGCTCCAAGTAGGCCCCTTGCCCCGCCAGGTACCTCTGCTCCTCTATGGAAAGGTTCTGGGTGGGATAGTCGGGATGGGTGACCACCACCTGCCGGACGCCTTCCTCGAGGGCAGCCTCCACCACCTTTAAAACCTCCTCCCGGGAAAGGTGGCCCGTGGCCAGGACCAGGCCGTGGCGGGCCACCACCCGGAGCACGGCCCGCGCCTCGGGCCGTACCCGGCCCGTCCCGTCCAGGACGGCGATGGGCGGCGGGAGGAGCCCCTGCCCGGCAAACTCCCCCTGCAGCCTGGCCCATTGGGGCCGCTTCTCCGCAGGAAGCCCCTCCACCTCCCCGGCCTCGTTGGCCGCGTCCACGGTGGGCATCCAGACAAAGCGAGCCCCAGCCCGGGCCGCCACCTCCACGGCCAAAGGGTTCAGGCCCCCCACGGCGTGGTTCAGCACCACCGCCCCCAGAACCTCCACCCCGGGTACCGCCTTGCGCACCACCTGGGCCCGCTCCGCCGTGGGGGCGTAGTGGGATTTGAGGAGGAAACCCCTAAGCCCCAGTTCCCGAAAGCGCCAGGCCAGGGTGAGGTCATCGGTCTTGCGGGGAAGGATGTCGGGCTCCACGTGGACGTGGAGATCGTAAGCCCCCTGCACCAGGGCCAGGGCCCGCTCGCTTGGCCTCACGCCCCACCCCCCTTGGCCTGGCGCAAGGCGGCGATGACCCCCTGGAGGTGGGCCTTCATGGCCCTTTCCGCCGCCTCCTCATCGTGGGCGGCCACCGCCTCCAGGATAAGGCGGTGCTCCTCCAAGGAGCGCTGCGAGCGCCCCGGCACCAAAACCGTGCGGAACTGGTGCCGCACCCCTTGGGCCCGCAGGGCCTCGATGAGCCTCCTGGCCGCTCCATGGCCGGAGATCTCCACCAGGGTGCGGTGGAAAAGGCTATTGAGCTCGGACATGCCCAAAAGGTCCCCCTCCCGGAAACGGGCCTCCATCTGGGCGTGGATCTGGCGCAACCGGGCGATCGCCTCCGGCGTGGCCTTGCGGGCCGCGTGGCGCACCGCCAGGCATTCCAGGGCCATGCGGGCCTCGAGGATCTCCACCGCCTCCTCCTCGGTAATGACCCGCACCCAGGCCCCCCGGTAGGGCTCGCTCTCCACCAGACCGTCCTGTTCCAGCTTGGCCAAGGCGGTGCGGATGGCCGCCCGCCCCAGGCCGAAACGCTCGGAAAGCTCCTTCTCCACCAGGCGCTGCCCGGGAAGGAGCTCCCCCTGCAGGATGGCCTCCCGCAACCGTTGGTAGGCCTGCTGCACCTCGGTGGCCTTCTCTAGAGCCGGCATCACGCCTCCTCCACCGGGGGAACCCCGTAGGTGTGGAAGCTCTCCACGGTTTTAAGCCCCCAAGCCTGGCCCTTCTTCCGCTCCTCCTCGTCCCAAACGATGGGCTTCCAGTCGGGGGCCAAAAGAAGCCGGGCTCCCGGGCAAGCCACCTCAAAACGGCACCCCCCCGGCTCGTAGACGTAGAGGAAAAAGGTCTGCTGGATGGCGTGCTTGTGGGGGCCGGTCTCGATGAAGACCCCGTGCTCCAAGCAGACGTCCGCCGCCCGCAAAACCTCCTCTCGGCTGTCCACGGCGTAGGTGAAATGGTGCAGCCGCCCCTTGGCCCCTAGGTGGTCCTTGGTGATGGCCACGTCGTAGGTTTTGTTGGTGCAGGTGAGCCAGGCCCCTTGCTCGCTGCCGTCGCGGAAGAGGATCTGCTCCGTCACCTTCATGCCCAGGAAATGTTCCATGAAAGCCCGCACCGCCCCCACATCGGAGGCCAAGAGGTTCACGTGGTCCAGCCGCCTCAGGTTGGCCCCCCTTCCGGGAAAGCGGGAGGCCTGGTTCTTCAAGGCGGGCCGGGTGGCCTCCGTGGGGGTGTACCAGCGGGTTTCGTAGTAGAGCTCCATCGGGTGCCCATCCGGGGTGCGGAAGCGGTAGGCGGGGCCGTGCCCCAGGTCGCCTTCCGTCCACCCTTCCCCCAGACCCAAGGCCTCCAGGGCCCGGACCCGCCGCAGAAGCCCCTCGGGGCTCTTGGCGCGGAAGGCCAGGTGGCCGAGGCCGGGCCTTTTGTCCGCGGTGAGCTTCAGGGTGTGGAACTCGTAATCGTCCCAGCCCCGCAGGTAGTAGGAGTCCCCTTCGTGCCCGCTCACCTCCATCCCCATGACCTGGGTAAAAAAGCGCAGGCTTTCCTCCAGCTTCGGGGTGAGGAGTTCCAGGTGGGCCAGGTGGGCCAGGTCCCCGTAGGGCCAACGCCCCCAGGCATCTTGGGTAAAAGCGTGCGCTTCCATAGCCTTCCCCCTCACCCTACGCCAACGTCAACGAAATTGTCAACAATCTTGTTCGCCCATGGACCGCGGCGGGTTCGGCATAACGGAACCACCCGGTAGCCCAAGGCCGTGGGCCTAGCCTACCTTGAACCTCGGAGGCCACAACCATGACCCAAACGGCAAAGCACGTGGGCTTGTACATCGCCGGCGCATGGCGCCCGGCCCAGGAAGGCCGACGCTTCCAGCGGCGAAGCCCCCTGGACGGGCAGGCGGTAAGCGAAGCGGAAGCGGCAGGCCTCGAGGACGCCCACCAAGCGGTGGAAGCGGCCTTGGAAGCCTTCCCCGCATGGTCGGAAACCCCGCCCAGCCAGCGGCGAGACCTCCTCTGGAAGGCGGCGGAGGCCCTCGAGGCCCGGCTGGAAGCCTTTGTAGAAGCCATGGTGGAGGAAACGGGGGCTACCCCCGGCTGGGCCCACCTCAACGTGCACCTGGCGGCGGGCATGCTGAAGGAAGCCGCCGCCCTCACCACCCAGATCACCGGGGAGGTCATCCCCTCAGACCGGCCGGGCACCCTGGCCTTTGCCGTCCGCCAGCCCGTGGGCGTGATCCTCAGCCTGGCCCCCTGGAACGCCCCCGTGATCCTGGGGGTGCGGGCCCTGGCCACCCCCTTGGCTTGCGGCAACACCGTGGTCTTCAAGGGCTCCGAGCTCTCCCCTCGCACCCACGCCCTCATCGTGGAGGCCTTGGCCGAGGCAGGCCTACCCCCGGGGGTGGTCAACTTCCTCACCACCGCCCCCGAGGACGCCCCCCGGGTGGTGGAGGCCCTCATCGCCCATCCCGGGGTACGCCGGGTCAACTTCACCGGCTCCACCCGCACCGGCCGCATCATCGCTGAGCTGGCTGGACGGCACCTGAAGCCCGTGTTGTTGGAACTAGGGGGAAAGGCCCCGGCCATCGTCCTCAAGGACGCCGACCTGGAAGCGGCCGCCCGGGCCATCGCCTTCGGCGCCTTCGCCAACCAAGGGCAGATCTGCATGTCCACGGAAAGGGTGGTGGTGGAGGAGGCCGTGGCCGACGCCCTGGTGGAGCGATTGGCCCAAAGGGCCGCTAGCCTCCCTGTGGGCGACCCGCGCACGGGGCAGGCGGCCTTGGGCTGCCTGGTGGAGCCCAAGGCCGCCGAACGGGTGGCCTCCTTGGTGGAAGAGGCCCTGGCCCAGGGAGCCAGGCTGGTGGCGGGTGGGCGGAAGCAGGGCCCCTTCTTCTGGCCCACGGTGCTGGACCGGGTAACCCCTAAAATGCGCATCTACCACGAGGAGTCCTTCGGCCCTGTGGCGGTGGTGGTCCGGGTGGCCGACGAAGAGGAGGCGGTGCGGGTAGCCAACGACACCGAGTACGGGCTCTCCGCCGCCATCTTCACCCGGGACATCGCCAAGGGGCTCAAGCTGGCCAAGCGGGTGCAGTCGGGGATCTGCCACATCAACGGCCCCACGGTCCACGACGAGCCCCAGATGCCCTTTGGGGGCGTCAAGGCCTCCGGGTACGGCCGCTTTGGCGGCAGGGCCGGCATCCACGAGTTCACCGAGCTCCGCTGGATCACGGTGCAAACGGAACCCCTGCAGTTCCCCTTCTAAGGGAGGAAAGCCATGAAAGAGAGCCGGAGGAGGTTTCTCGCCCAAGGACTGGCCGCCGCTGCCCTGCTGGCCGGGGCCAAGGCCCAGGGCCGTACGGTGCGCATCGGCTACTCCATCTCCAAGACCGGCCCCTACGCTACGGGCGCCGGGATCACCACCCTGCCCAACTACCGCCTCTGGGTGGAGGAGGTGAACGCCGCCGGCGGGCTTAAGCTGGCCTCCGGGCCGGCCCGCATCGCCGTGGTGGAGTACGACGACCGCTCCAGCCCCGAGGAGGCCATCCGCAACATCGAGCGCCTCATCACCCAGGACAAGGTGGACTTCGTCCTGCCCCCCTGGGGCACGGCCATGAACCTGGCGGTGGCCCCGGTCTTCGCCCGCCATGGCTACCCCCAGGTGGCGGTGACCAACCTGAGCGAGAAGACCCCGGAGTTGGTCCGCCGCTGGCCCAGCTACTTCTCCTTCCTCGGCCTTCCCTCCCAGTACGCCGAGGCCCTGGCCCTCCTCCTGCGCAACCTGGCCGCCGCGGGGAAAGGAGGGCGCCGGGTAGCCGTGGTGCACACGGACGACGAGTTCGGCTTGGAGCTCTCGGGCGCCTTCCGCCGGGCGGCGCAAAAGGAAGGGTTGGAACTGGTCTATTTCCAGAGCTACCCCCAGGGCTTTAGCGACTTCCAGTCCCTCTTAAACGCGGTTAAGGGCCGCAACCCCGATGCCTTCGTGGCCTTCAGCTACCCGGCGGAAACCCTAGCCCTGCCGGAGGCCGCGGCGGTGGTAGGGTTCAACCCCGCCGTCTTCTTCCTGGGGGTAGGCACGGCCTTCCCCGTGTTCCGGCAGCGCTACGGCGCCCGGGCCGAGGGGATCATGGGCTTGGGCGGCGTGGCCCCCAACCAGGCCTGGCGGGGTTACCTGGAACGGCACCAGGCGGTCACGGGCCAGGAGCCCGATCGCTGGGCCAGCCAGGCCACCTACGCCTCCCTCCAGGCCCTCAAGGCGGCCATCGAAACCGCGGGCAAGGTGGACCGCTTCCAGATCGTTCGCCTTCTGCGCCAGGAAACCTTTGACACCATCCTGGGGCCCTTGAGGCTAGAGGGCAACATCTTCCGGGGCAACTGGCTTATCGGCCAGTGGCAGGACGGGGAGTTCGTGGCCCTGATGCCGGAAAGGCCCGGGGCCCAGGCCCCCCGGGTGCCCAAACCCGCCTGGAGCCGGTAGGCCCATGGCCCTCCTGGATGCCATGATCACCGGGGCCATCGCCGGAGGGGTTTACGGCCTTTTGGCCCTGGGGCTGGCCCTTCAGTACGGGGTGGCCCGCATCCTCAACCTGGCCTATGGGGAAGCCGTGGCCCTGGGGGGTATCCTGACCGCCTTGCTCTACCAGGGGGCAGGGATGAGCCCCCTCCTTTGCCTCCTCCTCCTGCCCCCCCTGTTTACCCTGGGCCACCTCTTCCTCCACCGCTGGCTCTTCCTGCCCCTGCTGGGCCGGCGGCTGGCCGTGGACGGGGAGAAGGAGGGTCGGGTCATCCTGCTTACCTTTGGCCTTTCCTTCTTGGTCCAAGGGCTACTGGCGGCGGAACTGGGAGGACGGCTTTTTAGCTACAGCTTCCTGGGCCAGGGGGTGGCCCTGGGGCCCAGCGCCGTGGCCCTCAACCGTCTCCTGGCCTTCGCCTTGGGGCTCGTCTTGGTGGTTGCGGTGCACCTCTTCCTGAACCGCACCCGGCTGGGGACCGCGGTGCGGGCCCTAAGCCGGGAACCGGAGGAGGCCCTCCTGGTAGGGGTTCCCGCCCCCAGGCTCAGCGCCTGGGTCTTCGCCTTAGGGGGTGGGGTGGCCGCGGCCACGGGGGTGCTCCTCAGCATGTTCCAGGCCCTAGCCCCCTCCTCGGGGCCCGAGCTCACCCTGAAGGCCTTGGTGGTGGTCATCTTAGGCGGCCTGGGCGGGGCCCCGGGGGCCTTGGCGGGCGGGATGGTCCTGGGGATGGCCGAGGGGCTGGTAGCCCGATTCCTCAACCCGGGGCTCAGCTTGGCCGCGGTGTACGGCCTCTTCGTCCTGGCCGTCTGGTACCTGCGGGGCAAGAGGGAGGAGGCGCGGCAGTGAAGGCCTATTTGGCCCTTTTCTTCCTCCTGGCCTTTTCCCTGCCCCTTTGGGGAAGCGAATACCTCCTCTCCGCCGGGCTTTCCGTCCTCCTCTACGCCACCTTAGGGGCGGCGTGGGCCACCTTCACCGGCCCCGCCCGCCACCTGAGCCTAGCCACTTCCGCCTTCTTCGGCATCGGGGTCTACGCCGTGGCCCTGGGGCACCAAAGCCTTCCCTGGCCTCTTCTTTGGGCTTTGGGCTTCCTGGGTAGCGGCCTTCTGGCCCTTCTGGTGGGCCTAGCCACCCTGAGGCTCCAGGGGATCTACTTCACCGTCTTCACCTACGGCCTGGCGGAGCTGGTGCGCCAGCTGGTCACCTGGACCCAGCGCAACCTAGGGGGCTCGGTGGGCAGCTACGTCTTCGTGGAGGTAAGCCCGGAAACCCTTTACTACATCCTGGCAAGCCTGGCCCTGCTGACCTGGGGGCTAGGGAGCTGGTTCCTGCAAAGCCGGTACGGCCTAGCCCTATGGGCTGTAGGGGACGACGAAACCGCAGCCCGCCACGCCGGGGTGAGGGCCTTTGGCCTTAGGGTCTTGGCCTTTGCCCTCACCGCAGGGGCCATGGGGGTGGTGGGGGCGGTGGTGGCGCCCCGCTGGGTCTACGTGGACCCTGGCCTGGCCTTCAACCCCTCCCTCTCCTTCCTCACGGCCATCGCGGCCCTCTTGGGGGGCTTGCGCAACCCGGCGGGGGCTTTTTTGGGTGCCCCACCCCTGGTCCTTCTCCACGACCTCCTGAGCGGGCGTTTCCCCCACCACGCCACCGCCCTCATGGGCCTGGCCTTCATCCTGTTGGTGTACTTCCTGCCTCGAGGCCTCCTGGGCCTCTTCCCCGAGAGCGCTCGGAAGAACCCCGCCCCTGCCAGGGCCCGGAGGCTGAGCCGAGGAGACCCTCCCCCAAAGGGGCTCCTCGAGGCCCAAGGCCTGCGCAAGGCCTTTGGCGGGCTGGTGGCCGTGGCGGAGTTGGGCCTCGAGGTACGCCCCGGGGAAGCAGTGGGCCTGATCGGGCCCAACGGCTCCGGAAAAACCACGGCCCTGGGGCTTTTGGCGGGAACCCTCCGGCCTGACCGGGGGCGTGTGGTCTTCCTGGGGCAGGAAACCACCGGCCTACCCCCCGAACGCCTGGCCCGCATGGGCCTGGCCCGGACCTTCCAGCAGGTGCGCCTGTTTCCCTCCCTGGACGTCTACCAGCATGTTTACCTTCCTCTAAGCCTTCTGCGGCCCCGAGAGGCACGGGAAACCGCCTGGGGGATCCTCTCCCGCTTGGGGCTTGAGGAAAAAGCCCACCTCTACCCCGCCTCCCTCCCCTACCTGGACCAGAAGCGCCTGGAACTGGCCCGGGCCCTGGCCCTCTCCCCCCGGCTCCTCCTCCTGGACGAGTGGCTGGCGGGCCTAAACCCCTCGGAACTCCAGGAAGCCCTGGACCTGCTCCACTCCCTGAAGGAGGAGGGGATAAGCCTCCTGCTGGTGGAACACCTGATGGCCGCCATCAGGGCCCTTTGCGACCGGGTTTACGTCCTCTCCTTCGGGGAGCTCCTGGCCCACGGCCCCCCCGAGGCCGTCCTCCGGGATCCTCGGGTGGTGGAGGTCTACCTGGGGGTGGAACATGCTTGAGGTGGAAGGGTTTACGGTAACCTACGGCGCTCACCGCGCGGTGCGGGGGGTGGGGCTCACCCTGGAACCTGGGGAGGTGGTGGCCGTTTTGGGAGCCAACGGCGCGGGCAAGAGTTCCCTGCTGCGGGGGCTCTTGGGCCTGGCCCCCGCCGAAGGACGGGTGAGCCTGGACGGGAAAGACCTAAGCCGCTGGGTGCGGCGTGGGGAGACGGAGGCCTTGGCCGCCCAGGGCCTGGCCTTGGTGCCGGAGCGGGGCGGGGTGTTCCGCAGCCTAAGCGTGCGGGAAAACCTCCTCCTGGGAAGCTTCCTTCGGGAAGCACCCCCTTGGGAGGAGGTTTTGGACCTCTTCCCCCACCTCCGGGAACGCCTGGAGCAGAAGGTGGGCTCCATGAGCGGGGGGGAGCAGCGCATGGTGGCCCTGGCCCGGGCCTTAGCGCAACGGCCCCGCTACCTCCTCCTGGATGAACCCACCTTGGGCCTGGCCCCCATCCTAGCCCGCCGCCTCCTGGCCACCCTCACCGCTTTCGCGGCAAAAGGGGTGGGGGTGCTGCTGGTGGAGCAAAACGCGGGCCTGGCCCTCCAGGTGGCCCGCCGGGCCTACCTCCTGGAGGAGGGGCGGGTGGTGGGGGAGGGGCCGGCGGAGGCCCTGCTCCGCTCCCCCAGCGTGCGCCGGGCCTACCTGGGGGGCTGAGCCCCCTCGTGGGGAGCTTCTTCCCAGACGAATACCCGCAGGCGCCCCTTGGGGGTTCCCAGGACCTCTTGGAAAAGAACCTCAGCCTCGGCCTTCAGGGCCTCCCTTTCTTCCTGGGAAAGCGACCTTTCCCGGGAAACGAGCACTTCCAGCAAGGGCATCCCCCACCCCCTAGACGAAGCGCAGGCTCAGGGCCCTACCCCCGGTGCCCACCAGGGTGAAGAGGTCTCCCCGCCCCGCCGGCTGCACCGGGGCCCAGGCCCCAGACATGACGATCTCCCCCGGCTCCAGGGCCACGCCAAAAGCCGCCAAGGCGTTGGCCAGCCAGGCCACCGCCCGGGCCGGGTGGCCTAAGCAGGCCGCCCCCATCCCCTGGGCCAGGGGCTCCCCGTTGCGGTACAAGACGAAGCCCAAGGTGGAAAGATCCTCCTCCAGAAGGGATTTCTCCCAAGGCCCCACGAAGAAGGCCCCAAAGGAGGCGTTATCGGCGATGGTGTCCTCAATGCGGATGCGCCAGTCGGCGATGCGGGAGTCCACGATCTCTAGGGCAAAGGCCACAGCCTCGGTGGCGGCCAGGACCTCGGCGGGGGTCACGTGGGGACCCTTAAGGCGCCTCCCCAGGAGAAAGGCCAGCTCTCCCTCCACCCGGGGCTGGAGGAAAAGGCCATGGTCCACCTCGGCCCTTTCCCCCACCCCCAGGAAGCGGCTCTGCCACAGCTGGCCGAAGTCGGGCTGGTCCACCCCCAGCTGGGCCTGCACCGCCTTGGAGGTGAGGCCGATCTTGCGCCCCACCACCTTGTCCCCCCGGGCCAGGCGCAGGGCGTTCCAGGCCTCCTGCACCCGGTAGGCGGCCTCTACCCCTCGTAGGCCCCGCTCGGAAAAGGGGGGGATGGGCTTACGGGTTTCCCAGGCCACTTCCAGCTCGCGCGCCAAGATCTCAGGATCCATAGGGGTTCACCGGTTGGCCAGGCACACGTTCTTGGTCTCGTAGTAGAACTCGTAGCCGTAGTGGCCGCCTTCGCGGCCAATCCCCGACTGCTTGGCCCCGCCAAAGGGCACGCGGAGGTCGCGGACAAACCAGTCGTTCACCCAGACCGTGCCCACCTCCAGGGCCTCGGACACCCGCACCGCCTGGCCCAGGTCCCGGGTCTGGACGATGGCGTTGAGGCCGTAGGGGGTGTTGTTGGCCAGGGCGATGGCCTCCTCCTCCGTGTCAAAGGGCAGGACCACCACCATGGGCCCGAAGATCTCCTCCTGGCAGACCTTGTCCGAAGGCTTCACGTCCACCACCACCGTGGGCTCCAGGAAGTAGCCCTTGTCAAAGGGGTGGGGGAGGTCGGGCCGCTTCCCCCCCGTGAGGAGGGTGGCCGTCTCCCTGGCGATCTCCACGTAGGCCATCACCTTCTGAAGGTGCTCCTCGGCGATCAGGGCCCCCATGCGGGTCTCGGGATCCAAGGGATCCCCCACCTTGAGGGCGCGGGCCGCGGCCACCAACCTTTCCAGGAAGGGCTCGTAGATGGAGCGCTGCACCAAAAGCCGGGAGCCCGCCAGGCAGACCTCCCCCTGGTTGAAGAAGCTGGCCCTGAGGGTCACCTCCACCGCCCGGTCCAGGTCAGCGCTTTCAAAGATCAGGTTGGGGGCTTTGCCGCCCAGCTCCATGGAAAGCCGCTTCAGACCATCGGCGGCGTTTTTCATGATGATCTTGCCCGTGGTGGTCTCCCCGGTGAAGGAGATGAGGCGCACCTGGGGGTGGCGGGTGAGGAGCTCCCCAGCGGAGCCGGGCCCAAAGCCGTGGACCACGTTGAAGACCCCGGGGGGAAGTCCAGCCTCGTGGGCGCAGCGGGCCAGGAGCCAGGCCCCCAAGGGGGTGAACTCGGCGGGCTTCAGGACGGCGGTGTTGCCGAAGGCCAGGGTGGGGCCGATCTTCCAGGTGGCCAACATGGAGGGCATGTTCCAGGGGGTGATGAGGGCCGCCACCCCCACGGGGAAGCGCAGCACGTAGTTGACGTAGCCGTTCTCCATGGGGTAGGCCTCGGAGCCGTGGGTCACGGCAAAATCGGCGAAGAACTCGATGTTGTTGGCCATGCGCTCCACATACCCCAGGCGGTTCTCGTGGATGGGCCGGCCCACGTCCAGGCTTTCCAGCACCTCAAAAACCGGCTTGTACTCCCGGATCTTCTCGGCGAAGCGGCGCAGGTAGGGCCGCCTCTGGCTGGGCGGGAGCTTGCTCCATCGGGAAAAAGCCTCCCAGGCCGCGGCCACCGCCGCTTCCACCTCCTTTTCCCGCCCCTCGGGGGCGGTGGCGATGACCTCCCCCGTGGCCGGGTAGACCACGGGGAAAAGGTTCTCCCCGCGCACGAACTCCCCGCCAATGTAGTGGGTGACCTCGAGGGGCAGGTCAAAGGGAAACCCCAAGGCCCGCACCCGTTCCAGCGTTTCCCGGTACAGCTTGGCGTCTACCATCCCCACACCTCCTACACCACCTGGGCCAGGAGCACCCCCCCCTCGGCCCAGACTTCCAAGACCCCCCTTTCCAGGGGCACCGCCGGGGCCGGGGAGCCCAGGAAGACCACCTGCCCCGCCCTAAGCCCCCCCACCCGCTCCGCCAGCCAAGAAAGCCTCTCTCCCGGATCCCCCAGGGCCTCTACGGGCCCCTCCGCCACCCTTTCCCCGTTGAGGTAGAGGCGAAGGTGGCCTCGAGGGAGGCGGGCCCAGGGCCTAAGCCCGAGGAGGAACCCCCCTCCGGAGGCGTTGTCCGCCACCACCTCGGAAGCGGTGAAGCGGTACCCCTCCCAAACAGAGTCCAGGAGGTCCACCGCCAGGAAGAAACCCGCCACGGCCCCATAAGCCCGCCCCGGGGTAGCCCCTGGGGGCAGGTCCTCCTTCAAGAAAACCGCCACCTCCGGCTCGGCGCGGGGCTGGAGGAAGCGGGAAAGCTCCACCCCTTCCCGAAGCATCCCCGGGGAAACCCGGCCAAAGATGGGTTCCCGCACGCCCATCTGGGCTTGCTTGGCCGGGGAGACCAGGCCCAGCTTAAACCCCTTCCAGGGCCCAGGGCAGAGGGCCTCCTGCACCCGGTAAGCCCCTTCCAGGCCCACCCCCCAGTCCCGCCCCCCAAGGAGGCGGTGGCCCTGGGCCCGGGCCTGCCGGATGGCTTCCAGAAGGGCCTTCTCCTCTTCCCTCATGCCCCCTCCCGGTCCGCCATCAACCGGCCCCCCACCGCCCAGTGAGCGCGGGGTACCTCGTAGAGGATCACCCGCACCTCCTCCGGGTCCTCCCCCAGGAGGCGGGCGGCCATCTCTGTAAGCCTCTGGACCAGCTCCCGCTTCTTTTCCAGGGAACGGCCCTCCAGCAGGGTCACCTTGAGCACCACCATACACCCCCCTAGTCCGCCAGGGCCCCGGACTCCTTCTCCTTCAGCTCTAGGGCCACCCGGAGGATCCAGTCCTCCTGGCCCGCCACCGCCTGCCGGCGGCCCAGCTCCAGGAGGATGGCCAAGGGGTCCACCCCCAGCTCCTTGCCGATGCGCTTGGCGTGGAGGAGGAAGGTGGAGTAGACCCCGGCGTAGCCGATGGCCACGGAGTCCCGGTCCGGGTAGGGCTGGAAGTGCAGGATGGGGCCCAGCACGTACTCCGCCGCCTCCAGGAGCTTGAAGACATCCAGGCCCGGGTTCAGCCCCGCCTTGTCCAGCACCGCCGCCAGGACCTCCGTGGCCGCGTTCCCCGCCCCCGCCCCGTACCCCCGCAGGGTGCCGTCCACCCAGTCGGCCCCCGCGGCCAGGGCCGCCAGGGTGTTGCCTATGGCCAGGCCCAGGTTGTTGTGGGCGTGGAAGCCCACCTGGGCCCGGCCCAAGGCCTCCTTCAAGGCCTTCACCCGCGCGTAAGCGTCCTGGGGCAGCATGGCCCCGGCGGAGTCCACGACGTAGACCACATCCGCCCCGTAACCCTCCATCAGCCGGGCCTGCTCCGCCAGAAACTCCGGGGGGCGCATGTGGCTCATCATGAGGAAACCCACGGCCAGGAGACCCATCTCCTTGGCCATGCCGAAGTGCTGCTCGGAGATATCCGCCTCGGTGCACTGGGTGGCGATGCGCACCACCTGGATCCCCGCCTCCACCGCCTCCTTGAGCTCCTTGCGGGTGCCGATACCGGGCAGGAGAAGGGCCGCCACCTTGGCCCGCCTCACGCCCTCCCGTACCGCCCGGATGAGCTCCAGCTCGTCCACCCGGGAAAAGCCGTACTGCAAGGAGCTCCCCCCAAGCCCATCCCCGTGGGACACCTCGATGGCGTACACCCCGGCCTGGTCCAGGGCCTGGGCGATGGCCCGGGCCTCCTCGGGGGTGTACTGGTGGCGGTGGGCGTGGGAGCCGTCGCGGAGGGTGGTGTCCACCACCACCGGGGGCTTGGCCGCAGCCAGGTCCCAGCTCACGCCACCACCTCCTCGGGCCGCTTGCCCAAAAGGTGCTGGGCGAAGACCTCCCCCACCCTCCGGGCCGAGGCGGTCATGATGTCCAGATTCCCCGCGTACTTGGGCAGGTAGTCCCCCGCTCCTTCCACCTCTAGGAGCATGGAAACCACCGTCCGCTCCCCCCAGGGGGTGGGCAGGCGCTCAAAGACCGGGTCGGCCTTCAGGCGGTAGCCGGGCACGTAGGCCTGCACCTCCGCCTCCATGGCCCGGATGCTTTGCACGATGGCCTCCCGGTCCACCTCCTCCGCCTCGGGAATGACCCGCACGGTGTTGGTCATGAGGATGGGCGGGTCCGCCGGATTCAGGATGATGATGGCCTTCCCCCGCCCAGCCCCCCCGATGGCCTCCAGGCCCCGGGCGGTGGTAAAGGTGAACTCGTCGATGTTCTGCCGGGTGCCGGGCCCCGCCGAACGGGAGGCCACCGTAGAAACCATCTCCGCGTAGCGCACCGGGGCCACCCGGTGCACCGCGTAGACCAGGGGGATGGTGGCCTGGCCGCCGCAGGTGATGAGGTTGACGTTGTCCTTGTCCAGGTGGGCCTTCAGGTTCACCGGGGGGACCACGTAGGGCCCCCGGGCCGCAGGGGTGAGGTCGATGGCGATCTTCCCCGCCTCCTTGAGGAGCTTGGCGTGGCGCACGTGGGCCTTGGCGCTAGTGGCGTCAAAGACGATGCGGATCTCCGGCCTTTCCAGGATGTAGGCAATCCCCTCGTGGCTGGCCTCTAGACCCAGGGCCCGGGCCCGGGCCAACCCCTCGGAGGCGGGGTCTATCCCCACCACCGCCACCAGCTCCATGTGCCCCGGGTGCTTGAGGAGCTTGTACATCAGGTCCGTGCCGATGTTCCCGGAGCCTAGGACCGCCACCTTGACCTTGTCCATGCCTCCTCCCCCATGTAGCCCAGGCGCTCGGAAACGGTGCGGGTGGCCTCGAGGATGGCCTTCCGGTACTCCTCCTTTAGTTGCTGGAAGCGGTAGAAGGGCACGGAGAGGCTCATGGCGGCCACCACCTCCCCGGTATGGTCCCGGATGGGCGCGGCCACGCAGCAGAGCTCGGGCACCACCTCCTCGATGTCGTAGGCGTACCCCCGCTCCCGCACCGCCTGGAGCTCGGTCCTGAGCTCATCCAGGGTGGTGATGGTGTTGGGGGTGAAGGCGGGCATACCCCGCTCGGCCACGATCCTTTCCACCTCCTCCCAGGGACGGAAGGCCAAAAGGACCTTCCCCACCCCGCTGCAGTGGGCGGGAAGCTCCACCCCCACCCCGGTGTTCACCACCCGCACCGCCCGGGTGCCCTCCAGCTTCTCCACGTAGACCACCCGCCCGCACTCCAGCACCGCCAGGTGGGTGGTCTCCCCAAAGCGGGCCACCAGCTCCTCCATAGCCCGCCTGGCCTCCTGCCGCCAGGAGCTGGTGGAGAGAAGGACCTGGGAAAGGGCCAGGATGCGCCAGCCGAGGCGGTAACGCCCCTCCCGGCTCCGCTTGAGGAGCCCGATCTGGCTCAGGGTGGCCAAAAGGGCGTGGGCGCTGGACTTGGGAAGGCCCAGGGCCTTGGCCACCTCGCTCACCCCCCACTCCGGGTGCTCCCGGGTGAAGAGCTCCAGAACCTCGCCGACCTTCTGCACCGTTCCTAGCATGGGCCTCACCTCCGAGGGTAGTGGGATGGAGGGCCTTGGCCGATGGGTTCTTCCAGGATAGCCGAACGTTTCGTTCTGTATAGGCGAACACCCGGCTTGTGGCCCGGGGAAACCGGGGCCTATGGTGAGGGACAAACGTCCAAGCTGCCCCCAAGCGGCGGAAGAGGGTGGAAACGTGGCCAACCTAGACCTGCGAATGCCCGAGGAAGAGCTGGAGCGTCTGCGCGACCGTTACCGGGAGCTCATCGGCTTCGTGCCCCCCAGGATCCAGGCCCGCACCGACCTCCTGGCGCGGCTGGATCCCGAAACCTTGCGCCTGCAGGAGGAGCTTAGAGCTAGGCTCATGTACCCCTCCTGTTTTGACGTGAAGACGGCCCAGCTCATGCTCTTCGGCATGCTCCTCATGGACCTTTCCGACGCAGCCCGGCTCCACGCCATCGCCGCCCGAAGGGCGGGGGCCACCTACGAGGAGCTCAACGCGGTGGTGGGGCTGGCCTTCCTTTTCCGAGGCCTGCCCGCCGCCAACCGCGGAGCGGAGGTGATCCAGGAGATCCGGCGCATGGAGGAGGAAGGGAGGCTTTAGATGGAAGGATTTGACGTGGTCCAGCTGGCACACGCGGAGATCTACACCCCCAACCCCGAAGGCACCCTATGGTTCTTCACCGAGCTCTTGGGCCTGGAGGTCACCGCCCGGGAAGGGCAGTCCGTCTACCTGCGGGCCTACGAGGACTGGTACCACCACTCCCTGAAGGTGACCGAGGCCAAGGAAGCGGGCCTGGGGCATATCGCCTGGCGCACCGCTTCCCCCGAGGCCCTGGCGCGAAGGGTGAAGGCCCTGGAGGCCGCGGGCCTGGGGGAGGGATGGACGGAAGGGGACCTGGGGCACGGCCCCGCCTACCGCTTCCGCACCCCGGACGGGCACCGCATGGAACTTCTCTTTGAGGTGGAGTACTACCAGGCCCCTCCGGAGAAGCGGAGCAAGCTGAAAAACCGCCCTTCCAAGCGCCCCTTGAGGGGGGTACCGGTGCGGCGGCTGGACCACGTGAACTGCCTCTGCGCCGAGGTGACCCCCAACCGGCGCTTCTTTGAAGAGGTTTTGGGCTTCAGGCTTCGGGAACAAAAGGTGCGGGGAGAAGGCGAAGAGCTTGGGGCCTGGCTTTCCGTGAGCCCCTTGGTGCACGAGATCGGCCTCATGCGGGACGCCACGGGCTCCAAAGGCCGCTTCCATCACATCGCCTTCTGGTACGGCTACCCCCAGCACCTGATGGACCTGGCCGACCTCTGCATGGACTACGAGGTCCGCATCGAGGCCGGTCCCGGCAAGCACGGCACCACCCAGGCCTACTTCATGTACGTCTTCGAGCCCGGGGGGACGCGGGTGGAACTCTTCGGGGACACCGGCTACCTCATCTTCGACCCCACCTGGAAGACGGTGGTCTGGGACGTAACCAACGTGAACGACCTGGAGAAGAGCACCATCTGGTTCGGGGGGCAGCTCCCGGAAACCTTCTACACCTACGGGACCCCTCCCGTGCGGGAGAGGGCGGGGGTGTGAAGGTTCCCAGGAGGTCCCCGGGGCTTTATAGTAGACAAAATTGTTGACAATCTCGGCGGCCATCAGGTACCCTAAGACCCAATAAACCCAAAGGAGGCATCAAGGATGAGCAAGGTCAACCGCAGGCAGGTGGTCAAGGCTGGGCTAGGCATGCTGGGGCTGGCGGCTTCCTCCCGCTTTTCCTTTGGCTTGGCGCAACGGGATGAGCCCATCCGCATCGGGGTGGTCCTCTCCTACTCCGGCCCTTACGCCCGACTGGGGCAGGAGATCACCCGGGGAATGGAGCTCTACCTGGAGAAGGTAGGGTACCAGGCGGGCGGGCGGCGCATCCAGCTCCTGAAGGAGGACGAGGAGGCCGATCCCGCGGTGGCGGTACGCAAGGTGCGCAAGCTGGTGGAGCAGGACCGGGTCCATCTTCTTTCCGGCATCATCCTCTCCTCCTCCGCCTACGGCATCCGCGACTACGTCCACGAGCGGCAAATCCCCCTGGTGGTGGCCAACGCCGCCGCCAACGGCATCACCCGGGAGCGCCGGAGCCCCTACATCTTCCGCACCTCCATCAGCGCCTGGCAGCAGCACTACCCCATGGGGCCCTGGGTGGCCAGGAACGTGGGCAAAAAGGTTTTCCTCCTGGCCCTGGACTACGCCTTCGGCAAGGAAGCCACGGCGGCCTTCAAGGAAGGGTTCCTGGCCGCGGGGGGCGAGGTGGTGGCCGAGGTCTACACCCCCTTGGGCAGCACCGACTACAGCGCGGTCATCTCCCGCATCGCCGCCGCCCGGCCCGAGGCGGTGCACGCCGTGCTCTCCGGCAGCGATGCGGTGATCTTCATGCGCCAGTTCGTCCAGTTCGGCCTGAACCGCACGGTGCAGCTAGCGGTGAGCGGGGAGGTTACCGACGAAAACGTCCTGGAGGCCATCGGGGATGCGGCCATCGGGGCTAAGAGCGGGGACCACTGGGTCTACACCCTGAACAACTCCGCCAACCGGGAGTTCATCCGGGCCTACCGGCAGAAGTACGGGGGGGTGCCCAACCACTTCGCCGTCCGGGGCTACGACGCCATGCAGTTCATCGTGGACGCCCTCAACGTGGCCCAAGGGGACGTGAGCAACAAGACCCGGCTCCTCAACGCCTTCAAGGGGGCCAAGATCATCAGCCCTCGAGGCTTTGTGGAAATAGACCCGGAAACCAACAACGCCACCCAGCACGTCTACGCCCGGGAGGTGGCCAGGATTGACGGGGTTCTCACCAACCGCCTGATCGCCGACCTGGGGATCATCCGCGACCCCGGCAAGTAGCGCCATGGTCCTCCTCCTCCTGACCCAGCTTCTCAACAGCCTGGCCTTCGCCATGCTCCTCTTCCTCCTGGCCCTGGGGCTTTCCCTCATCTTCGGCGTGGCCCGGGTGGTGAACCTGGCCCACGGGGCCTTTTACATGCTGGGGGCCTACCTGGGGATGGCCCTGAGCGGGGCCTTGGGCAGCTTCTGGCTGGCCCTCCTCCTGGTGCCCCTGGGGGTGGGCCTCCTAGGGGTCTTGGTGGAGCGGTTTCTCCTCCGTGGCCTTCACGGCCGGGAGCTGGAGCAGGTGCTCCTCACCATCGGCCTGGGCTTCGTCATCGCCGACCTCCTGCGGGCCCTGTTCGGGGCGGCCATCCGCTCGGTACCCCCGCCCCCGGAGCTGGCGGGGCCCCTTTTCCTGGGCCCCCTGCTCTACCCCAAATACCCCCTTTTCGTCCTGGCCCTGGGCCTCCTGCTCTTCCTGGGGGTGCGGCTTATCCTGGCCAAAACCCCCTTTGGCATCCAGGTGCGGGCGGTGACCGCGGACCCGGGGATGGCCAGCGCCCTGGCCATCCCCCCGGCCCGGGTAAGCCTCCTCACCTTCGGGGTGGGCACGGCCCTGGCCGGGCTTGGCGGGGTGGTGGGCGCCCCCCTGATCGCCCTGGCCCCGGGTCTGGACGCCCAAATGACCCTGTTCGCCCTCATTGTGGTGGTCATCGGGGGGCTAGGGAGGATTGAGGGGGCCTTTTGGGGTGCCCTCCTGGTGGGCCTGGTAGAGGGGTTTGGCCGCCTCTTCCTCCCCCAGGCGGCCATGTTCCTGATCTTCGGCCTTATGGCCCTGGTCCTGGCCCTGAAGCCCGAGGGCCTTCTGGGTAGGAGGGCGGCATGATGGCCTGGCTTCCCAAAATTCACCTGCGCGAAGGAAGGGCCTGGGCTCCCTACCTCCTGCGGGCGGCTTTGCTGGGGGCGTTCTTTCTGCCCGCGCTCTTCCAGGGCTACGCCCTTTACCTGGCCACGGAGGCCGCCCTGCTGGGCCTGGCCGCCGTGGCCCTCAGCTTCCTCTTGGGCCACGGCGGCATCCCCTCCTTGGGCCAGGCGGCCTTCCTGGGCCTGGGGGCCTACGCCTTGGGCCTGGCCCTCAAGGCGGGCCTTCCCTTGGCCCTGGCCCTGGCCCTAGCCCCCTTGGTGGCCGCCGCCTTCGCCCTCCTCACGGGGCTTCTCCTCTTCCGCACCCACGGGATCTTCGTCCTGATGCTCACCCTAGCCTTTGGCCAGATGGTGTACTCCGTAGCCCATAAGTGGAACGCCCTTACCGGCGGGGACGATGGCCTAAGCCTCTCCGGGGTGGCCGTGAACCCCTTGGCCCTGCACCTGGGGGCCCTTCTGGCCCTTTTCCTGAGCGTGGCCGGGCTCCGCCACCTCCTCGTCACCCCTTACGGCAAGGCCCTCGAGGCCCTGCGACAAAACGAGGAAAAGGCCCGCTCCCTGGGCTTGGCCGCCTTTGCCTTCAAGCTCTGGGCCTACGTGCTGGCTGGGGCCCTCACGGGGCTGGCGGGGGCAGGGCTGGCCCTCCACCGCACCTTCGTCAGCCCCCACGACCTCTTCTGGCTCACCTCGGCCACCCTGATGGTCATGGTCCTCCTGGGGGGAAGCCGGGGCCTCTTTGGCGCCGCCTTTGGCGCCCTGCTCTACACCTTCGTCCAGGCCTGGGTGAGCTCCTTCACCGAGCTGTGGGGGCTTTTCGTGGGTACCCTTCTCATCTTGACCGTGCTCTTCGCCCGGGAAGGCCTCTGGCCCCTCCTGGAGCGCAAGCTGGGAGGCAAGCATGGAAGCCCTTAGGGTGGAAAAGGTCAGCAAGGCCTTCGGGGGCCTCCTGGCCCTGGCCGGCGTCCAGCTCAGCGTGGCCCAAGGGGAGAGGCGGGCGGTGATCGGACCCAACGGGGCGGGGAAAAGCACCCTCTTCAAGGTGATCGCCGGGGAGATCCGGCCCAGCCAGGGGGAGGTCTTCCTCCTGGGCCGCAAGGTCACGGGCCAACCCCTGGAGCAGGTGGCCCGCCTGGGCCTGGGGCGCACCTTCCAGCGCTCCAGCGTCTTCCCCGAGCTCAAGGTCTGGGAAAACGTGGCCTTGGCCCGCCAGGCCGCCCGGGGGCGAGGGGGGGATTTCCGCCAGGCCCTGCGCCGGGAAGGGGAGGTGAACGAGGTCCTGGAGCAGGTGGGCCTGGGCCTCCGGGCGGAAGACCCGGCAGGAAGCCTCTCCCACGGGGAAAAGCGCCAGCTGGAGATCGCCATGGCCCTGGCCCAAAAGCCCCAGGTCCTCCTCCTGGACGAACCCCTGGCGGGCCTGGCCGGGGCCGAGCGGGAGCGCATCGGCCAGCTCATCCAGGGGCTGGACCCCAGCATCACCGTTCTCCTGGTGGAGCACGACCTGGAATACGCCCTCCGCTTTGCCCACAAGGTTACGGTGCTCCACTACGGCCAGGTGGTGGCCGAAGGCACCCCGGAAGCCGTGCGGGAGGACCCCCAGGTGCAGGAGATCTACGTGGGCCGGGGCTGGGAAACCCTGCCCACCCCCCCGGATCCTGGCGGGGAGGCGGTGCTGGTGGCCCGGGGGCTATCCGCGGGCTATGGGGCCATGCGGGTGCTGAACGGGGTGGGCCTCGAGGTCCGCCAGGGGGAGGTGGTGGCCTTGTTGGGGCGGAACGGCATGGGCAAGACCACCCTTCTCTCTGCCCTCATGGGCCTCCTGCCCCTTCAGGGAGGGGAGGTGCGCCTGGGGAAGGAGGCCATCGGGCACCTTCCCGCCCACCGCCGGGCGGAGCTTGGCCTGGCCCTGGTGCCCCAGGGCCGGCGCATGTTTGACGGGCTCAACGTGGAGGAGGAGCTCCGCCTGGCGGCCTGGGGAAGCCAGGGGAGCTGGACCGTGGAGCGGGTCCTGGAGGTCTTCCCCCGGTTGGCCGAGCGGCGCAAAAACCCCTCCCGGGCCCTCTCCGGGGGGGAGCAGCAGATGGTGGCCATCGCCCGCGCCCTCTTGCGCAACCCCCGCCTGGTCCTCATGGACGAGCCCACCGAGGGCCTTTCCCCCCTGATGGTGCGGCAGGTGGCGGAGGTGGTGCGTACCCTAAAAGCGGAAGGGGAAACCGTCCTTCTGGCCGAGCAGAACGTGCAGATGGCCCTCTCCGTGGCCGACCGGGTCTACATCCTGGAACACGGGGAGATCGTGTGGGAAGGCCGAGCCGCAGAAGTCAGCCCAGGGGTCCTCCACCGGTACCTGGGCGTGTAGGGGTGTGGACTATGGCCAAGGGCAAGACAGCAACGGGAGCCAAAGAGGTGCCCCGGGCCCTCCAGGAGTTGGCCCAGGGCCTCGAGGAGGGACTGGTACCCGCAGGGATCCTCAACGATCCCGAGGTGTTTGCCTGGGAACAGGAGCGGATCTTCGCCCGGTCCTGGATCTACCTGGGGCACGCCTCGGAGATCCCCAGCCCGGGGGATTACGTGCTCCGCTACATCCTCAACAACGCCTTCATCCTGGTGCGGGGCGAGGACGGGCGGGTGCGGGCCCTCCTGGACATGTGCCGCCACCGGGGGATGCGGGTCTGCCGGGCGGAGGCCGGCAACGCCAGCCACTTCCGCTGCCCCTTCCACGGCTGGACCTACCGCAACGACGGGACCCTGGTGGGGGTACCGGCGGAGCGGGAGGCCTTTGGGGAGGGGTTCCGTAAGGAAGAATGGGGTCTTCTGCCCATCCCCAGGCTGGAGGAGGTGGATGGCCTCCTCTTCGGCAACCTGGACCCGGAGGCCCCTTCCCTGGAGGAGTGGCTGGGAGGGGCCAAGTGGTACCTGGAGCTGGTCACCAAGCGGAGCCCGGAGGGCCTCGAGGTCCTGGGCCCCCCTCAGCGCTTCGTGGTGCCCACGGACTGGAAGCTGGCCCTGGAAACCTTCATCAGCGACAGCTACCACACCCTCATGACCCACCGCTCCATGATCGAGCTGGGGATCGCCCCCCGGGACGCCAAGTACGCCATGTACGGGGAGCAGATCCACATCCCCGGCAAAGGCCACGGGGCTATGGTGGTGGGCGGCCCCCCAGGGGCCAAGCTGCCCCCCTTCTGGGGTTACCCCGCGGAGATGATGGAACGGGCCCAGGCCTCCTATCCCACCCGGGAGCAGTGGGAGGTGGCCAAGGAAACCCGCATCTTCCTCCTCACCCTCTTCCCCAACTTCTCCCTGCACAACCCCATCCGTAAGCCCGACCACCTCTACCCCACCCCGGTCCCCATGCTCACCTTCCGCGTCTGGCACCCCTTGGGCCCGGGGCGGATCGAGGTGATCTCCTGGGGCATGGTGGAAAAGGACGCCCCTGAGTGGTTCAAGGAGAAGGCCCGCCACTCCTACCTGCGCTTCTTCGGCTCCTCGGGCACCTTTGAGCAGGATGACACCGAGATCTGGAGCCACGTGGCGCAAAACGCCGGCAGCACCCTGGGAAGGCGGCTTCGCTTCAACTACCAGATGGGGCGGAACGTACCCCAGGACCCCAACTGGCCGGGGCCCGGGGTGGCCTACCCCATCAACTTCACCGACGAGAACCTGCGCAACTTCTACCGCCGCTATCTGGAGCTCATGTTGGGCTAGGGGGTGACTATGGACCCAACCCGGGAGATCCTGGAGGTTCTCTACCGCGAAGCGGAGCTCTTGGACGAAGGCCGTTACCGGGAATGGCTTGCCCTGACCACGGAGGACGTGGTCTACCAGGTGCCGGTGCGCCTGACCCGGGAGCGTCCCCCCGAAGGGGGATACGGGGGGGTAAGCCCCAGCATGTACCACCTGGACGAGGACCGCACCTCCTTGGAGATGCGGGTGGCCCGGCTGGAGACGGGCTTTGCCTGGGCCGAAGACCCCCCCTCCCGCCTGCGCCATTTCGTGAGCAACGTGCGGGTGGGCCTCCCCCAGGAAACCGCCCGGGGGACGGAGGTGGAGGTCCGCTCCAACCTCCTCCTCTTCCGCAGCCGTTGGGACCGGCCGGAGTTCACCCTCCTTTCCGCCGAGCGGCGGGACCTTTGGCGCCGGCAGGAGGACGGGTGGAGGCTGGCCCGCAGGCTGGTCATCCTGGACCACAGCACCCTGCCCACCCACAACCTGAGCTTTTTCCTCTAGGAGGGACCGTGATCACCCTGAGCAACGAGTTCACCAGCGTAACCATAGAGAAGGTGCAGACGGGAAACGGGGAGCGCCTACGTATCTCCGCTCCGCGGCTCGGGTACAGCATTGATCTGGACCCCTTGGAGCTGGAGGCCCTTACCTGGCAGACCGTGGAAACCTTCTCCCGGCTCCTCCAGACCCCCTATGGCCCGGAGGAGGAAGGGGTGGAGGTGCGCCCCTTCTCCGACCTGGTCCTCTTTGGAGGGGAGGATGCGTAGGGTACAGGTGGCCATCTTCGGCGCCGGGCCTGCCGGGCTCCTCCTCGCCCACCTCCTGCGCCAGGCGGGGGTGGAAACCGTGGTCCTCGAGGCCAAAAGCCGGGAGTACCTGGAAACCAGCCCCCACCGCATCCGGGCCGGGGTTCTGGAGTGGGGTACCAAGGAGATGGCTAAGCAAGCCGGGGTGGGGGAACGCATGCTCAGGGAAGGGCTGGAACACGGGGGCATCTACCTGGCCTTTGACGGAGGGCTGCTCCACCTGGACTTCCGCGCCCTGGCCGGACGGAGCATCTGGGTTTACGGACAGCAGTACCTGGTCCGGGACATAATCCAGCGCCACCTGGAGGCCGGGGGGGAGATCCTCTTTGAGCACGAGGTGGTGGGCCTGGAAAACCTGGGAGAGGCTCCGGTCCTGGTCTTCCGCACCCCTCAAGGAAAGGAAGAGAGGCTGGCCGCGGAGTTCGCCGTGGGGGCCGATGGCTCCCACAGCCTGGCCCGCAGGTACATCCCCGGGGCCCGGATCCACCAAAAAACCTATCCCTTCGCCTGGCTAGGGATCCTGGCGGAAACCCGCCCCGCCGCCGAGGAGCTGATCTACGCCAGCTCGGAAAGGGGGTTCGCCCTCTATAGCATGCGCTCCCCCAGCCTCTCCCGGAACTACCTGCAGGTGAGCCCCGAGGAGCGGCTCGAGGCCTGGCCGGAGGAGCGGATCTGGGAGGAGCTAAACCGGCGGCTGGAGGGGGTGGCCGAGGTAAGGCCGGGCCCCATTCTGGAAAAGAGCCTCACCCCCATGCGCTCCCTAGTGGTGGAGCCCATGCAGTACGGACGCTTCTTCCTGGTGGGAGACGCCGCCCACGTGGTGCCCCCCACGGGGGCCAAGGGGATGAACCTAGCCTTTTGCGACGTGGCCGTGCTCCACCGAGCCCTTCTGGCCTACTACCGGAACGGGGACACAGGACCCCTTACCCGCTACAGCCAAGAAGCCCTTCGCCACGTATGGCAGGCGGAACTCTTCTCCTACTGGATGACCACCCTGCTGCACACCCTGCCCGACCCCTTTGAGGAGGAGCTTCGCCGGGCCAAGCTCCGCCACCTGGGGGAAAGCCTCCCCCTGCAACGCTTCCTGGCGGAAAACTACGTGGGCCTCCACACCACCGGGCGGTACGTGGAGGGCTAATCCCTCTCCCAAGGGGGCAGGACAAGGCCCTTTCACCCTTTTTCAACACCCTGCTAGACAGCTGGGGAATAACGTGATAGCGTGGAACCACCTACAAGAAAGGAGGAAAAATTATGCGCAAGGAAAGGCGGTATGTCATCCAGTGGCTAGGGACGAGCCTGGGAGCCGCCCTGCTTCCCTGGGGGAAAGCCCAGCGCTACCCCTCGAGGCCCATCACCCTCATCGTGCCCTGGTCGCCCGGCGGCAGCACCGACCTCACGGCCCGGGCCCTGGCCCCGGTCTTGGAGCGGATCCTCAAGGTACCCGTGCAGGTGGTCAACCGCACGGGGGGCGGCGGGGCCGTGGGGCATGGGGCGATTGCCCAGGCCCGACCCGATGGCTACACCATCGGCATCATCACCTTGGAAGTGGTCCTCCCTCCCTGGGTAGCCCAGACCAAGATCAGCGCCGACATGTTCTCCCCCATCTCCCTCCTGGTCCTCAACCCGGTGGCGGTGGTGGTGCGGCAGGATGCCCCATGGAGGACCATCCAGGAACTCATCCAAGACATCCGGCAAAACCCAGGCAAGTACAAGGCTTCCGGAACCGCCAAGTGGGGCTCCTACGACTTCGCCCGCTTGGGCTTCCTGAAGGAGCTCGGCCTTAAGGACGAGGCCCTGCCCTGGGTCCCCACCCAAGGGGCGGCGGCAGCCCTGCAGGAGCTGGTGGCCGGGGGGGTCCAGGTGGCCTTCGTGGCCATCGGGGAAGCCGCCAACCTGGTCCGTTCCGGCCAAGCCCGCTACCTGGCCTTCATGACCGACAGCCGCTTCCCCGCCTTCCCCGAGATCCCCACCCTGAAAGAGCTGGGGGTGGACTGGACCTTCGCCTCCTTCCTCATGGCCGCAGGGCCCAAGTTCACCCTGCCCTCGGTGATCGACGTTCTGGACAAGGCCTTCGCCCAGGCGGTACAGGAAGCGGAGTTCGTGCGCTTCATGCAAAACGCCAACCTGGTGATCCGCCACCTGGACCGCAAAAACAGCCTGGCGTTCCTCCAGGAAAGAACCCAGGCCATGAACCGGATCGTACAGGAACTGGGCCTGAAGTTTTAGAAAACGGCATGGCCTGGGAACGCTGGGTAGGAGGGTTGGCCGCAGGGCTAGGGCTGCTGACCTGGAGCTTGAGCTTTAGCCTGCCCAAGGCGGAAGGACCCGGCCCCGAGCTCTTCCCCCGGGTGTTGGGTACGGTCCTGGTCCTGGGAGGCTTCTACATGGTCTGGGCAAGGCCCCAGGCCCACCCGCGGATCCCCAAGAGGGCCTGGCCTCGGGTGGCCCTTTTCCTCCTCCTCTTCGTCCTCGCTCCCCTTCTGCTTCCCCGCCTGGGCGTGGTATCCACCACCGCCTTGGTGGCAGGAACCGGGGCTTTTCTGGCCGGGGAGGGCTGGCTCAAGGCCCTGTTGGTGGCCCTGAGCCTGGGGCTTCTCACCCAGTGGGTTTTCGTCCGCCTTCTGGGGGTGCCGGCATGAACCTGCTTTCCCCGGAAATCCTACTAGCGATGTTCTTGGGGGGGCTGTACGGAGCCGTCTTCGGTGCCCTTCCAGGGCTTACCGCAACCTTGGCCCTGAGCCTCTTCATCCCCTTCGCCCTTTTTTTGCCCCCGGAGGTGGGCTTGGCCGCCATCGTGAGCCTGTGCGCCACGGCCATCTTCGCCGGGGATATCGGGGCGGTGATGGCCCGGATCCCCGGCACCCCCGCCTCGGCGGCCTACACGGAGGAAATCCACGACCTTGCCCAGGAGCGGGGCCCCGCTTTGGCCCTAGGCCTTTCCGCCTTGGCCAGCGCCTTGGGCAGCCTGGTGGGTACCGGGCTTTTGGTGGTGGGCTCCTTGGGTATGGCCGCCATCGCCCGCCAGTTCTCCTCCTTTGAGTACTTTTGGCTGGTGCTCCTGGGGGTGACGAGCGGGGTTCTGGCCTCCCCCCACATCGTCAAGGGCCTGGTGGCCTTTGCCCTCGGCATGCTCCTGGCCACCGTGGGCTACGACCCTGCCCTGGGCAACCCCCGTTTCACCTTCGGCAACGTGAACCTCCTGGGGGGCATCAACTTCATCGTGGCCTTGATCGGGCTCTTCGGCCTAAGCGAGGTCCTCTTCCAGCTCCTCAAGGGCAGCCCAGTCAAGGTCCAGGCTGCTCCTTTAGCCTTGGGGCGTTCCCTTTCCCTGTTTTTTCTACACCCTTTTCGCATAATCCTGCGCCAGGGCAGCCTTTTCGTGCGTTCCTCCCTCCTGGGAACCTTCATCGGCTTCCTCCCCGGGGCAGGCTCCGACTTCGCCGCCTGGATCGCCAGCAACTTCCAGCGCCTGACCAAAGGCTCCAAGGAAACGGTGGTCCTGGCGGGGACCTCGGCCAACAACGCCGCCGTGGCCGGCACCTGGATCCCCGCCCTCTCCCTAGGGCTTCCCGGGGACACCCTGACCGCCATCGTATTGGGCCTCTTCCTCACGCTGGGCATCCGCCCCGGACCTGAACTTTTCCGCCAGAACCTTTCCCTGGTGGTGGAAATCTACCTGGTCTTCCTGGTGGCCAGCGTGGTCATCATGCCCCTGGTGGGGTATCTGGGGTCTTTCCTGGTGAGCTTGGCCACCCGTCTGCCTCGAGGGGTCCTGCTGGGAGGCATCGCCGGCCTCAGCCTTCTCGGGGCCTACGCCATCAACAACAACCCCTTTGACCTCTATGTGCTGGCCGCCCTGGGGGTTTTAGGCCTCCTGTTGCGCTTGGGGGATTTTCCCCTGGGCCAGGTGGTGCTGGGAATGGTCCTTGGGCCCCTTTTGGAACAGCACCTGATGGTGAGCATGATCAAGACCCATTGGGACCTCTTCAGCTTCTTTGAGCGCCCCGTGGCCGTGGCCCTGGCCTTGGTCAACCTAGCCTTTCTGCTGGGCATCTCTTGGTTTAGGCTCAAGCAGGCCCGCAGGCTACGGGCCCTGCAGGCCCTAGCCGCCAAGGAGGAGCCGTGAGGGCCTGGGTCCTGCGGGACTACGGCCACCTGGCCCTGGAGGAGCAGCCCCTTCCCCAGGGGGAAGGCCTTCTCCTCAAGGTGGCCGCGGTGGGCATCTGCGGCAGCGACCTCAGCGTCTACAAGGGTGCCCCCGCCATGCGGGCCCGTTGGCGCCCCCCCCTGGTCCTGGGCCACGAGGTGGCGGGGGTGGTGGAGGAGGGTCCGGAGGACCTCCTGGGCCGAGGGGTGGCCCTCTACCCGGCCCTGGTCTGCGGTACCTGCCCCCACTGCCGAAGCGGCAAGCCCCACCTCTGCCCCCGGCGGGTCCACCTGGGCTTCCACCTCCCCGGTGGGCTTGCCGAGCGCATCCGGGTACCGGCCTCCCTGGCCTACCCCCTGCCCCCAGGCCTTCCCCCATGGAAAGGGGCCTTGGCCGAGCCTTTGGCCGTGGCCCTGCACGCAGTGCGCCGGGCCAGGCCCGCAACCGGGGAAACCGCCTTGGTGGTGGGGGGCGGGGCCATGGGGGCTTTGGCCGCCTGGCTCCTTGGGCAACAAGGGGTGGAGGTGCACCTGGTGGAACCCCGCAAGGAACGGGGGGAGCTCCTCCGCGCCCTGGGCTTGGTGGCGGCCACGGGAGAGACCCTAGAGGCCCTCCCCCCTACCCCCTACCCGCTGGCGCTGGAGACCGTGGGCCTCGAGGCCACCTTGGCCCAGACCCTCAAGGCGTTGGCCCCGGGCGGGCGGGCGGTGGTGGTGGGGCTTTCCGGGACGGCGGCAGGTCTAGACTTGCAAAGCTTGGTCTTGCAAGAAAAAACCCTCTTGGGCAGCTACCTTTTCACCCCCCAGGAGTTCCAAGAAACCCTCGCCCTCCTATCCCGCTTGCCCGAGCGGCTGGTGCGGCTCTGGCCCGCCCAGCAAGCCGACCAGGCCTTCCTCGCCTTGCTGGAGGGTAGGTTGGCCGAACCGAAGCTCGTCCTCGTTTGGTGAACCATGGAGTGGTCCATCGCCACCTGCGCCCTTGGAGGCACCCTGGAGGAAAAACTGCTGGCCATCGCCAAGGCGGGTTTCCAGGCGGTGGAGATCTTTGAAGAGGACCTGGCTGGCTTCCCGGGAAGCCCCAGGGAGCTCCGGGCCCTGACCGAAGACCTGGGGCTGAGGATCGTGGCCCTTCAGCCCCTCCGCGACTACGAAGCCATGCCGGAACCCCATCGGACCCGCAACCGGGACCGTGCCCAGCGGTGGTTTGACCTGATGGCGGAGCTCAAGGTGGAGCTCACCTACGTCTGCTCCAACACCTCCCCCCTGGCCCTGGACGATCCCGAGCGGGCGGCGGCTGACCTGTACCAGCTGGCCGAGGAAGCGGGTAAGCGGGGTCTGCGGGTAGGGTACGAGGCCCTGGCCTGGGGGCGGCACGTACGGGACTGGCCCCAGGCCTGGGACGTAGTGCGCCGGGCAGACCACCCCCGGCTGGGCCTAGTCCTGGATAGCTTTCACTGCCTGGTGCGGCAGAACCCCCTTGAACCCATCGCCCAGCTGCCTGGGGAGAAAATCTTTCTGGTCCAGCTCTCCGACGCCCCCAATCTCCTCATGGACCCCCTGGCTCTAAGCCGTCACCACCGGGCCATGCCCGGCCAGGGGGACTGGCCTATGGAAGACTTCTTGCGCCAGGTACTGGCCACGGGCTACGGGGGGCCGGTATCCCTGGAGATCTTCAACGAGTGGTTCCGCACCGCCCCCCCAGAGGAGGTGGCCCAGGATGGAATGCGGGCCCTCAAATACCTCTTCGACCGCTTGGGCCTCCTTCTGCCTCCCCTGCCGCCCGGGGCCAGGGTGCAAGGGGTGGGGTTCGTGGAGATGGCCGCAGAGGAGGAGGACCTGGAGGGCTTGCGGGACCTCCTTCACGCGCTGGGCTTCCGCCCGGAAGCCCGCCACCCGGACCTACCCCTGGAACTCCATGGGGCGGGCCCGGCCAAGGTCCTCCTCCTCAGTCCCCAGCCGGGGGAGGCCAACCCCAGGGAGCTTCCCGCCGTGCGCGGGGTAGGCCTCCAGGTGGCCCAGGCTGCCTCGGTGGCCGCCCGGGCCCGGGCGCTCGGCCTATCCCTTCTCCCCCGGCCCGCGGAAAAGCTTGGGTATCCCGCGCTCCAAGGGGTGGGCCACACGCGCATCTACCTGGCCGATACCCCCCTCCTGGAGGGGTACGGCCTTTCCCCGCTCCCAGGTGAAGAGGGTGTTTGTTTATTGGAAGTAGATCATTTTACCAATGTGGTACCGCGATGGGAACTCTACAGTTGGCTCTTGGTGTACAAGGCCCTCTTCGGGTTCCTGGTGGACCCCACCGTGGAGGTGTTTGACCCCTACGGGATGTTCTACAGCCGCTCTGTGCGGAGCCCAGACGGCCAGGTGCGCATTCCCCTCAACACCGCCGAGGGCCTAGGAACTGGGGTTTCCCGCTTCCTGCGCTCCTTGGGGCATGCGGGTATCCAGCACGTGGCCTTCCGCACGGAGAACTTACTGCGCTTCGCCCAGGCCGCTAGGGCCCGGGGGCTTTCCCCCTTGCGCATCCCCACCGCCTACTACCGGGTGCTGGCGGCCCGGTACGGGCTTCGCCCGGAGGAAGCGGAAACCCTCGAGGCCCACCGCCTCCTCTACGAGCGTTCCCCTAACGGCGCCGAGTTCCTTCACCTCTACACCCCCACCTTCCGGGGGCGGTTCTTCTTTGAGGTGGTGGAGCGTAGGGGGGGCTACGACGCCTACGGGGCCACCAACACGGGAGTCCGCCTTCAGGCCCAGGCTTACGCCCTGGAAGGCTAAGTTGGGGACAGTCCCCTCCATCGGCAAGCCCTAGCCCCAAACTAGGGCAACATGGAGGGTATGCAAGCCTTGGGAAACGTTCTGGGGGATCCCGCCGCCTGGCTCCTCACCCTGGTACGGGTGGGGGTTGTCTACCTGGTCCTGCTCCTGTTCCTGCGCTGGAGCGGCAAGAGGGTGCTGGGGCAGATGACCCCCTTGGACCTCCTCACCCTCCTCCTCCTAGCCAACGCGGTGCAGAACGCCATGGTCGGCCCTGACCAAAGCCTGGTGGGGGGCTTGCTGGGAGCGGGGCTTCTTCTCCTTCTTGACCGCCTTTTCTCCCAGCGCCCCTTGCGCAGGGCCTTCCTGGGGGAACCCACCCTCCTGGTCCACGAGGGAAAACCCCTCTGGGAGAACCTACGCCGGGAAGGGGTAGACCTGGACGAGCTGCAGGCAGCCCTACGGGAACACGGGGTAGCACGCCTGGAGGAGGTCCTCACGGCCGTTTTGGAGGTGGACGGCACCATCAGCGTGGTACCCAGGAACCACCAAACCCCCAAGCGGGTGCGCCACGTGCGCTCCAGCCGCAACCGCTAGCGGTCCCCCCCTAGGCCCAGGGCAGGGGCAAAAAGCTCATTCTTGCGCACAAAGGCCTCCATGAAGCGGCCCAGAATCTCCATCTGGCTGCGGTGGGCCTCCAGGGCCTGGAGCTTGACCCGGGTTTCCTCAGGGGTGAGATCTAGGCGCTGCCAGGCCAGGTGGCGGCCGCGAGGTGGGGGCTCGAGGTAGAGCCCTGGGTGCAACCCCTTGGGCAGGGGCCACTCCAGCCCCCCATGCACCACGTAGAAGCGGAGACGGTCCAACCATCCCCGCTCCCCCAAGAGCCGCAGGGCCAGGTAGGCGGTGGCCCGATGGTCCACGTGGGCGTCCTCTGGGGCTGGAGCCAGGACCAGCCCGGGCTGTACCCGGTCCAGAACCCGCCCCAGGTCTTCCTCCCAAGCCCTGCCCGTGTAGGGAGCCCCAGGGGTGAGGGTCCCCGGGTAGGCCACCCGGTCCAAGCCGGTGGCCGGGGAGCGGTAGGGGGTGTAAAAGTTCTCCAGGAAGAGGTGCAAAAGCCCCCGGTCCGGATAGCCCAGGAAGTAAAGGTGGTCCTCCGGTACCCCCAGGGTGCGGGCCGCGGCCTTGGCCTCCTCCCGGCGGCGGATCGCCAGCCGCCGCAGATCTTCGGGCCTCGGCCGTAGGGTGCGGTCCAGCAGGGCCGCGTCCCACTGGAACCCATCCCCCAGGGTCATCCAGGCGATGTAGACCGCCCCGCCTGCCGCCAAAACCCGCTGGATGAGCCCGCCCGCCGCCAGCGCCTCATCGTCCGGATGAGGGGCCAGCACCAAAAGGCGCACCTTCAGGGGACCCGGGTAGGCGGGCAACGACCCCACCTTCCCCCGGTAATACCAGGCGTAGGCGTGCTGGAAAAGCCCGGGGGCATTCAAAAGGATGGCCCCGGCACCAAGGAGCAGGAATACCCCCCAAAGGAGCCCTCGCCAAGCCACCTCTCCATCCTACGCCCCCGGCGGCACCTGGTAGAATGCGCCTGGGGCTTTGACAGCCTTCCCCAAGGGAAATCCTCTATGACCTTCCCCCGGATGGCAGGGTTCAACCGCTACGACCTCCTGGCCTTGGTCTTGACCTTGGCCCTGCTGGCCCTGCTTCTCCGGGCCTCGGCGGAGGTGGCCGGGCCTTTTGCCCCTGCCGCCATCTCCCTAGACCCAGCCCAGCTGCCCGAGTACGCCCTGCGCACCGCCTTCCGCATGGGGCTGGCCCTCCTCCTCTCCTTGGCCTTTACCCTGGCCTACGCCCCCCTGGCGGCCAAGACCCGGCTGGAACCCTTTCTGGTATCCCTCCTGGACATCCTGCAGTCCGTCCCCATCCTGGGCTTTTTGGCGGCCACCGCGGGCGCTTTCGCCGGCCTTTTTCCCGGTCGGGCCCTGGGCTATGAGCTGGCCGCGGTCTTCGCCGTCTTCACCTCCCAGGCCTGGAACATGGCCTTTAGCTTCTACCAGTCCCTGAAGACCCTGCCCAAGGAGCTGGTGGAGGTGGCCGTCGCCTTCCGCCTTACCCCCTGGCAACGCTTTTTGCGCCTAGAACTCCCCTACGCCCTGCCCGGCCTGGTGTGGAACGCCATGATGTCCATGTCCGGGGGGTGGTTCTTTGTGGTGGCCGCGGAGGCCATCGCCGTGGGCAAGACCCAGGTGGCCCTCCCAGGCATCGGCTCCTACATGGCCGCGGCCATCGCCCAGGGGGACGGGCGAGCTCTCCTGTACGCCACCTTGAGCATGCTCCTGGTGATCCTCCTCTACGACCAGCTCCTCTTCCGTCCCCTGGTGGCCTGGAGCGAGCGCTTCAAGTACGAGGAGCGCCCAGGCCAGGAGGTGCCCCGGAGCCCTGTTCTAGACCTGCTGCGGCGGACCCGCTTCCTGAAAGGGGCCACCGAGCGCCTCTTTTCCCACCTCCTCGAGGCCCTCCTGCGCAGGGAACGCCGCCCCCAGAGGCCCCTCCGCCTTCCCCTTTGGCCGTTTCTCCTCCCCCTTTTCCTCCTTGGGGGTGCGGGCCTGGCCAGCCTCCTGGCCCAGGTGGCCGCCTTGGGCCTGGGGGAGGTGTTGCGGGTCTTCCTCCTTGGCCTATGGACCCTTTTGCGGGTCCTGGGGGTGCTGGCCCTGGCGGCCTTGGTCTGGGTGCCCGTGGGCATCCTCCTGGGCCTGAGGCCCAGGCTGGCCCAGCGGACCCAGGCCTTCCTCCAGTTCCTGGCCGCCTTTCCCGCCAACCTCCTCTACCCCTTCTTCGCCCTCCTCCTCCTCCGCCACCACCTCTCCCTGGAGGTCTTCGCCGCCTTCCTCATGGTCCTCGGCACCCAGTGGTACATCCTCTTCAACGCCATCGCCGGAAGCCTGGCCCTGCCCGAGGAGCTCAAGGAGGCGGCCCGCAGCCTCGGCCTGAGGGGCTGGGCCCTTTGGCGGCGCCTGCTTCTGCCCGGCACCTTCCCCTACCTGGTCACGGGGCTCGTCACCGCTAGCGGCGGGACGTGGAACGCTTCCATCGTGGCCGAGGTGGTCCAGTGGGGGTCCACCACCCTGGAGGCCACGGGCCTGGGGAGCTACATCGCCCGCTGGACCCTGGAGGAGGGAAGTGGGCCCCACCTCCTCCTGGGCCTTGCCGTCATGAGCCTCTACGTGGTGGCCATGAACCGCCTCCTCTGGCGGCGGCTCTACCGGCTGGCGGAAGGGCGGTTCCGGCTTTAGGGGGTGAGGATGTTTCTGGAAGCCCAGGGCGTGGCCAAGGCCTACCGCGCAGGGGATAAGCCCTTTCCCGTCCTGGAGGGGGTGAACCTAGAGGTGCGGGAGGGGGAGATCGTGGCCCTCCTCGGCCGCTCGGGAGGGGGGAAGAGCACCCTTTTGCGCATCCTGGCCGGGCTCATCCCCCCGGACGCGGGGGAGGTGCGCTTCCGCGGGAAGCGGGTGGAGGGGCCGGCGGAGGGGATGGCCATGGTCTTCCAGACCTTTGCCCTTTTCCCCTGGCTCACGGTGTGGGAGAACGTGGCCCTGGGCCTCGAGGCCCGGGGGGTTCCCCTGGAAGAAAGGCGGCGCCGGGCCCGGGAGGCCATCGCCCTCATCGGGCTAAGGGGGTTTGAGGAAGCCCTGCCCAAGGAGCTCTCCGGGGGCATGAAGCAGCGGGTGGGCTTCGCCCGGGCCCTGGTGGTGGACCCCGAAATCCTCCTGCTGGACGAGGCCTTCTCCGCCCTGGACCCCTTGACCGCCGAGGGGCTCAAGGGGGACCTCCTGGACCTCTGGCAGGGGGGCCAGCTCCGCACCCGGGCCATGGTCCTGGTGACCCACAACATGGAGGAGGCCGTGGCCCTGGCCGACCGGGCCCTGGTCCTCCAGGGAAGCCCCGCCCGCATCGGCCGGGAGATCCCCATCCCCTTGCCCCACCCCCGGGACCCGGGGGACCCTCGGTTCCGCGCCCTGGTGGACGAGCTCTACGAGGCCCTAACCCAAAGGGAGGAGGTGGAGCGGCGCCTGGAGGAGGACCTCCTCCGCCTGCCCCAGGCCTCCGTGGGCACCCTCCTCAGCCTGGCCGAAACCCTTGCCCGCCTGGGAGGGCGGGTGGACCTCCCCCTCCTGGCCGAAGAGGGGGGGCTGGAGGTGGACGACCTCTTCCCCCTCCTGGAAGCCTTGGAGCTTCTGGGCTTCGCCCGGGTGGAGCGGGGGGATGTGGAGCTGACCCCGGCCGGGCTGGCCTGGGCCCAGGCCAGCCCCGAGGAGCAGAAGGTGATGTTCGCCGAGCACCTCCTGCGCCAGGTTCCCCTTTTCGCCCGCCTACACCAGGCCCTCCTCCAGCAGGGCCGGCTCCCCGAGGAACGTATCCTCCTCCGGCTCCAGGACCACCTCCCCGAACCCGAGGCCCGCAGGGTCCTCCAGGTGGTCCGGGAATGGGGGCGGTACGCCGGGCTCTTGGTCTACGAAGAAGGCCCCAGGGCCTTCCGCCTGCCGGCAGGACCCGCCTAAGGCCGCGCCCTCCCCTGGCGTATACTCTTTACCCGTGGTCCGCGGCCCCCACCTGGAGAACCCATGAAACCCAACGCCCACCCTGAGGAAGGCCGCTACCCCTGGTGGCAGGTGCTCTGCCTCACCGGGGTGGACCTCTTCTCCTCCCTGGGCTACCAGCCGGGCATCGCCCTCCTGGCCGCCGGGGCCCTCTCCCCCCTGGCCAACCTGGCCCTGGTCCTCTTCGCCTTCTTGGGGGTCTACCCCGTCTACCGCCGGGTGGCCGAGGAGAGCCCCCACGGGGAAGGCTCCATCGGCCTCCTCACCCGCCTCATCCCCGGCTGGCGGGGAAAGCTTTTGGTCCTGGTGGTCCTGGGCTTCATGGCCACGGACTTCATGCTGACCATTACCCTCTCCGCCGCGGATGCCGCCGTGCACTTCCTGGGAAACCCCTTGGCCCCCATCTGGCTCCAAGGGCATCAGCTGGGCCTCACCCTCTTCCTGGTGGGGCTTTTGGGCTTCGTCTTCTACCTGGGCTTCCGCGAGGCCATCGGCCTGGCCGTGCCCATCACCTTAGGGTATCTGGGCCTCAACGCCCTGGTCCTCCTGGCCGCCCTGCCCCACGTGGAGGGGGAACACCTGGAGGGCTGGTGGCAAAGGCTTCTCGCCAGCCATCCCGACCCTTCCGCCCTAGTCCTGGCCACCCTCCTGGTCTTCCCCAAGCTGGCCCTAGGCCTTTCCGGCTACGAAACCGGGGTGGCGGTGATGCCCCTCATCCGGGGCAGGCAGGAAGACCCTCCGGAGAAGCCCTGGGGCCGCATTCGGAGAACCCACCGCCTCCTCCTGGCCGCCGCCCTCATCATGGGCTTCTTCCTGGTGGGGGCCGGCCTGGCCACCGCCCTCCTCATCCCCCCGGAGCTTTGGGGCAGCGAGGAGGTTTCCGGAAGGGCCCTGAGCTTCCTGGCCCACCGCTACCTGGGGGAAGGGTTCGGCAGCCTCTACGACCTTTTCTCCATCGTCATCCTCTGGTTTGCCGGGGCCAGCGCCATGGCCGGTCTCCTCACCATCGTCCCCCGGTACCTGCCCCGCTTCGGCATGGCCCCGGAGTGGGCCCGGAGGCAGCGGCCCATGGTCCTCTTCTTCACCGGTGTGGCCCTGGCCCTTACCCTGCTCTTCCGCGCCGAGGTGGAGGCCCAGGCCGCCGCCTACGCCACCGGGGTACTGGTGGTCATGTCCTCCGCGGCCTTGGCGGCGGTCCTCCTGGAGGCCCAAGGGGAACGGAAGAAAGGCGCTTACTTCTGGGCCCTCCTCCCCCTTTTCCTCTACGTGCTGGTGGCCAACATCGTGGAACGCCCCGATGGGGTGAGGATCGCCTCCTTCTTCATCGCCGCCACCCTCTTCCTCTCCCTGCTCTCCCGGGCCTTCCGCTCCTTTGAGCTGCGGGTGGAGCGCTTCCAGCTGGACGAGATGGCCGAAAGCTTCCTGGAGGAGATGAGGGCGCTGGAGGCCCCCATCCGCCTGGTGGCCCACCGGCCGGAGCGGGGAGGGCGCGGGGTGTATTGGGAAAAGGAACGCCGCATCCGCGAGGCCACCCACATCCCCCCCGAGGACCCCATCTACTTCGTGGAGGTCTTCGTGCAGGACCCTTCGGAGTTCGCCGCCGAGGCCCGGGTCTGGGGGGTGGAACACCCCGACGCACGGATCTTCCGCATCCTGGGCACCGCCGCCCCCAACACCCTGGCCGCCTTCCTCCTCTACCTGCGGGACCGCCTGGGTCGCCGGCCCCACATCTACTTTGAGTGGTCGGAGGAAAGCCCCCTGCAGGCGGCCTTGGATTTCCTCCTTTTTGGAGAGGGGGACGTGCCCACCCTCACCCACGAGGTCCTGAGGCGGGCGGAGCCTAACCCCCTCAGGCGCCCTTTGGTCCACGTGGGGGGGTAGTCGCCGCCCCCCTAGCCCACCCTGGCCCGCCCATAGCCCAGGCCCGTCTTGGCCCCCACGCCGGAGTAGAAGGCGAAGCGCCCCAAGGCCTGCAGCCACCGGGCCTCCTCCTCGGTGGCCCTGGGCAGGTGGTAGACCACCTTGCCCACAAACCCCACCGCTTCCACCTCCGTTTCCGCCTTTAGGGTCTTCCCCTCAAACCAGCGCACGGTGGTCCGCTCCAAAAGGGCCTCCCGCACCCCTTCCGGGGCCTTCAGGGGACCGAAGGCCTCGAGGCGCCTCAGGAGGCTTTCCACCACCAGCCGGGGCTCGGGAAGGGGGTAGTGCACCCCCTTGCGGCGGAAGAAGGTGGGGCTGGCGAAGCGCAAGGGGAGGTCGGGCAGGGCTTCCCCTTGGAAAAGCCGGGCGTAGGTGGAAACCCCAGCCCAAGGATGCCCCTCCTGCAGCACCCCCCGCACCCGGAAGGGCTTTCCCAGGCGCACCTCCTTCCCCTCCAGGGCAAAGAGCCTGGGGGCTAGCCGGGCATAAAGCCCCTCCTGGAGCAAGCTGAACCGGGCCCAGTAAGCCCCCTCTTTGCCGCCAAACCCCAAGGCGAAGGGGTTTTCCCCCTGGTCGTGCACCTCGGGGGCCACTTCCTGGAGGAGCCCATAGAAAAACCCCCGCAACCCCCTGGGCTCCGGGGGCGCCTCCCCCTCCAGGGTCAGGACCAAGGCCGCCAGCACCATGCCTCCAGCATGGGGGAAGAAAGCCCGATGTGCAAACCGCACAAGGGGCCTCGAGGGGCGTGGTATAGTCTGGTGGACATGACAAGCGGGCTGCACGTTGCCTTGGCGGCCCTGGTCCACGATCTGGGCAAGCTCCTCTCCCGCGCCCGCTGGGGCGAGCGGGATGAAGGGGTACCCGACCGCACCCACACCGCCTACACCGCCTTCTTCGTGCGAAGCCACGCCGGGCTTTTCCGGAAAGCGGGCGTGGACCCCGCCTGGCTGGAGGAAACGGCAAGCCGCCACCACGAGGGTTGGCAGAAGCGACCCCAGTACCAGCCCCACACCCCCGAGGCCTGGTGCGTGGCCCTGGCGGACACCTACGCCTCCCAGGAGCGGGAAGAAGGGGAAGGCGGGGGTAGCCCCCCCGAGGTCCCCCTCCTGCCCGCCACCGCCCAGCTCCGCCTCATGGGCCAGGAAGGGAGGAAGGACCTGGGCCTGAGCCCGGTGCACGCCCTGGGGGAGGGGCTGGTGCCAGGGGGCCCCTACCCGGAAGCCCAGCCCAACGTGCGCAAGGAGGCCTACAGGCGGATCTGGGAGCGCCTCGAGGCCCGCCTGCAGACCCTTGACGCCCTCCCCCACCTGGACCCAGAGGCCCTCCTCCTTTCCCTGGCCGCCCTCTTCCAGGAAGGCCTCTCCCTGGTCCCGGCGGACACCCAGTCCGAGCCCGACGTTTCCCTTTACGACCACCTGCGCCTCACGGCGGCCATCGCCCACGCCCTGTGGCTTTACCACGGGCAAAGCCCCCGGGTGGAGGAGCTGCGCCAGGACGGGGAGAAGTTCCTCCTGGCGGTGGGGGACCTGGGGGGGATCCAGGGGCACATCTACCGCATCGCCGGGGCGGAAACCGGGGTGGGGGGGATCGCCAAGCGGCTGAGGGCCCGCAGCCTGGAGGTGAGCCTGGCCACCGAGGCCATGGCCTTGGGGATCCTGCGGAAGGTGGGCCTCACCCCCCTGAACCGGATCATGGGGGCGGGGGGGAAGTTCTACCTCCTCCTGCCCCACACCCAAGGGGCCTTGGAAGCCCTGGAAGGGGCCCGGGAGGCCTGGGGAAGGTGGGCCTTGGCGGACGGGGGGAGCCTGCTGCCCCATCTGGCCTACGTTCCCTTGCGGGGAGCCGACTTCCGGGACTTCGCCAAGGCCCTAAGTAGGGTGCACAGGGAACTGGCCCTGGCCAAGCTCCGGCCCTTTCCCTTCCTCGAGGAAAGCCAGGAAACCCTCCGCCAGGCCCTCCGCCCCTGCGCCGCCTGCGGCCTAAGGCCGGCCCGGGAGGATGCGCCCGGAAGCCTCTGCCCCGGGTGCGAGCGGGAGGCCGAGGTGGGCGGCCTCCTGCCCCGGCGGGACCAGGTGGGGTTTTTCCTGGAAGAGGCCCCTAGACCCTTCTTTGGCCTCCCTGGCCTAAGAGTGGCCCTGGGCCCTGCGCCAGGCCCCTGGGCGGCCTTCCACACCTACCGGGCCCGCCCGGACTTCACCCCGGACGGCACCCCCTTTGAGGTCAAGCCCCTCCTGGGCTACCTGCCCACGGTGGAGAAGGCCCTAAAGGCCACGGGCATGAACCTGGAGGCGTATCAGGCCTGGGTGCGGGAGGAGGGGCTTTGGGAGGAGGAAGGAGATGAGCACCGCCCCCTCACCTTCTCCGAGCTGGCCGCCCTGTCCGAGGGGGCCCCCTACCTGGGCGGGCTCATGCTGGACGCGGACCGCATGGGGGAAGCCTTCGCCACCGGGTTCCGGCGGGAAGAGAAGGGCAAAGACCTGGCAAGCCCTAGCCGCATGGCCGCCCTGTCCCGCAGCCTGGAGTGGTTCTTCAGCGTGGAGGTGCTGGAGCTCATCCAGCGACCTGGCACCTACGCCCAGAGGCTGGGCTGGGATGGGCTCGAGGCCCGCCGGAAGGGTCAACGCTACCCCCTCCTCTATAGCGTCTACTCCGGGGGGGATGACCTCTTCCTCCTCGGGCCCTGGGACGCCCTGCTGGACTTCGCCCTGGACCTGGAAAGGCTCTACCGCCTTTACACCCAGCACCCGGCCCTCACCCTCTCCGGGGCCTTCCTCCTTTTCGCCCCCAAGTCCCCTGTGCCCCAGATGGCCGAGGCCTTACGGGAAGGGGAGAAGCGGGCCAAGGAGGCAGGCCGGGGCCGGCTTTTCCTCTTCGGCCAGGCCGTGGCCTGGGATACCTTACGGGAACTCAGGGCCTGGCAGGAAGGGCTCAGGCTCCACCTCCAGAAGGAGCGGGTGAGCAAGGCCCAGGTCTACCGCTGGCTGGCCCTCTGGCGGCGGTTCTGGTCCGAGGGCCTAGACGAAGGGGAAAGGATGGGCTACAAGCCCCTGCTGGCCTACGCCCTGCGCCGGGTGCGGGAGAAGGACGAGGGAACCTGGAAGACCTACCTGAACCTCCTGGACCACCAGCAACCGGCCTGGCAGTACCTGCCGGTGTGGGTGCAGTGGGGGCTTTATGGGGAAAGGAGGGAGTAGATGGCCACGCTGGAATTCTACAAGGACAAGGAAAAGGGGCTTTTGGACCCAACCCTCTTTGAAAGGGCACGGGAGAAAGCCGAGGAGCTGAACCGGGAGGGCAAGCTTAAGTCCAGCCAGTTCCGCAACTACTTCGCCGAGCTCCGGGCCCTGGAAAATCGCTTCCAGAAAGAGCGCAAGGCGGACGAGGCCCTGGCCTTCGCCCGGCTGGTGCCGGAGCTGGAACTCCTCAAGGCCAAGCTGGCCTACAACACCCGCTCCCAAGGCCCCCTAAGGGAGGCCAAGGCCTTTGTGGGCTTCCTCAACGAGGCCCTGGACGCGGGCAAGCGGAGCCCCAAAGACTTTGAAGCCATGATGAAGTACGTGGAAGCGGTGCTGGCCTATTTCTACGCTTTGGGCAAGTGAGGTGAGTGAGGATGCAACTGAGAAAGGTCATGCGCATCCGGGCGGTCCTCCTGGCCAAGACCGGGATACGGATCGGCATGAGCCGGGACCAGATGGCCATCGGCGACCTGGATAACCCCGTGATCCGCAACCCCCTCACCGACGAGCCCTACATCCCGGGCTCCAGCCTGAAGGGGAAGCTCCGCTACCTCCTGGAGTGGAGCCTGGGCGGGGACTACATCCTAAAGGCCAAGGAGAAGCACGTCTACGCCTCCCCCGACCCCAACGACCCCGTGGCCCGCATCTTCGGCCTGGCCCCGGAAAACGACGAAAAAGGCCTCGAGGCCGCCCGGAAACGGGGCCCCACCCGCCTCCTGGTCCGGGACGCCTACCTGACCCCCGACTCCAAGGAGGAGCTGGAGCGGACCATCGCCCGCGGGGGGTACCTCACAGAGATCAAGCAGGAGGTCTTCATCCCCCGCCTGGGGGGGAACGCCAACCCCCGCACCACGGAGCGGGTGCCTGCCGGGGCCCGCTTCGGGGTGGAGATGGTCTACCGGGTACTGGACGAGAAAGACGAGGAAAACTTCCACAAGCACGTCCTCAAGGCCCTGGAGCTCCTGGAGCTGGACGGCCTTGGCGGGCACATCAGCCGGGGGTACGGGCAGGTGTACTTCCTGCACCCAGAAAAACCCCTGGAGGCGCAAGAAGGCCTCCCCCTAAGGGAAAGGCTCCTGATCCAAGAGGTCCCAGCGGGCCACCATGCGGGCTAGCGCCTACTACCTGCGGTTCACCGCCCCCGTAAGGGCCCTTCCCCGGGCCTCCACCCTCCTGGGCCACCTCTTCTGGTGGTACCGCTACACCCATGGCAAGGAGGCCCTGGAGGAGCTCCTGCAAAGGCTCCCCAGCCTGGACTTCCGCCTCTCCAGCGCCTACCCCGAGGGCTGGCTGCCCCGGCCCAAGCTCCCTCCCCTGCAGGTGGAGGACACCACGCTCCGCAAGCGGCTCAAGGGGCTCGCCCTCCTCTCCTTTGAGACCTTCCAAAACGTCGCCCAAAAAGGGGAAGGGGCCCTCCTCGAGGCCCCCGAGGTCACGAAGAACCACGCTCCCCCCACCCCCCGGCGCCTGCGCCGCACCCGGGTGGGGATAGACCGGGCCACGGGCGGGGCCAGAAAAGGGGTGCTCTTCACCCAGGACCTCCTTTTCCCCACGGGGCGGTATGCGGTCTACGCCCTAGGAGAGCCCCCCTTGGACCTCCTGGAAGGCTTGCGCTTCGTGGGGAGCATGGGGTACGGCGGCCTGGCCAGCGTGGGGGCCGGGGTCTTCCAGGTGGAAGGCCCCGAAGCGGTGGACCTCCCCGAGGCCCGGGAGGCCAACGCTTGGGCCACCCTGGCCCCCAGTCCCCTGGAGGGCGCCCTCTACTACGAGCCCGAGCCCTACTGGGGCCGGCTGGGCGGGGGGTACGTGGGGGCAAGGCCCTTCAAAAAGCCCTACCTGCGGGCCAAGGAGGGAAGCGTGTACCGGGACAAAAACGCCCTCCGCCTCCTAGACGTTACCCCCAGCGAACCCCCGGAGGGGGCCCGGGTGGTGGAGGTGCTGCAGGTCTTTCCCCTGGGGGTGAAGGTATGAGCTTCCTGGAAGCCTACACCCTAGAGCTGGAACTCCTCTCCCCCGTGCATGTGGGCACCGGGGAAGCCTACCCCGCCTATGCCTACGTGCCCGACTTTGAAAGGAAGCAGGTCCACCTCCTAGACCCTTCGGCCCTCCTCCTGGCCCTTAGCCCAGAGCGCCAAAAGGCCTTCCTGCGCAAGGTGGCCGAGGGCCCCAAGGGAGCCCAGGACATCCTGCGCCATCTCTACCGGGAGGGACAGATCCCCCAAGAGGCCATCCGGCGCACCCTACCCGCAAGCCAAGCCTTCCTCAGCACCATCCAGGAGGCCACGGAGGAAGCCACCCTGGAGTACCGCCCCCTCCCCTACTCCCCCTTGGGGCCGTACCTGCCCGGCTCCAGCGTCAAGGGGGCCCTGCGCACCGCCTGGCTCTACTGGAAGCTGGTGCAGGGGGGTAAGGTGTTGGAGCTCCAGGGAAAAATCTGGCGCTTCCGCCCCAAAGGCCCCCAAGACGGGCAAACCTTCATCTCCCTAAGCCCCAAGGCTAGGGTGGGGCTCCAGGAGAACCAGGCCTTCGAGGGGGAGGTATTAGGGTATGGCCGCAACCTCTACCGGGACCCCTTCCGGGCGGTGCGTCTCACGGACTCGGAGCCCGCCGAGGGTTTCCTGAACCGCATCGGCATCTTCCACCCCCGGGGGAAGATGGATGGCACCCTCCTCCTGGCGGAAACCTTCCGCATAGGAAGCCGTTTCCGCTTCCTGTTCCGCTACCAAGGAGGGCTGGCTGCCAATAAGGGGGTGGCAGGAGCTGTGCCGCCCGGGGAGCTGGTCCAGGCTTTGCGGGAATACTACGGGTACGTGGCCGAGTGGGAGGAGGACTATGCTAGGAATAGGGAGCCCAAGCTGGAGAAGGCCCTAAAGGTCTACGAACAGCTAAGGGAGAAAACCCAAGACCCCCAGACCTTCCCCATCCGCATCGGTTTCGGCTCGGGAAGGTTGGCCCTGCGCCTGGCCCTCATCCTGCCCCAGGATCATCCCGAGGCGCAAGATCCCACCACCCGCAAGACCGCCGGGGCCCGGAAGCCCAAGGACGGCTACCCCCTGGGCTGGGCTGTGGGGCGGCTGGTACCCCGTAAGGGATAGGTATGCCAAAGGTTTTGCTCTCTTTCTTGGGAACGGGAGAATACAAGGAAATCCCCTACGCCTTGGACGGCCAGGAATACCTCACCCCCTACACCCAAGAAGCCCTGGCCCGGCACTACCCGGAGCACACCCTCAAGGTCCTCCTTACCGATGCGGCCCAGAAAAAACACGGGGAGGCCCTGCGCAACCGGGTGGCCTACGAGGGCGTTTCCATCCCCGATGGCCGCACCGAGGAGGAGCTTTGGCAGATCTTCAACGCCATCGTGGAGGCGGTGCCGGAAGGGGCCAGCCTGGTGGTGGACATCTCCCACGGCTTCCGCTCCCAACCCGTGCTGGCCCTGGCCGTGGTCCACTTCCTGAACGTGGCCAAGGGGGTGCAGGTGGAGCGCATCCTTTACGGAGCCTTGCGGGAGCAGGAAGGCCGGGGGGAGTTTCTTGACCTTACCGCCTTTCTGGAGCTCTTGGCCTGGACCCAGGCCGCCCGGGACCTGGCCCAATACGGCTTCGGCAAGCCCCTGGGGAGCCTACTGCAAAACCTCCACCGCCAAAGCTGGCTTTCGGGAGGAACAGGCCCGCACCGCCTGGGCCCCTTGGGAAAGACCCTGGAAAACCTCAGCCTTTCCCTGGAGGTGCTCCGGGTGCAGGAGGCAAGCCAGCACGCCATCGGCCTTCTCAAGGCCTTAGAGGAGGTGGAAAAGGACCTGGAGCGCGCCCCCCGCTCCCGCCCCCTGGGGCTTCTCCTGCGCTTCCTGGAGGAGCGCTACGCACCCCTGGCCGTGGGAGACCCCTTGAGCCCTGGGGAGCTTCCCGCCCAGGCGGCCATGGTGGAACTCCTTTTGAACACCGGAAGCCTGGCCCAGGCCGCCGCCCTCATGCGGGAGCTGATGGTAACCTGGCTCTGCCTGCAAAGGGGCTTTGACCCCGTGGACGAACGGGAAGGGGCCGAAGGCCTACTGAATAGCTGGGCCAGGAGGGCAAAGCAAAAGGCAACGGATGAAAAGGCCCAAATCGGCCAGCTCTGGAATGACTTGGCCAACCTCCGCAACGATATCGCCCACGCCGGCATGCGCAAAGACCCCACCCCTGCCCAGACCCTGGCGGCCAACCTGAAGGACCTCTGGCAAAGGGTACGGCAGGTAATGGCGCCCTAGGCCACCACAAAAGCTTCCTCGCGCACCAGAGGCCCCACGCCCAGCACCTGCACCTCGCCCTGTATGGGGTAGATGCGCAGGGCATCCTGGCTTAGGTCCAAAAGCTTGCGGGCCCGGGCCCGGAGATCTTCTAGAAGCCTTTCGTCCAGGTAGCACTCAAACACGGAAAGCTGCACCCGCTCCCCGTAGCCTTTCAAAAGGTTGGCCAGCTTCACCCGGCGGGTATCGTCGGGGATATCGTAAGCGATGGCATAAAGGCGCTTCATGCCCCAAGGCTAGCGCCCCCTACCGGGGGGTGCAATCCTTTGGCGCCCATTTTTACCCCAATGTGGCCCTCTTATTTTGAGGGCCCCAACCCCCGCTTGCGGGGAGGAACCCAAAGCCCAAGCCACCCCCCTGGCCTCGTTTCCTCTACCTTCAGGACAAGCCTTCCCCAGTTGGGGTAAGGGGAAAGCTCCCACACGAGGGTGAGGGTATCCCCCACACGAAGGGGCTCAGGTGGTAGCCCTAGCTCCCGAAGCCCCTCCTCCAGCTCCCGGCGGCTGGCGGGGGTGGGGGGATACAGGAAAAGTTCTCCCACCACCATTCCCCAGATAAGGGGCCTGCCCATCCCCAAACGGTAGAGGGTAAGGCCTTGCAGGACAGGCAGGGCCAGCCACCACCCTTTATCCTCGTCTCGGTACACCCCCATGGGAAGCCGCTCCCGCACCACCACCCGCCAGGGGGTGGGTAAATCTGGGGGCAGAGGTAGCGGAACTAGGGAAACCTTCCTCATTCGCAACTTTCTGCGGGACCTTGCCCCAAAAGGCCAGCTTCTAGGATGGAGTTTCTTTTACAGGGAAGCCACTTGTGTCGCGGCAAAACCAAGACTAAGTATATCAAAAACCCAGCAGGATTGCAATCCCCTTACGGGGAAGCCACTTTTGCAACTGGCTACTAGGAAGCGGGGGCAGGCTCAATCTGTTCCGCCTGAGTCGCAATCCCCTTACGGGGAAGCCACTTTTGCAACCGTTGTAACTCTGCAGCTTAGAAGTTTACGGGACGAGTCGCAATCCCCTTACGGGGAAGCCACTTTTGCAACGTAGGCGCTAGCCCGCTACGCGCCCCCGGGGATATCCCCGTCGCAATCCCCTTACGGGGAAGCCACTTTTGCAACTCATAGCCTTAGCTAGGTACGAGTTCATCAGGTTGCGCCTGTCGCAATCCCCTTACGGGGAAGCCACTTTTGCAACAAATTGTATATGTCATGATTTCCATGCCGGGGTATGATATATGTCGCAATCCCCTTACGAGGAAGCCACTTTTGCAACTACGAGACCCGCCAGGTCCCCAAGGTGGCCGGGTTCAGGTGGTTGCAATCCCCTTACGGGGAAGCCACTTTTGCAACCCATGCGTGAAAAAATCCAGTTTGGGGTCAACGCCCAGCCGTCGCAATCCCCTTACGGGGAAGCCACTTTTGCAACACGCCCTCTTCAGTGAGGAGGGGGAGCCCCTCGAGGAGTTGTCGCAATCCCCTTACGGGGAAGCCACTTTTGCAACTTTACGAAAGGGTCCTCCGGGCTGTTTCGGAGGAGCTTGTCGCAATCCCCTTACGGGGAAGCCACTTTTGCAACGGTACCCCTCTCATAATCCCGTCCAGGACGGGGTTCTTAGAGGGGGGGTTTGTGAGAAAGATGAAGCTTGGAATATACACACGCCGTATAACGGGGGTTTTGCGGGGTTTAGGTTGTTGGCAAGCCGCAGGAGAAAGGGCCGATAAGAACTCTAAAGCGCATATTGCCCTTGGGTAAGGCAAAAACTGCTTGTCAAGATGCCCGCCTGGGCTTCCAGGCACCCCTATTCTACCACCTTACTGGAACGGTATACCGGGTACAAGTTTGCCCCTTCAGCCCCCTTTGGGACATCGCTTCGCTTTGGTAAAGCGAGAAAAAGGCCTAATCCGTCGGTCAAGGCGGAAAAGTATAGTTGGTTTCAACCCTTCAAGTAAAAGGGGCTGTACGCCTCCCTGCCCAGAAGGGCCCCCAGAAGGCGGCTTGCTTGCACTTCCAAAAGCTCCCCCAAAGGCTTGCGGAAACCCAAGGGGTGGGTAGCCTCCTGCAGGAAACGCTCTTCCAACAGGCCAATCAGAACCCGCCTGCCCTCCTCGTTCAGGTACACGCCCCCATCCCGCCGCTCGGCGTGGGCCAAGGCAAGTTGACCCCGGCGAAAGGCCGATACCACCACCGCATCCACCACCGGAACCCGGAACTCCTCCATGAGGTCCAAGGCCAGGGCGGGGCTCCGGCGCCCCTCGGCGTGCAGAAAGCCCACTTCCGGATGCAGCCCTGCCAGGCGCACGGAAAGCAGCGCCCGCCCCAGGAGGAGGGCGTACCCGTAGGAGAGGGCCGCGTTCACTGGGTCCTGGGGGGGCCTGCGGTTGCGCCCCTCAAAGCCAAAGGGGGAAAGAAGGCGCGCTAGCCCGGCAAAGTAGGCCCGGCTCCCTTGGCCCTCGGCCCCCCGAAGCCGGTCCAGGTCCGGGGCTGCCTCCGCCTGGGCCAAGGCCTGGGCGCAGGCCGGGGCTTCCGGCAGCTCATAGCGCTGCAAAAAGGCCAGGGCCGAGCGGAGCTTGCCCAGGACAAAGGCCCGGGCTAGGGGCAGGGGTTGGGCAGAAAACTGGGCCCGCAGGTGCTGGGGGTGGGGGTCAGGGAAAGCTCCCGCCACCCCGTGGAGGAAACCCTCCAGGGAAAGGAAAAGCACCGGGCTACCCTGGCGCAGGAGAAAAACCCAAGCTGGTGTGGAAAGGCGCACGTTTCCCCAGACCGCCACCCGGCGCACCTGCCGCGCGGGCAGGCTGAGCCAGATGGTCCCCTCTTGCTCCAAAAGGAGCCTGCCCTGCTTCAGGCGCAAAGTGGCCCCTTGACGGGTCAGGTGCAGGGTCATCAGAACTTGGGCCAGGGGGGAAGGGGCCTTAGGCGCTCGTCCAGATCTTGGAGAAAGTCCCGCAGGCGCAGGTAGTCCGCCTCCTCCACGGGCCGGGTACCATGGGCGAGGATGCTCTCGTGCCTGCGGGAAAGAAGAGCCTGCAGGCGGTTCTTCTCCCCGTAAAGGCGTTGGGCCAGGGTGCCCCGCTGGCCAAAGGCCAGATCCAGGTCAAAGGCCGCCTCCAGGAGCTCCATAAGCCCCCTGGGCCTCAGGATGCGCTCCCGCAGGGACTCGGGGAAGCCTTCTGGCCAGGTCTTGGGGTCCTTGAGGACGAAGCCCAGGCGTTCCAGGATGTCGGCCTCCACCACCAGCTCCAGGGTGCGGTAAAGGCGGGCCAGGGCGTCGTCGTAACGGCCCACCTCGGCCCGGCGCTGGGCGTTGGCCAGGAGGTCTTGCACGAGGGCGAAGGTGGGCCTACCCTGGGCGGCCACGATGGCCTCGAGGGCGGGAAGCCCCTCCTCCAGCCCCCGCAGGACCCGCACCTTGGCCCCGTGCCCCCAGGCCTCGGCCACGGCCAGGGCCACGGGGAGGTGGGGCTTGAGGAGCTCCAAGGCCCGGGGGTGGCGGAAGCGGTCCCACTCCAAAAGCCCCTCCACCACCCCGCGCATGGCCCGGTAGAAGCGCTCCTCCGAGGGGGAGAGGGGCTTTTGCAGGAGGGCCTCCAGCTCGGTCAGGGCCATGCCCAGGTTGAGGGCGTTCCAGGCCCGGGTGAAGCCTGCCCACTCCCGCAAGCCGAAGCGCACGGTGGGGTCCTCCAGGAGCCTGAGCCGCTCCGCCCCCGGGAGCACCCGGCCCGTCTCCGGGTCCCGCCGCTCCCCGCCCACGTAGCTGAAGACCACCCCCCGGCCCGTGAGGGCCAGGACCAGGCCGGCGGCCATGGGCTTGGTGCCCCCGGTGAGGTCGGCGATGAGGGCGGTGGCCTCCCATTCCAGGGCCTTGCGCAAGGCCTTGAGGGCGGCCTGGTAGCTCTCCAGGAGGCTTTCCGGGTCCTCCAGGAGAAGGGTGTGGTGGCGGAAGGAATTCCCGTAGTCCCTCTGCAGCTCGGCGGCCACAGGAAAACTCTGCTGGCTGGCCAGGAAGACCACCCCTTCCGGGGTGTGCTGGGCCAGGGCCTCCTCGAGGGGGGCGCGGGTGGTGCCCACGGTGAGGATCAGGACCTTCATGGGGGCATTATGGGCCCTCACCTTAGCCTGGGCCAAGGTCCTGCGGACGGGGGTTCTTAGAATGGAAAGAGTGATTGACGACATCCTGCGGCCCATCCATGGAGGACCCGACGGGGGCCCGGAACCCCTTTACGATTTCTCCACCAACGCCAACGCCCTGGGGCCCAACCCGGTGATCCTGGAGTACCTGCGGCAGGCTGACCCCAGCCGCTACCCTGACCCCCTTTACCGAAGGCTCCGCCGCGCCCTGGCCGAGGCCCACGGGGTGGCTCCGGAACAGGTGGCCGTGGGCACGGGCACCAGCGAGCTCATCCACCGCCTGGCCCGCTGGAGCTACCTCCGGGGCCCCATCCTCCTCCTCCCCCCCACCTTCAGCGAGTACGCCCGGGCCGCCCGGGCCCTGGACCTGCCCCTTTGGGAGGCCCGGGGGCCTGAGGAGTTCTTGGCCCTGCTGCCCAAAAGCGCCCTGGCCTTCCTCTGCGTGCCCAACAACCCCACGGGGGAGGTCTACCCCTTCCTGGAGGAGGCGGCCCAGCGGGCGGGAGGGGCCTTGGTCCTGGACCTGGCCTACCACGACCTCCTGGAAACCCCGCCTTCCCTGCCCCCGGGGGCCTGGCGGCTCTACAGCCCCAACAAGGCCCACGGCCTCACGGGGGTGCGGTCGGGGTACCTGGTGGCCCCCCTGGAGCTGGAACATTTCCAGAACCTGGCCCCTTCCTGGCCGGTCTCCGTCTACGGGGAGGCCCTCCTCCTGGGCCACCTGGACCCCGAAGCCCGGGCCTGGCTGGAGGGAAGCCGGCGGGAGCTGCACCGCCTGCGCCGCCTGCTGGCCCAGGGGCTGAGGGGGTTGGGCCTCGAGGTGCGGGAAAGCCCGGCCAACTTCCTCCTGGTGCGGGTGGGCCAGGCCACCCCCGTGGCCCGGGCCTTACGGGAAAGGGGCATCCGGGTGCGGGACGCCACCAGCTTCGGCCTTCCCGAGTGGCTCAGGCTTTCCGCGCAGGGGGAGGAGGCGCAAAAGGCCCTCCTTGAGGCCCTGGAGGAGGTTTTGGTGGGCAAAGGGGCGGCCTAGGGGCCGCCCCGGGGAAGGAGGAGCCTAAGGGGCCCTAGGCCCAGACGTCCTCAGGGTGGCGCATGCCCTGGGGACGGGCCTTGAGGATCTCCAGGGCCTCTTCCTCGCTCATCACCGGGTTCTGGTAGCGGATCCCCAAGGCCTCGCCCATAAGGCGGAAGACGTGGGTGTTGTCCACCAGGCCCAGGTTGAGGAAGCGGAGGCCCTGGCCGTAGAGGGCCAGCATCACGGGGCTTGCGGTGTGCTGGCCCGAGCTCCAGCCGATGTTGGGCCTTTCGGGCTTGTTGGCGTTCTTCTGTAGGAGGGCCCAGGACATGGTGTTGTCGGGCTGGATGCCGTAGCGGACCCCATCGGGGCGGTAGACCCGCTTGGTGATGGCCTCTACCACCATCTGGGCCTCCTCGTCGCTGAGGGTAGCCCCCTTCATGGCCCGGTAGGCCTCCTTCACCTGGTTGGCGTCGGGGTTGGCCCCAAGGACTCGGCGCATGTGCTCAAAGCTGGCCTTCTGGGGCTCCAGGAGGTCAATGCCCGCGGAGCTTTCCAGGTAGCTCCGCCCCGCCCCATAGAGGGCCCCCACCCCGGTGGCGTGGTCGGAGGTGAGGATGAGGAGGGTGTCCGGGTTGCGGTCCACGAAGGCGGTGAGGACCTCGAGGGCCTCGTCCGCCGCCAGCACGTCCCACAGGGTGGCCGCGGGGTCGTTGAGGTGGTTGGAGTGGTCAATCCGCCCCGCCTCCACCTGGAGGACGAAGCCATTCCGGTAGGAGGCCAGCCGGGGGAGGGCGGCCTGGACCATCTCCTTGAGGCTCGGCACCCTCACCCCCTGGAAGCGGCGGTCCACCTCGTAGGGGACGTGGCTATCGGAGAAGATCCCCAGGAGCTTGCTGGCCGTGGCCCGGGCGAGCTCCTCCGGGGTCTTGGCCACCCCGTAGCCGGCCTTGGCGAACTCGGCGTACATGTCCTTCTTGTCCTGGCGCTTCTCGGGGTTGAAGAACCGGTCCCCCCCGCCCAGGTAGACCTCGGCCCCGAAGGCCAGGTACTGCTCGGCGATCTGGGCCTCGGCGTTGCGGTCGGGGTTGGAGACCACGAAGCTGGCCGGGGTGGCGTGGGTGATGGTGGTGGTGGTCACCAGGCCCACCGCCTTCCCCACCTCCTTGGCCGCGGCGAAGAAGGGCTTGAGCCGGGTGCCGTCCGCGTGGATGGCCAGGCCCCCGTTCACCGTCTTGACCCCGCAGGAGAAGGCGTTCCCGGCGGCGCTGGACTCGGTGACGTAGCTGGTGAGGCTAAAGGTGTTCATGAGGCCGTTGGGGTAGCGGGCCAGGAGCCGCTCCAGGGCCAAAACCCGGCCCAGGCGCCGCCGGGCGTAGGCCTGGGCGATGGCGTAGTCCTCCCAGGAGAAGCCGTCGTAGACGAAGACGATCAGGTTGCGGTAGCGCCTTCCCAGGCTGGGTTGGTTCTGGGGGGCACCCTGAGCCCCGCCCTTGGGCAAGAGGGCCAGGGCCCCAGCTGCTAGGCCGCCTTTGAGGATATCCCTACGCTTCATGCTTTCCCTCCCGGGCCCCATCTTGCCCCCCCTTTTTCAGAGGAAGGTCAAGGGCTGGCGAAGTGGTTGAGGGGCCCGTGCCCCTGGCCTAAGGGGGGGGCGGTTTCTAGGGCCCGGGTGAGGTAGGCCTTGGCCTGGGCCACCGCCTCCTCCAGGGGCTTCCCCTGGGCCAGGAGGGCGGTGATGGCCGCAGAGAGGGTGCAGCCCGTGCCGTGGGTGTTTCGGGTCCGCACCCGGGGGGCGGAAAAGGCCCGGACCCCCTCCCGGGTGGCCAGGAGGTCCACCGCCTCCTCCCCCTCCAGATGCCCCCCCTTGAGGAGGACCGCCCGGGGGCCCAGTTCCAGGAGGGCCATGGCCGCGGCCTTGGCCTCCTCCAGGGTGCGGATGGGGCTTCCCAGGAGGGCTTCGGCCTCGAGGCTGTTGGGGGTGATGAGGTCCGCCAAGGGGAAAAGCCCCTCCTTGAGGGCGGAAACCGCCTCGGGGGCCAGCAGGGGGTCCCCGCCCTTGGCCACCATGACCGGGTCCACCACCAGGGGGGCGATGCCGAAGCGGCGCACCCCTTCGGCCACCGCCTGGACGATCCCCGCATCCCCCAGGGCCCCGGTCTTGGCCGCGTGGAGGGGGAGGTCCTGGGCCACGCTCCGGATCTGGGCGTAGACCAGCTCCGGGGGAAGCAGATGGAGGGCCTCCACCCCCAGGGTGTTCTGGGCGGTGACCAGGGTGAGGGCGCTCGCCCCGTACACCCCGAAGCGGAAGAAGGTCTTGAGGTCAGCCTGGACCCCGGCCCCGCCCCCGGAGTCCGAGCCGGCGATGGTGAGGGCCACCCGCACGGCCACCCCCCTAGGCCAGGGGAAGCCCCTGGCCCTGCCCCCGGAGAACCGCCTCCACCAGGTTCATGGGGCAGAAGGGCCCGCACATGCTGCAGGCCTTGGTCCTGGAGCCCCTCTCCTCCCTGAGCCGCCTGGCCTCCTCCGGGTAAAGGCAGAGGGCAAACTGCCCCTCCCAGTCCAGGCGGTAGCGGGCCTCGGACATCTTCCGGTTGCGCTCCAGGGCCCTCGGGTTCCCCCGGGCCACGTCGGCGGCGTGGGCGGCGATCTTGAAGGCGATGACCCCCTCCTTCACGTGCTCGGCGGTGGGCAGGCCCAGGTGCTCCGCCGGGGTCAGGTAGCAGAGCATGTCCGCTCCCCACCAGCCGGCCAGGGCCCCGCCGATGGCCCCGGCGATGTGGTCAAAGCCCGCGGCGGTGTCCACGGGGAGCATGCCCAGGATGTAGAAGGGGGCGTGGCCCGTGAGCTTTTTCTGGATCTGCACGTTGGCCGCCACCTCGCTGAGGGGGATATGCCCCGGCCCCTCCACCATGGCCTGGACCCCGGCCCGCCGGGCCCTTTCCACCAGCTCCCCGATGGTGAGGAGCTCGGCGATCTGGGCCCGGTCGGTGCTGTCGGCCAGGGAGCCCGGGCGGAGGCCGTCCCCCAAGGAAAGGGTCAGGTCGTAGGTGCGGGCGATGTCCAGGAGGTCGTCAAAGCGGGCGTAGAGGGGGTTTTCCTCCCCGCGGTGGAGCATCCAGGCGGCCATGAGTCCCCCACCCCGGCTCACGATCCCCGTGGTGCGGCGGGCCTGGCGGTAGACCTCCAGGTTCCTCAGGGTCACCCCCGCGTGGACGGTGATGTAGTCCACCCCCTCCCGCCCGTGCTCCTCTATGACCTGGAGGAGCTCGTCCGCGGACATGTCAAAGAAGTTCTTGCGCTTGGCGGCCCGGAACTCGGCCTCATAGATGGGCACGGTGCCCAAGGGAACGGTGGCCACCTCCAGGATCCGCCGCCTTATGGCCTTCAGATCCCCCCCGGTGGAGAGGTCCATGAGGGTGTCCGCCCCGTAGCGGATGGCCACCCGGGCCTTTTCCACCTCGGCCTCGAGGTCCACGTAATCGTAGGAGGTGCCCAGGTTGGCGTTCACCTTCACGGAGAGCCCCTCGCCGATGCCCTTGAAGTCCCTCAGGGTCTTGTGGTTGGGGTTCCTGGGGATCACGATCCGCCCCGCCGCCACCCCCTGGCGCACCCACTCCGGGGAAACCCCTTCCTGCTCGGCCACGTAGGCCATTTCCTCGGTGATGCGTCCCTTCTTTGCCGCCTCCAGCTGCGTCATCCTTCCACCCCCAAAAGCCCCAAAAGCCGCCTAGCCGTCCACGGGGCCAGGAGGACCCCGTTTCGCCCATGCCCCACCGCCGCCCAAACGTTTCCCTCCACCTGGCCCACGAAAACCTCCCCCAAGGGGCGGTAGCCGTAGACCACCCCCCGGAAGGGAGCCCCTTCCAGAAGGGGGAAGCGCTCGTGGGCGTAGTCCGCCAGGAAGCGCAGGCCCCAAAGGTCCACCCCGCCGCCAAACCCCTCCCGCTGGGTGGCCCCCACGTAGACCCCGCCCTCCCGGGGAAGGAGGTACCCCTCCCCGGCGAAGAGGGGCAGGGGCGGGGCCGGCCCTTCCAGGAGGAGGGCCTCCCCCTTGAGGGGCCGCACCGGCAGGCCAAACCGCCCCCCCCAGGCCCCCACGGCGAGGAGGATGGCCCGGGCCCTGGCCTCCCCTTCCCGCCAGAAGACCCGGCCCTCCGCTACCCTCTCCACCTCGGCCCAAAGGAGAGTGACCCCCATGGCCTTTAGGGCCTCCAGGAGGGCTTCCCGCAGGGCCCTAGGGTGGACGTACCCCCCAGGGAAGGCCCGGTAGCCCTGGCCTCCCCGCACGGGGTAGGGCGGGGCCCCTTCCGCCCCCCAGGCCTCCCTTTCCGCCCCGGAGAGGGCCACCACCCCCACCCCGGAGAAGCCGGCCTCCACCCGGAAGCCCCGGGCCAAAAGCTCCTCCAGGAGGGCGGGGTAATACTCCAGGGCCCAAAGCCCCGCCTGCAAAAGCTCCCCGGAAAGCCCCTCCGGGTGGGGGGCCAGCATCCCCGCGCTGGCCAGGGTGGCGGCCCCCTCCTTCCCCGCGTCCAGGAGGAGGACCTCGAGGCCCCGCTTCCTCAGCTCGTAGGCGGCCAGGGCCCCGATGATCCCCGCCCCCACCACGGCCACCTCGGCCCTCACCCTTCCCTCCCCAAGGGGACGCCGGCGGTGGGGCTCGAGGGGCTCGCCCCTTCCCTAGGCCGCATGGGCCCGGCCAGGAAGGCCTTCCGCCCCGCCTCCACCGCCAGGCGGAAGGCCTCGGCCATGGCCGGGGGGTCTTTCGCCTCGGCGATGGCCGTGTTGACCAAGACCGCGTCCAGCCCCATCTCCAGAACCTCCGCCGCATGGGAGGGAAGGCCGAGGCCCGCGTCCACCACCACCGGGGGCAGGCCCGCCCGCTCCCGGGCGAAGAGCTCCAGAAGGGCCCGGGTTCGCACCCCCCAGCCCGAGCCGATGGGGGCGGCCAGGGGCATCACCGTGGCCGTGCCCAGGGCGGCAAGCCGCCGGGCCAGGACCAGGTCCGGGCCCATGTAGGGGAGGACGGTAAAGCCCTTCTCCAGAAGCCTTTCCGCCGCCTTCAGGGTCTCCAGGGGGTCGGGGAGGAGGTAGGCGGGGTCGGGGATCACCTCCAGCTTCACCCAACCCTCCCCGGTCAGGGCCCGGCCCAGCCGGGCCAGGCGCACCGCCTCCTCGGCGGTGCGGGCCCCGGCGGTGTTGGGCAGGAGGCGCACGCCCTCCAGGGCCTCCAGAAGCCCCACGTGCCCCGGGGCCCCCACCTCCACCCGCCTTACGGAAACCGTCACCACCTCCGCCCCCGCGGCCTTAATGGCCTCCCGCATCACCCCGAAGTCCCGGAACTTCCCCGAGCCCAGGATGAGGCGGCTTCGCAGGGTTATCCCTCCCACCTGCCAGGTGTCCATCTAGCCTCCTTGCATCAGGGCCACCACCTCCACCACATCCCCCTCGCGGAGGACATGGGGGGGCAAATCCCGTCCGGGATAGGCCTCCTCGTTGAGGAGGACCGCCACCCGCCCAAGGTCCACGCCCATCTCGGCCAGGACCTCCCTCAGCTCCCTTCCCTCTAGGGGTTTGGCCTCGCCGTTAAGCCACACCATAAAGCCGCTCCCGGAAGGCCCGGGCCGCCCCTTCGGGGTCCTCGGCGTCCAGGATGGCCCGGACCACCACCACCCGCCTGGCCCCAGTCGCCAGGACCTGGTCCAGGTTGCCAAGGTCTATCCCCCCGATGGCGAACCAGGGCTTCTCCCCCAGGTGGGCCGCCGCCCAGCGCACGTACCCCAGGCCCGCCGCCGGGCGGCCCGGCTTGGTGGGGGTCTCCCACACCGGGCCCACGGAAAGGTAGTCCGCCCCCTCCTCCAGGGCCTTTAGGGCCTGCTCGGGGGCGTGGGTGGAGCGGCCCACCAGCCCCCCAAAAAAGCGCCGGGCCTCCTCCGGCCTCAGGTCCCCCTGGCCCAGGTGCACCCCGTCCGCCCCCAGGAGGGCGGCCAGGTCCGGGCGGTCGTTGAGGAAGAAGGGGACCCCGTAGCGCCGGGCCAGAAGGCCCATCCGCTCCCCCAGCTCCAGGATGGGCCGGGCCTCCCAGTCCTTGGCCCTGAGCTGCAGGACCTCCACGCCCCCCGCCAGGGCCCGCTCCGTGCGGTCCAGAACCTCCTCCCAGGTCCAGCCGGGCCTGGGGGTCACCACCAGATAGAGCCGTCCCTGCAAGCCACCACCCCCTTAGGCCGGCAGGGGGCCCCGCGCGGCCCTGGGGATGGGGTTTGGGTTGTGGGGGTTAGGGCGCTTCGCATAGGCTTCCCTCCGCCGGCATTACCCGGATCAGGTTCCAAGGGTTGCTGGGAAGCACCCAGCTCTCAGCCCCTCCCTTGGGGCACCCCTAGCCTGTAAGGCCACTATAGCACGCCCATCCGGGAAAAAGGGTGGAGGGGCACAAAGACCATATACCCTTTACTTTCATGGGCTCAATGGTATACCATACCGGCCAATCCCCGGAGGGGGGAGAAGGAGAGGGCTATGGCAGGGCTTCCTGAGGTGGTGGAAGCGGAGATCCGGTACCTGGAGGCCATGATCGCCCGCCTCGAGGCGGGAGAGGCCGATCCAGAGGACTTCCGGGTCTACCGCCTGAAAAACGGCATCTACGGCATCCGGGGCCGCCCCGAGCACCACATGATCCGCATCAAGCTCCCCGTGGGGCGCATCACCCCCGAGGGGCTCAGGGTCCTGGCCGAGGTGGCGGAGCGGTACGCGGAAAACCGCCTGGCCCACGTGACCACTCGGCAGGCGGTGCAGCTCCACCACGTGCACCGCCGGGATGTGCCCCAGGTTCTGCGGATGGTGAACGCCGTGGGCCTCACCACCCGCGAGGCCTGCGGCCACTCCATCCGGGCCATCACCTGCTGCCCCTACGCGGGCGTCTCCCCGGAGGAGGCCTTTGACGTGACCCCTTACGCGGAGCAGGCCTACCGTTACTTCCTCCGCCACCCCGTGGGGCAGAACCTGCCCCGGAAGTTCAAGATTGCCTTTGAGGGGTGCGCCTCGGACCACGCCCGCACCCCCATCCACGACATCGGCGTGGTGGCCGCCCGGGAAGGAGGAAAACGGGGCTTCCGCATCTACGTGGGCGGGGGCCTGGGGGCTGCCCCCATGGGCGCGGAGCTCCTGGAGCCCTTTACCCCCGAGGAGGACCTCCTCCCCACCCTGCTGGCCATCATCCGCCTCTTTGACCGCTACGGGAACCGCAAGGTCCTCACCCAGGCCCGGCTCAAGTTCCTGGTGAAGAAATGGGGCATCGCCGCCTTCCGGGAGGCGGTGCGGGAGGAAAGGCGCGTGGTGAGGCTCACGGCGAGCGGGGCGGACCTCGAGGCCTGGACCCCGCCCCAAGACCCTCCCCCGCCCCGCCTGCCCAACCCCCCGCGGAAACCCTTTTCCTTTGCCCCTGGGTTTGATGCCTGGCGGCGCACCAACCTCTTCCGGCAGAAACAAGAAGGCTTTTACACCGTCACCGTCCGCCTGCCCCTGGGGGACATCACCCCTGAGGGGCTCAGGGCCCTGGCCGACCTGGCCGAAACCTACGCCGGGGAGGTGCGGAGCGCCATCAGCCAAAACCTCCTCCTGCGCCACGTTCCGGAGGAGGCCCTGGGCGGGCTTTACGAGGCCCTTTTGCAAGCGGGGCTTGCCCATGCGGACGCCCACACCCTCCTGGACATCACCCGCTGCCCCGGGGCCGACACCTGCAACCTGGCCCTCACCCGCTCCCGGGGCCTGGCCCAGGCCCTAGAGGAAAGGCTAAGGGCCCTTCCCCTGGCCCAGGACCCGGGGATAAAGGCGGTGAGCCTCAAGATCTCCGGCTGTCCCAACTCTTGCGGACAACACCACATCGCGGACATCGGCTTCTACGGCTCCAGCCGCAAGGTGGGGGAAAGGGAGGTGCCCCACTACGTCCTCCTCCTGGGGGGGCGCACCCGCGAGGGAGAAGCCCGTTTTGGCCAGGTGGTGGGCCGCATCCCCGCCCGCCGGGTCCCCGAGGCCGTGGAAAGGATCCTGCGGCGTTACCTGGAGGAGCGGGAAAACGGAGAAGGCTTCCAGGCCTACCTGGACCGGGTGAGGGTGGCCTCCTTCAAGGCTATATTGGAAGAGTTTCAGGAAGTTCCCCCTTACGAGGAGGCGCCCGAGTTCTACCAGGACCTCGGAGGGGAAGGGGAGGCCTTCAGCGTGCGGCTTGGGCGCGGGGAGTGCGCGGTATAGGGGGTGGGGATGCGCATCGCCTACGCCGGCTTGAGGCGGCAGGAGGAGTTTAAGGCCTTAGCCCAGAAGCTCGGCTTCACGCCCCTTCTCTTCCCCACCCAGGCCACGGAAAAGGTCCCCGTGCCCGAGTGGGAAGACCACCTCCTGGAACTCGGCAGGGGGGTGGACCTCTTCCTGGCCACCACCGGGGTGGGGGTGCGGGACCTCCTCCAGGGGGCGAAGACCCTGGGCCTGGACCTTAGGGGGCCCTTGGCCGAGGCCCACCGCCTGGCCCGGGGAGCCAAGGCGGCCCGGGTCCTGCGGGAGGAGGGCTTACCCCCCCAGGCCACCGGGGACGGGACGAGCCCAAGCCTCATCCCCCTCCTCCCCCAGGGGGCGGGCAAGGCAGCCCTGCAGCTTTACGGCAAACCCTTGCCCCTCCTGGAAACGGCCCTGAGGGAAAGAGGGTACCAGGTCCTTCCCCTCATGCCCTACCGCCACCTGCCAAACCCAGAGGGCATCCGGGCCCTGGAAGAGGGCATCCTCGAGGGCGCGGTGGAGGCCGTGGCCTTCGTGGCCGCCATCCAGGTGGAGTTTCTCTTTGAAGGGGCCGAAAACCCCAAGGCCCTCCAGGAGGCCCTGAACACCCGGGTGAAGGCCGTGGCCGTGGGCCGGGTCACCGCCGACGCCCTGAGGGAATGGGGGGTGAGGCCCTTCTACGTGGACGAGAAGGAACGGATGGGCAGCATGCTGCAAGGCTTCAGGAAGGCCTTGGAGGAGGAGCCATGGGCTACTTCCCCCTGATGCTGGACCTCCGCGGCAAGCCCGTCCTCCTCGTCGGCGGCGGGCCCGAGACGCCGCAAAAGCTCAGGGCCTTGCTGGAAGCCGGGGCCGAGGTCACCGTCCTGGCCCAGGAGGACCCGGGGGACCTCGAGGCCCTGGCCCAGGAGGGCCGCATCCGGTGGGTGCGGCGGGGCTACCGAAGGGGGGACCTGGAGGGCTTTTTCCTGGTGGTAAGCCACCCCAAGGACAAGGCCATCCACCCCGAGGTGCGGCGGGAAGCAGAGGAAAGGCGCATCTTCCTGGTGGCGGTGGACGACCCGGAAAACGCCAGCGCCATCCTCCCCGCGGTGCTGCGCCGGGGGGAGCTGGTGGTGGCCCTTTCCACCTCGGGGGCCGCCCCCGCCCTGGCGGTGCGCCTCAAGGAGCGGTTTGCCGCCCTTTTGCCCCTGGCTTACGGGGAACTCGTGGCCTACCTCCGCACCCTAAGGCCCAGGATCGCGCAAATCCCGGACTTTGAGGCGAGGAAACGGCTTTGGTACCGCATCGTGGACCAAGCCCTGGAAGCATTGGACCTAGACCCTAAGGAAGGCCTGCCCAAGGCCATGGCCAAGGCTGAAGCCGCCCTGGAGGAGGTATGGACAAGGTAAAGGCCGTCAAGACCCTGGTAGGGGAAGCCCTGGCCCAAAGCCAGAACCCCTGCTTCACCTGCAGCTTCCAGGCCGAGGACGTGGCGGTGCTCCACCTGCTTCTGGAGCTCAGGCCCGACATCCCCGTCCTTTTCCTGGACACCGGCTACCACTTCCCCGAGGTCTACGCCTACCGGGACGAGATGCAAAGGCGTCTGGGCTTCTGCCTGGTGAACCTCACTCCCGCCCTTTCCCGGGAGGAGCAAGAGCGCCGCTACGGCAACCTCTACCAGAGCGACCCCCACCGTTGCTGCCAAATCCGCAAGGTGGAGCCCCTTTTCCAGGCCCTGGAGGCCTACGACACCTGGTTCACGGGGCTGAGGCGGGAGCAATCCCCCACCCGGGCCCACCTCCAACCCCTGGAGGAGGCCCTTCTCCCCTCGGGCCACCGCCTCAAGAAGGTGAACCCCCTTTACGACTGGAGCCTTAAGGAGGTCTTCGCCTACCTGGCAGTGCAAGGCCTCCCCTACCTGCCCCTTTACGACCAGGGCTACCTCTCCATCGGCTGCGCCCCCTGCACGGCCAAGCCCCTGGACCCCAATGACCCCCGCTCGGGGCGTTGGGCAGGGAAGGGCAAGCTGGAGTGCGGCATCCACCTGCACGGGAAGGAGGGATAGATGGCCTTTCTTCTGGGCTTTCTCATCGCCTTCGCCATCGGGGTCACGGGGGTAGGGGCAGGCACCATCACCGCCCCCCTCCTCATCCTTCTCCTGGGGCTTCCCCCGGAGGTGGCTGTGGGCACGGCCCTCCTCTTCGGCTTCCTGGTGAAGGTACCCGCGGGTGGGGTTTACCTCCTGCGGCGACAGGTGGACGCCCAGGCCCTTTTCCGCCTCCTCCTCGGGGGGGTGCCGGGGGTGCTTTTGGGAAGCGTCCTCCTCACGGGCCTCAAGGGGGCCAAGGACCTCATCCTCCTGCTGGTGGGGCTCACCGTGGCGGTCTCGGCGGGGCTCGGGCTTTGGCGCAGCCTCAAGGGCAACCCCAGGGGTCAGGAAAGGCCCGGGCTACTGCCCCCTGGGGCCTTTGGCATCGGCCTCGAGGTGGGCTTCTCCTCTGCCGGGGCAGGGGCTTTGGGCACCCTTCTCCTCCTTTACGCCACCCGCCTTTCCCCCCAGAAGGTGGTGGGCACGGATCTCCTCTTCGGCCTGGTCCTGGCCCTGCTGGGCGGGGGGGTGCACCTCCTCCTGGGCCAGGTGGACCCCGGCCTCCTCCTCGGCCTGAGCGCGGGCGGGGTCCTGGGGGCGGGCGCGGGGGCCCTTTTCGCCACCTGGCTCCCCCGGGAACCCTTGCGGCTGGTCCTCCTCCTCTGGCTCCTTTTCATCGGCGGGCAGCTGGTCTACCGGGGGGTGGCCCATGGGTAGGGTCTACCTGGTGGGGGCCGGCCCTGGGGACCCGGAGCTCCTCACCCTCAAGGCCCTCCGCCTCCTCCGGGAAGCCCCGGTGGTCCTCCACGACCGCCTGGTGGACCCCCGCATCCTGGCCCTGGCCCGGGGGGAAAGGATCTACGTGGGCAAAGAGGAGGGGGAAAGCGAAAAACAGGAGGCCATCCACCGCCTCCTCCTGCGCTACGCCCGCACCCATCCCCTGGTGGTGCGGCTTAAGGGAGGAGACCCCCTGGTCTTTGGCCGGGGGGGAGAGGAGATCCTCTTCCTCCTGCGGCACGGGATCCCCGTGGAGGTGGTCCCCGGGGTGACCAGCCTCCTTGCCCCCTGCCTCCCCCTCACCCACCGGGGGATCGCCCACGGCTTCGCCGCCGTCTCTGGGGTCCTGGAAGGCGGGGGCTACCCCGACCTCAGGCCCTTCGCCCACGTCCCCACCCTGGTGGTCCTCATGGGGGTGAAGCGTCGAGCCTGGATCGCCCGGGAGCTCATCCGGCTGGGGCGCGACCCTAAGGAGCCCACCCTCTTCGTGGAGAAGGCCTCCACCCCCGAGGAGCGCCGGGTCCAGGCCGCCTTGGAGGAGGTGGCCCAAGACGGGGTGGAGGTGCGCTCCCCTGCCCTCTGGATCCTGGGGGAGGTGGCGCGGATCTTCGCCCAGGCCCCTGGGCCCCTGGTGGACCTGGAACAGGTTTTGGCCTAAAGGAGGCGGCCATGCGGGAAACCCTCTTGACCCTTACCATCGGCGAGGACGAGCGGCTGGACCTGGAGAACCTGGCAAGCGGGGCCTTCCACCCGGTGCGGGGCTTCATGACCCGGGAAGAGGCCCTCTCTGTGGCCTACGAGATGCGCCTGCCCACGGGGGAGGTCTGGAGCCTCCCCATCCTCCTGCAGAGCCGGGAAAAACCCAGGGTAGGCCCGGGGGACACCCTAGGCCTGGTCCACGGGAAGGAGGTGGTGGCCCTTGTCCACGTGGCCGAGGCCTACGCCCTGGACCTGGAGGCCCTGGCGCGGGAGGTGTTCGGCACAGAGAGCCCGGCCCACCCGGGGGTGGCCCGGTTTTATGCCAAGGGGCCCTACGCCCTAGGGGGGCAGGTGGAGGTGCTCAGGCCCCGGGAAAGGGGCCCCCTGGAAAAGACCCCGGAGGAGGTGCGGGCCTTCTTCCGGGAACGGGGCTGGGGGAAGGTGGTGGCCTTCCAGACCCGCAACGCCCCCCACCGGGCCCACGAGTACCTGATCCGCCTGGGTCTGGAGCTGGCCGACGGGGTCCTGGTCCACCCCATCCTGGGGGCCAAAAAGGCGGACGATTTCCCCACGGGAGTGATCCTCGAGGCCTACCAGGCCCTCTTGGAGGGCTTCCTTCCCCAGGAGCGGGTGGCCCTTTTCGGCCTGGCCACCCCCATGCGCTACGCCGGGCCCAAGGAGGCGGTCTTTCACGCCCTGGTGCGCAAGAACTTCGGGGCCACCCACTTCCTGGTAGGCCGGGACCACGCCGGGGTAGGGGACTTCTACGACCCCTACGCCGCCCACCGCATCTTTGACCGGCTCCCCCCCTTGGGCATAGAGATCCTGCGGGTGGGGGCCGTCTTCCACTGCCCCCTCTGCGGCGGCATCGCCTCGGAAAGGACCTGCCCCGAGGGGCACCGGGAGAAGCGGCTTTCCATCAGCATGACCCGGGTCCGCGCCCTCCTCCGGGCAGGCCAGGCCCCGCCCCCTGAGCTGGTGCGGCCCGAGCTTATTCCCATCCTGCAAAGAGGCCTTTAGGCCCGGGGCGGTGCCCCCATCTAGAGGCTCAGGTAGGCCTCCCGCACCCTTGGGTCCTGCAGGAGATTGGTGGCGCTCCCCTTCAGGACGATGCGCCCGTGCTCCATCACGTAAGCCCTACCCGCCACCTCCAGGCTCAGGGCCACGTTCTGCTCCACCAGGAGGACCCCCACCCCCTCCTCGGCCACCCGGCGCAGGGCCAAAAGCACCTCCTCGGCCAGCCGGGGCGAAAGGCCCAAGGAGGGTTCATCCACCAGAAGGATGCGGGGGAAGCCCATGAGGGCCCGGGCGATGGCCAGCATCTGCTGCTCCCCCCCGGAAAGGGTGCCGGCCAGCTGCCGCCTACGCTCGGCGAGGCGGGGAAAGAGGGCGTAGGCCCGGGCAAAGCCCTCCCCCTCCCGCCCTGGGGCCAGGAAGGCCGCCCCCAGGCGCAGGTTTTCCTCCACGCTCATGAGGGGGAAAAGCTGCCGCCCCTCGGGGACGTGGCCCAAGCCCAGCCGGGCCCGCCGGGCCGGGGAAAGGCCCTGGAGGTCCCTGCCATCCAGCTCCACCCTGCCCTTCCAGGGCTTAAGGAGCCCGGAGATGGTCCGGAGCAGGGTGGTCTTGCCCGCCCCATTGGCCCCCAGGAGGGCCACCAGCTCCCCCTCCTCCACCTCGAGGTCCACCCCGAAGAGGACCTGGGCCTTGGCGTAGCCCGACTCCAACCCTTCCACCCGCAGCCTCATGCCCGCCTCCCCAGGTAGGCCTCCCGCACCCGCTCCGCCTGGGCCACCGCCTCGTAAGGCCCCTCGGCGATCACCTCGCCGTAGTCCAGGACCACCACGCGGTCGGCCAGGGCCTTGACCACCGGCATCAGGTGCTCGATGAAGAGGATGGCCACCCCGCTTTCGCGGATGCGCCGCACCAGGGCGATGGCCTCCTCCGCCTCCTTGGGCCGCAGACCGGCCATGACCTCGTCCAGGAGGAGCACCTTGGGCCGGGTGGCCAGGGCCCGGGCCAGCTCCAGGCGCTTGTCCTCCAAAAGGGTCAGCTCCCCTGCCAGGGCCTCGGCCCGGGGGGCCAGGCCGGTCAGCTCCAGCACCCTTTCCACCCAGGCCTCCCCTTCCCGCCTCGAGGCGCCCGGCTTGCCAAAAAGGGCCCCCACCAGGAGGTTCTCCCGCACCGTGAGCTCCGGCAGGGGCTGGACGATCTGGAAGGCCCGGCCCAGGCCGCGGTGGGTGCGGGCCTCCGGGGGCAGGTGGGTGACCTCCTCCCCCTGGAGGAAAACCCCTCCCCCATCGGGCCTGAGGAGGCCAGAGATCACGTTCAAAAGGGTGCTCTTTCCCGCCCCGTTGGGGCCGATGACCGCCAGGATCTCCCCCTCCTCGAGGTGCAGGTGCACCGCCTTCAAGGCCCAAAGGCCCAGGAAGCGCTTGCTAACCCCCTTGACCTCCAGCAGCCTAGCCACGCCGCCCTCCCCAAAGGCCCAAGAGCCCACGGGGCAGGAAGAGGATGACCAGGACCAGGATGGCCCCGTAGACCACCAGGTACCCCTCCTTGATCCACAGGCGCAGGGCCTGCTCCAGCCCCACCAGGACCACCCCGCCCAGCAGGGGCCCTAAGGTGCTGTAAAGCCCCCCGAAGATGGGGATGACCAAGGCCTCCACCGCCCGGCCCAGGCTGAAGGCGTCGTAGGGGGAAAGGAAAAGGGCCTTCATGCCGTACACCCCCCCGGCCAGCCCCGCCACCAGGCTCCCCAGGAGGAGGGAAAGGAGCTTCACCCGCACCACCCGCACCCCCAGGACCCGGGCCACGGCCTCCGACTGGCGGGTGGCGGCCTGGGCCAGGCGGAAGGGGCTCCCCTCGGCCCAAAGGCTGAGGGCCACCGCCAGGAGGAAGGCCCCAAAGCCCAGGTAATAGGCGGCCAGGGGCCAAGCACCCCCAAAGGGCGGGGGCACGGGCAGGCCGATGGGCCCCCCGGTGAAGGCCAGGCGCAGGGTGAGGGTGCGCAGGACCTCGCTGAAGGCCAGGCTGGCGATGGCGAAGTAGAGGCCGTGGAGCCTTAAGGTAACGGCCCCCAGCACAAGGGCCCCGGCCCCGGCCAGCAAGGCCCCCAGGAGGAGGGCGGGGAGGGTCCCCAGCCCGGGGGCCAAAAGCCCGGCCCCATAGGCCCCAAGGCCGAAAAAGGCCCCGTGGGCCAAGGAAAGCTGCCCGGTGCGGGCCACCAGGTCCCAGGAGAGGGCCAAGGCGGTGAAGATGAGGACGAAGAAGCCCACGTCCAGGAGGAAGGCCCGCCACACCCCCAGGGGCAGGAAGGGCAGAAGGCCAAAGGCCAGGAGGAACCCTCCCACCGCCCAGCGCCGCGCCGATCCCCTCATACCCCCCTCCAGGCCCGGCCCACCAGGGCCAGGAAGAGCACCAGGAAAAAGACCGCCTCCACCCACCCTCCCCCGCCCGGGACATAGGTGCTCACCAGGGCCTCCGCCACGGCCAAGACCATGGCCGCCGGCACCACCCCCTTGAGGTTGCCTAGGCCCGCCAGGGCCACGATGGCGAAGGACTTCAGGGTGAAGAGGAAGCCCACGGAGGGGCTGGCGTAGAGCATCACCGAGAGCATCACCCCCGCCACCCCCGCCAAGGCGGCGGAAAGGCCAAAGGCCAGAAGGTAGACCCCATCGGCCTCAATCCCCAAAAGCCCCGGGGCCAGGCGGTTTTGCGCCACCGCCCGCACCGCCAGGCCCAGGCGGCTCCGGGTGAGGAAGAGCTGCAAGACCAGGAGCAAGGCCCCCGAGAGCAGGAAGGCCCCCAGGGGTACCGCCCCCAGGAAGAAGGGCCCCAGGGTCAGGGTGGTGGCCTGGTAGGGCGGGGCCACCACCCGGGTATCCGCGCCGAAGAGGAGGAGGGCCAGGTTCTGCAACAGGACGGAAAGGCCAAAGGTGAGGAGCATCTGGTTGAGCTCTGGGGCCCTGAGGACGGGGCGGATCAGGCCCCGATAGACCAGGGCCCCCACCAGGAAGGCGGCCAGGAAGGCCAGGCCCAGGGAGAGAAGGGGGTCCATCCCCTGGAAGGCGAAGAGCAGGTAGGAGAGGAAGGCCCCCAGCATGAGGAACTCCCCGTGGGCGAAGTTGACGATGCCCACCACCCCCAAGGAAAGGGCCAGGCCGGTGGCCACCAGGGCGTAGACCCCCGCCATGAGGAGGCCGTTGAGAAGGGTCTGGAAGAGGAGCTCCATGGTCTAGGGGGCCTCGGCCTCAGCGCAGGTAGTACTCCCCAGGGTAGCGAAGGGGCCGGGCGGCCTTTTCCTTGGGGAAGACCGGGCGGCGGGAGCCCTCGAGGTACTGGAACTGGAACCAGATCTCCGGTCCAAACCCCTGGTACTTGGTCCGGCCGGTGTCCGAGGGCTTAAAGGCCAGGGGGCCAAAGGGGGTATTCATGCGCAAGCCCGCCAGGGCCTGGGCGATCTGGTTCTTGTCCGTGCTCCCGGCTCGTTCCACCGCCAGGGCCAGGCTCTTGACGATGGTGTACCCCATGGGGGCCATGTACTCCTCCGTGACCTCCCCGTACTTCTTGCGGTAGGCCTCCACAAAGCGCCGGGACTCGGCGTTGGGCACGGTGGGCAGCCAGGCGGTCATGCCGGCCACGTCGTTGGAAAGGGGGTTTTTCTCAAAGCCGATGGGCCAGGAGGGCGGGGCCCCGTAGATGAGCTTAGGCCTGAGGCCCACCTGCCGGGCCTGGGTGGCGATGGGCAGGGCGTCCACGTCGTAGCCGATCCAGTAGAGGATATCGGGGGCGAAGGCGCGGAAGCGGGTGAGGATGGGGGTGAACTGCCCGCTGCCCGCCTTGTAGGGTTCCGCCTGGACCTGGTAGCCGAGCCGCTCCAGCTGCTGCTTGTACACCGCGATCCCTGCCGAGCCAAAGGGGCCGTCCTCGTAGAGGATGGCCACCTTCTTGGCCCCATGGTCCTTGGCCAGGGACTGGAAGAACTGCAAGGCGGCGGTCACGTTGTGGTAGTCCCAGGGGTGGTAGTGGAAGAAGAGGGGGTAGCCCTCAAAGGCCTGCTCCACCACGGAGCTGGCAGCCCCGATGCACAGGAAAAGGGGCCCGTACTGCTTCACCGGCCCGGAAAGGGCAAAGGTGACCCCGCTGGCCAGACCCCCGATCACCACGTCCACCTTGTCCACGGTCATCAGCTTGGTGAAGGCGGGGACCGCCTTGGCCGCGTCCGTGCCGTCGTCGGCCACCACCAGCTCCAGCCTCACCTTGCCCTGGGCGTTCACCTCGTCGGCGGCCAGCTGGATGCCGTTGAGGGCCGCCTTGCCCGACACCGCCGAGACCCCGGAGAGGGGGAGGATCACCCCCACCTTCAGGGAGGTTTGCGCCAGGGCCAGCCCCATGGCGAGGACCAAGAACCCGATTGCCTTTCGCATCTTCCGCCTCCTTTATTCCCTAGGGCCTTCCGCCCTCAGGTTCCTCTTCCGCCTCGTACAGCACCACCGCCTCCCCCTCGAGGACCCTCTCCCCCCGCTGGTTCTCGCAGAAGGTGTCCAAGGTGAGGACCACCCCTCCCTTTTCCCGCTCCCGCACCGCCTTGACCACCGCGGTGGCGGTGACGGTGTCCCCCAGGCGGGTGGGCTTGAGGAAGCGCAGGGTCTGGGAAAGGTAGATGGCCCCCCGGCCCGGGAGCTTGGTGCCGATGACCGTGGAGATCAGGCCCGCCACCAGGATCCCTTGGGCGATGCGGCCGCCAAAGCGGCTCCTTTGGGCGTAGACCTCGTCCACGTGCAGGGGGTTGGTGTCCCCCACCGCCCCCACGAAGAGGGCCACATGGGCCTCGGAGAGGGTCTGGGTATAGCTGGCCTTATCCCCCACCTGGAACCTCATGCCGCCACCTCCTTGAGGAACTCCCCCAGGATCTCCCGGAAAAGGCCAGGATTTTCCAGGTTCACCGAGTGGCCCACCCCTTCCAGCACCCGAAGCCTCCCCCGGGGAAAGAAGGCCGCCGTGGCCTCGGCCATGCCCCGGGTGACCAGGGGGTCCAGGGCGCCGTAGACCACCAGGACCGGTCCCGGATAGGGCCTCCCCAGGCGCCAGGCCGCCAGGGCCCGGGCGTTGCCCTGGAAGTGGGCGGGGTGCATCCCCTGGGCCTTGGCCACCAGCTCGGGGAACCAGGGGGGCCTCCGGGTGGGGGCCATGGCCGCCAGGGCCTGGGAAAGGGCCTCGCGGTTCTCCCGGTAGCTCTCCAGGATGGGGTAGTAGGCCTCCGGGGTCTCTAGGCCCGAGGGCGGGGCCGGGTTGACCAGGAGGAGGCCCCGGGTCCCTTCCGTGGCCGCCTCCATGACCACCGCCCCGCCCAGGGAATGGCCCACCAGGATGGCCCCTTCCGCCCCTTTTTCCCGCAGGAAGGCCCGCAGGGCCTCGGCATAGGCGGGGATGGAGGGGGAAAAGCCTTCAGGGGCCGGGCTCTCCCCAAAGCCGGGAAGGTCGGGGGCCAGGAGCCAGGCTCCTTCCGGGGGGTCTTCCAGAAGCTCCCGCCACCACTCCTTGCAGGCGAAGTTGCCGTGCACCAGGACCACCGGGACACCCTTTCCGCTTTCCAGATGGCTAAGCATACACCTCCTCCAGAAACTGCCGTACCGCCTGGGCGAAGGCCAGGGGCGCCTCGAGGGGGGCGGCGTGCCCCGCGGGCAGGGCCTCCAACCGCGCCCCCAGGGCCTGGGCCAGGGCCGCCGCGTACTCCCCGGGAAAAAGCAGGTCCTCCTCCCCGTAGAGCACCCGGGCGGGAAGGGCGAGGGAGGCCAGCCGTGGCCGCAGGTCCCCCAAGGAGAGAAAGCCCAGAAGGAGCCTTTCCTGGGCGGCCTCCGTGGGGGCCTGGGCCAGGAGGGGGGCTAGGCCCTCGGGGGTGAGGAGCTCGGGGTGGGCGTTGAGGAACCCCTTGCCGAAGACCCAGGGCAGGGCCACGCGGAGGCGCAAGGGGGTACCCCCCGCCCGCAGGGCCCAAAGCCAGCTTTCCGCCTTGGCCCGCAGGGCCGCATCCAGGTAGGGGGTGGTGCAGCATAGGACCAGGCCGCGGAAGCGGCCCGGGGCCTGGAGGGCCGCGGTGAGGGCCACCACCCCGCCGTTGGAAAGCCCCACCAGGACGGGGTTCTCCAGGCCAAGCCCCTCCAAGAGCTGGAGGAGGTCCTCGGCGTGCACCCCAGGGGTGTAGGGGCCATGGGGGGCCTCGCTCTCCCCCTGGCCCCGCATGTCGTAGCGGAGGAGGGTGTAGCCGGAAAGGTGGGGAACCACCGGGTCCCAGCTCTCCAGCCGCTGGAAGAGGCCGTTGAGGAGGACCACCCCCGGCCCCTCCCCTTCCAAGCGGTACCTAAGCCTGGCCATGCCCCTCCTCCCAAAGCCGCTTTAGGGCCTCCTTCTGCACCTTGCCGGGGCCGGTCTTGGGCAGGTCCTCCAGGATGACGAAGTGCTTGGGCACCTTGTAGGCGGCCAGCCGCTCCCGCAGGAAGGCCCGCAGGGCCTCGAGGTCCAAAGGGGCCCGCAGGGCCAAAAACGCCACCCCCACCTCCCCCCAGCGGGGGTCGGGCACCCCCACCACCGCCGCCTCCCGCACCGCCGGGTGGTCGTAGAGGACCCGTTCCACCTCCACCGGGTAGACGTTTTCCCCCCCGGAGATGAACATCTCCTTCCTGCGGCCCACGATGTAGAACCGCCCCCCCTCATCCCGGTAGGCCAGGTCCCCGGTCCTAAGCCAAAGCCGCTCCCCGTCGTAGACGAAGACCTTGGCGTTTTCTTCCGGGCGGCGGAAGTAGCCCTGCATGACCACCCCTCCCGAAAGCCAAAGCTCCCCCGCCTCCCCCAACCCGGCCTCCCCCCCCCTCTTCCCGCACCAGGCGGGCCCGGAGGTGGGGCATGGGCCGGCCCACGCTCTCGGGGTAGGCCTCGGCCTCCTCCAGCTCCAAGGTGAAGCAGTTGACGCCGCACTCCGTGAGGCCGTAGCCCTGCTTGAAGCGCACCCCCTTCCTGCGGAAGGCCTCCCGCACCGGGGCCGGGCAGGGGGCCCCCCCAGAGATGGCGAAGCGCACAAAGGAGAGGTCGGCCTCCCAGAAGCCTGGGGTTTCCAGGAGCATCTGGAACATGGTGGGCACCAGGAAGAGGAGGGTGGGCCGGTGGGCCCGGACCAGCTCCAGGTACTCCTCGGGGCGGAAGCGCTCCTGCAGGACCACGCTCCCCCCCAGGTAGAGAAGGGGGGTGGCCAGGGCGTTGAGGGCGGCGTGGAACATGGGGGTGGCCAGGATGTAGCGGTCCTCCCGGGAAAGCCCCCAGGCGAAGGCCGTCTGGATGGCGTTCAGAAGGAGCTGGCGGTAGGGCAGGAGGGCCCCCTTGGGCAGCCCAGTGGTCCCCCCGGTGAAGAGGAGGAGGGCGGGGTCCTCCAGGCCCACCCGGGTGGCCTCCGGGGCCTCCTCCCCCTCCAGGAGGGCCTCGAGGGGAAGGGCCTTGGGGTCCAGGGCCAAAGCGGCCTCCGCAAACCCTTCCCCATAGAAGAGCACCCGGGGCTCGGCGTAGGCGTGGAGGGCCTTGAGCTCGGGCAGGCTCAGGCGGTGGTTGAAGGGGGTGAGGATGTGGCCCAAAAGGGGCCCGGCGAAGAGGAGGTCCAGGTAAGCGGGGTGGTTCCAGGCGATGAGGCCCACCCGGTCCCCTTTCCCCACCCCAAGCCGCGCCAAAGCCCCAGCGGCCCGCCGCGCCCGCCCGTAGACCTCCCCGTAGGCGAGCCACCTTCCCCGGAACCAGACCGCGGGCCTTTCCGGATGGTAGCGGGCCAGCTGCCCCAGCCAGTTGGCCTCAAGCATAAAGCCCTCCTTCCAGGCGGAGGACGGCCGCCCCGTAGAAGTACCCCACCCCCGCCGCCGCCAGGGCCACCAGGCTCCCCTCCCGCAGCCGTCCCGCCTCCCAGGCCAGCTTGAGGGAGAGGATGGGGTCCAGCTGCCCCAGGTGGCCGAAACGCTCCAGGTACAGGCTCTGCTCCGGTCCCAGGCCCAGGCCCTCCAGGACCGCCCGGTGGGCGGAGCGCTTCATGTGGAGGAGGGCCAGGTAGTCCAGGTCGGCCTCGGCGTACCCCGCCTCGGCCAAGGCCTCCCGCACCACCTCCAGGAAAGTGGGGATGGAGGTGGCGTCCAGACGGGCCTTCATGAAGGCCGGATCCTCCACCCGCAGGCGGAACTCCCCTAGGGTTTCCGGCGTGAGGGGGGCGCGGGTACCCCCCACGGGCACCTTGACGGAGAGGGCCAGGCTGGGGTCCATGCGGTGGGCCAGGCCCAACACCCTAAGCCCCGGCCCCTCCCGGGTGAGGAGGATGGCCCCACCCCCCGCGGCCAGGTCGTAGAGGAAGCGGGTCTGGGGGTCCTGGTAGTCCACCAGGTCCCCGTTGCGGTACCCGCCGGCCACCAGCACCGCCCCCACCCCCTCCCGGGTGGCGAAAAGCCCCCGGGCCACCTCCAGGGCCCCCATGAGGGAGGCGCACTTCTGGTTGAGGTCCAGCCCCCTGGCCCCCATGGCCCCCACCTGAAGGGCCAGGTAGGGCGCCGTGGCCCAGACCGGGTAGTCCTTGTACTCCTCCACCATGGAAAGCACCCAGTCCACCCGCTCCCCCGGGAAGCCCGCGGCCTCCAGGGCGGCCTTGGCCGCCCAAGCCGCCATGGCCGCGGGGTGGTCCGAGGGGCCGGGCACGGGCTTTTGCACGATCCCCAGCTTCTCCACCACCACCTCCCGCGGCAGGCCGGAGCGCCGGGCGATCTCCTCCGCGTCCATGCGCCCTTCGGGCAGGTAAACCCCCAGGCTTCGCACGTACATCTGCCCTTACCCTAGCCCCCGGGCGTTACCCGGACGTTACACCCCCGTTCCCGCCCGCCCTGGGGCAGAATGGAGGCGTGCCCTACCCGGTGCCGCCCTCGAGGCTCCTCCCCCCGCGCACGGCCAAGGAGGTACGGCGTTCGCGCCCCTTGCGCCTCTTGGAAGAGGCCCTAAGCCATAGCCCTGGGGCCGTCCTGGCCGCCGGGGCCGGCTTTGGCAAGACCACCCTGGCCACCGAGGTGCCAGGGGTCTACCTCTCCCTGGCGGAGGAGGCCCAGGACCCCGCCGTCTTCCTCTGGCACCTCCTGGCCGCCTACCGCTCCCGGGCCCCGCTGGCCCAGGTGGAGGAACTCCTGGAGGCCGGGGCCTGGCCCAGGGCCCTGGAGGCCCTCCTCCAAGGGCTCAAGCCCCTCGGTCCCCACTTCCTGGTCCTGGACGAGGCCCACCGGGCGGAAAGCCCGGGAACCCTCAAGGTCCTCACCGGCCTCCTCCGCCTCCCCCACCTCCGCCTCCTCGTTCTCTCCCGCCGCACCACCCCCTTCGCCTTCCTCACGGTCCTGGGGGAACGGGAGCTGGCCTTCGACCCCGAGGAGGCCTGCCAGCTGGCCAAGGCCCTGGCCCCCGAGCTGCCCGCCTTTGAGGTGGAGCGGGCCCTTTCCCTGGTGAAGGGCTGGCCCTTGGGCCTGCGGGTGGTCCTCCTGGCCATGCGCCGGGGGCTCAAGCCCGAGCTGGCCCTGGAAAGCGGCGAGGGCCTCCTGGCCTACCTGGCCCACAGCCTGCCCCTAGAGGTGCTGGAGGTGGCCTCGAGGCTGGCCCTCCTGGGCGAGGTGGCCGAGGACCAAGGGGAGGCCCTCCTCCCCTACGCGGAGGACCTCCTCCTGGAGCGCCGGGAGGGGCGGCTGGTCTTCCACCCCTTGGTGCGCAGCGCCCTCAAGGGGCGGCTAGCCGCTTCCGAGGCCCGGGTGCTCCTCACCCAGGCCGCCGAGGAGGCCCTGGCCCGGGGCGAGGGGGTGCGGGCGGCGGAGTACCTCCTGGAGGCGGGGCGGGTGGGGCATGCCGCCGACCTCCTCCTGCGGCAAGGAAGGGCCTGGCTGGAACGCGGGCTCACCTACACCGTCTTGCGCCTTCTCGGCCACCTGCCGGAGGAGGTGCGCCGGGGCCGGCGGGGCCTCCTCCTCCTCGAGGCCGAGGCCCTGCGCCAGGCGGGCCGCTACGGGGAGGCGGAAGCCGCCTACCGCAAGGCCCTGGAGGCCGGGGAGGAACGGGCTTACCTGGGGCTGGTGCGGCTTTTCCTGGACACGGTGGAGCCCGCCCGGGCCAAGCCCTACCTGGAGGAGGCCCTAAAGCGCTTCCCCCAGGAGGGGAAGCCCCTCCTGGCGGAAAACCTCCTCAACGAGGGCCGCGCCGCCGAGGCCGCGGCCTTGGGCCTGGAGGGCCCCCGGCTCCTCCTCCGCCAGGGACGGCCCCAGGAGGCCTTGGCCCTCCTCCGGGAGGCCAAGGACCCGGGCCTCCACCGCCCCCCCCAGAACCACCGGGAGGGAAGCCTGCTCCGGGCCCTTCTGGAGTGCGTGGCGGGGGATGCGGAGGAAGGGCTGCGCTGGGCGGAACGGGGACGCTTGGAAGCCGAAGCCCTGGGAAGCCCCTTCGGCGTGAGCCTGGCCGAGGCCCGGCGGGGGCACGCCCTTTTAGCCCTCGGGCGATGGAAGGAGGCAGAGGAAGCCTATCGTGGGGCCCTGGCCTTGGCCGAGGGCGGGCCCGCCCGGCTCCAGGTGGAGGCCTTAGGGGGGCTGGCCGCCTTGGGGGCCCCCGGCGCCTTCGCGGAGATGGTGCGGCTAGCCCGGACCGCAGGGGACCTCTGGGTAGAGGGGTTTCTCACCCTCATGGTGGCCACGGCCCGCCTGCGGCAGGGGGAGGGCTTTCCCCTGCCCGCCCTCCCCCCCTTGGACCCCTTCCTCCAGGCCTTGGCGGAGGCCTATCCCTTCGGCGACGGCTGGGAGGGGCTTTTGCAGCGCTACCCCTTCCTGGAGGGGCGCACCCTTTTCGCCCCTCCCCTACCCCGGGTGCGCCGGGCCCTTTGGCGGCTGGGCCGGCTTTCCCTCCCCTACCATCCCGGGGTGCGGGTGGAGGTAAGGGCCCTGGGGGGCTTCGCCGTCTGGGTGGAGGGCCGGCCCGTGCGCTTCCGCCGGGAAAAGGCCCGGCTCCTTTTGGCCCTCCTCTCCGCCCGGGACTGGGAAAAGGAGGACCTCCTGGAGGCCCTGGATGTCTCCCCAGGGGAGTTCCGGGTGCTCTGGTGGGAGGTGCTCAACGCCCTGGAGCCGGGCAGGCCCCGGGGGGCGGAAGCCTACTTCCTCCGGGTGCGGCCCTACGGCCTCCGCCTCGAGGCCCCAGAGCTCTACCTGGACCTCCTGGACCCCCAAGCCCCCTTCGCCCCCCCCTACCGCGGCCTGGACCACCCTGCCCTGGACGAACGGGCCCAGGCCTACACCGAAGCCCGCCGGCACGCCCTCCTGCAAAGCCCCCGCCCCCAGGACTGGCTGGAGGCCTTGCGCCTGGACCCCCTGGAGGAGGAGGCCTGGGCCCGCCTGCAGGGCACCCCCTGGGCCGAGGAGGCCTCGCGCCTGCGGCAGGCCGCCCTGAGGGAGTTGGGGCTCTGAGGCTTGGCCTTGGCCCAGGAGGCCCTAGGCAGCCGGCCCGGTCTTTGGGGGTAAAAAGGGCCCCGCCCGCGGAAGTAAGGGCGGGCGGTCCTGGAGCTGGCGGGCCCGGAGGGATTCGAACCCCCGACCTACCGCTTAGAAGGCGGCTGCTCTGTCCCCTGAGCTACGGGCCCATGGACGAAGCCGGGGTGGGCTTCCACCCCGGCCCTCTTGGAGCGGGAGACGGGACTCGAACCCGCGACCCTCGGCTTGGAAGGCCGATGCTCTACCAACTGAGCTACTCCCGCGTGGTCGGGGCGGCCCGATTTGAACGGGCGACCCCCTGCTCCCAAAGCAGGTGCGCTACCGGCCTGCGCTACGCCCCGGGGCCAACGGCCACCCCAGAGGCCACGATAACACCTGCTTTCCAGAGGGTCAAGGCGTGCTATAATGGTCCTATGCATTTAGGTCCCGTGGAAATCCTCCTCATCCTCCTGATCATCCTGCTCCTCTTTGGGGCCAAAAAACTCCCCGAGCTGGCCCGGGGCATCGGCCAGTCGGCGCGGGAGTTTAAGAAGGGGCTCCAGGAAGGCGAGGAGAAAAGGGAAGAGCCTAAGGCCTAGGAACCTGGCCGGCCACGGGCATCCCCCCGGGGGCGTACAGGCGGTAGCCCGTGGGGCGCACGTAGGTGGCAAGGGCCAGTCCGTAGCGGCAGGCCAAGGCCACCGCAGGAAGGGTAGCCCCGGTACGGCTGGCCAGGAGGACCGCCCCCATGCCGATGGCCTTGGCGGCCATTTCCTGGCTTACCCGGCCGGTGGTGGCCACCAGGACCGGGGGCATAATCCCCTCCAGGAGCATGAAACCGGCCAGGCGGTCCACGGCGTTGTGGCGGCCAATATCCTCGTTCAGGTAGAGGAGGTGGCCGGAGAGGTCAAAAAGGGCAGCCCCGTGGATGCCCCGGGTCCGGGCGTAGCGGGCGGTGCCCTGGCGGAGCCGGGCCAGGAGGACTAGGGGAAGCTCGGGGTCCAGGGGCACCTGGGGCAGGGGGGCCAGCCGGGGCTCCCCGTAGCGGAGGCCGGCGGCGCAGCCGCTATCCCGCACCCCTAGGCCCCGCTGGGGGGCCTCGGGTAGGTCCACCAGGACCATCCCCTCCCCCACCCGCAGCCGCACCCCCTGGGGATGGGAAAGCGCCCCGCTCAGGAAAAGGTGGCCCACGGCCAGGTAAGCCTCGTCCCCCGGGGTGTAGCTGAAGGCCGACCAGGGCTCCCCATTGACCACCAGGACCAGGCGCCCCTCCTCGGGCAAGGGGAAGTCCTCGGGGTAAAAACCTCCCCCCTGGTAGCGCCACATGCCCCCACCATAGCCCTCCGCCGGAGCAGAGGAAAGCCCCAGGGGCACAAACCCCTGGGGCAAGGGGGCCTTTTTGCGGTCTAGAGCCGGCGCAGGACCTCCTCCGCCTCCTTATAGCCCGGCCTGAGCTTCAGGGCCTCCTGGCACTGGTAGCGGGCCCCTTCCTTGTCCCCCAGCTTCTCGTTGGCCAGGCAAAGGTGGTAGCGGTACTCGGCCCTCTTGGGCTCGAGGCGCACCGCCACCGTGAGGCGGCTCTTGGCCTTTTGGAAATCCCCCAGGGCCAGATAGACCTGGCCCAGGTAGCCGTAGGCGGCGGGGAAGCGCAAGGGGGCCAGGGCCACGGCGTTCTCCAGGGCCACCCCCGCCTCCTTGACCCGGTTCAGGAGGAGGTAAGCCTGCCCCAGGGTGTACCAGCCCTCGGCCTCGAGGGGCTTCCGCTTATGCCCCTCCTCCAAGACCTTGGCCGCCTCCTCGGCCCGGCCCTTGAGGAGGAGGGCCGAGGCGTAGCGCACCCGTAGGTCCGCATCCGTGGGGGCAAGCTGCAGGGCCCGGGCGTACTGCTCCAAGGCCTCGTCCAGCCGCCCCGCGGCCAGGTAGAGCTCGGCCAAGGCGGCGCGCACCTCCGGGGTGTCCTGCAGGCCCAAGGCCTTCTTAAAGGCCTCCTCCGCCCTGTCCATCTGCCCCAGGAAGGCGTAGACCATGCCCCGCTGGGCGAAGAGGGGGGCGTACCTGGGGTTCACCCGCTCCGCATCCCGCAGGACGGTAAGGGCCTGCTCCAGGAAGGCCCTTCCCTTTTCCCGGTCCTCCGCCGCCCGGTAAAGGGCCACGTAAGCCTCGGAGAGGACCATGTAGCCCCCGATGTACCGGGGGTTGCGGGCCACCAGGCCCTTGGCGTTCTCCAGGGCCGGGTTGAGAAGGCCCACCTTGAGCTGGGCCCGGGCCAGCCAGTACAGGGCGTCCGGGTCCTGGGGCCTCTCCTTGACGGTGCGTTCAAAGAGCTCCAAGGCCGCCTCGTAGCGGCCTAGGGCGTACAGCTGCACCCCCAGCTTCAGGGTGTCCTGGGCCGTGGGGGCCGAAGGGGGGGGTGGGGTCTGGGCCAGGGTGGGAACCGCCAGCAAGCTCAAGGCCAAGAGAAACCAGCGCATATCCTTCCTCCTACAGCACGAACCGCGTGAGATCCGGCGAGGCGAAGACCGAAGCCAACCGCTGCTCCACATAGGCCCGGGTAATCTCCACCCGGCCCAGGTCCGTCTGGAAGCTCACCTCCTCCAGCACCCTTTCCAGCACCGTGGCCAGCCTCCGCGCCCCGATGTCCTCTAGCTCCTGGTTGGCCCTGTGGGCCGCCTCGGCGATGGCCCAAAGGGCGTCCTCATGGAAGAAAAGCTCGGTGCCGTCGGCCCTAAGGAGTTCGGTGTACTGGCGGATGAGGGAGTTCTCGGGCTCTTTGAGGATGCGGAAAAACTCCCCTGGGCCCAAGGGGGAGAGCTCCACCCGGATGGGAAAGCGGCCCTGGAGCTCGGGGATCAGGTCCGAAGGCTTGGCCACGTGGAAGGCCCCGGCGGCGATGAAGAGAACGTGCTCCGTGGAGATGGGACCGATGCGGGTGGAGACCACCGTGCCCTCCACGATGGGCAGGAGGTCCCGTTGCACCCCCTCCCCGGAGACGTCGGGACCCACGGTGCCTTCCCGGCGGGCCACCTTGTCGATCTCGTCAATAAAGACGATCCCCTCCTCCTGGGCGCGGCGCCGGGCCTCTTCCTTCAGCTCCTCCTTGTCAATGAGGCGCTCGGCGTGCTGGTTCTTCAGCACCTCCCGGGCCTCCTTCACCGTCATCCGCTTGCGCACGGGGCGCTTGGGGAGGAGGCCCTTGAGCATCTCCCCCATGCCGCCCATGCCCTCGCCGCCCAGAACCCCCATGAAGGGCAAGGAGAGCTCCTCCTCCACCTGCACCTCCACCGAGAGGCTATCCAGGCGGCCCGAGCGCACCTCGGCCAGGGAGGCCCGGAGGAGGGTGGCCAGCTCCTCCTCGGCCAAGGCCAAGGCCCTGGCCTCCACCTGCTTCTTCATCTCCTCCAGCACCAGCTGGTAGCTGGCCTCGGCCAGGTCGCGCACGATGCTGTCCACGTCCCGGCCCACATAGCCCACCTCGGTGAACTTGGTGGCCTCCACCTTCACGAAGGGGGCCCCCGCCAGACGGGCCAGGCGGCGGGCGATCTCCGTCTTGCCCACCCCCGTGGGGCCGATCATGAGGATGTTCTTGGGGGTAACCTCCCGGGCCACCTCTGGGGGGAGTTTTCTGCGGCGGTAGCGGTTCCTCAGGGCCACCGCCACCGCCTTCTTGGCCTCTTCCTGGCCCACGATGTGCTTGGAAAGCTCGCGGACGATCTCTGCCGGCGTGAGGTTCATGCTTCTCCCAGGGTGAGGACGGTGATCTGGCCCGAGGTGTACAGGTCCACCTCGGCGGCGATGCGCAGGGCCTCCTCGGCGATGGCCTTGGCGGAAAGGCCGGAGTGGCGGTAGAGGGCCTTGGCCGCCGCCAGGGCATAAGGCCCCCCAGAGCCCACCGCCAGGAGGGGTTCCTCGGGGGTGATGACCTCCCCGCTTCCCGAAAGCAGGACCAGGCTGTCCCGGTCAGCGGCGAGGATCATGGCCTGCAGGTGGCGCAACACCCGGTCGGTGCGCCAAAGCTTGGCGGTCTCCACCGCCCCCTTGAGCAGGTTGCCCTTGGCCTCCTTGAGCTTCTCCTCAAAGCGCTCCAAAAGGGCCAGGGCATCGGCCACGCCACCGGCGAAGCCCACCAGGACCCCCTCCCCCACCTCCAGCTTGCGCACCTTCACCGCCCCCCGCTTGAGGACGGTCTGGCCGAAGGTGACCTGGCCATCCCCCGCCAAGGCGGTCACGCCGTCCTTGCGCACGGCCAGGATGGTGGTTCCATGGATCTCCACGCCGCCAAGATACCGCCTAGGCATGAGAACGGCGTTAGCCTAAGAGGGGCCGCGCACACTCCTAGGGTGCAGGCTCCCCTAGACTGAAAGGGTGAAGGCCAAGACCCTAGGCGAGCTGCGCCGTACCTACCCCCTGGAAAGGCTACGGCGCACGGTGAAGGAGGAGGCCCGGGAGAACCTCCGGGAGAAGCTCCGCCGGGGGGAGCGGCTTTTCCCCGGCATCCACGGTTACGAGGACACGGTGATCCCCGCCTTGGTCCAGGCCATCCTGGCCAAGCAGAACTTCATCCTCCTGGGTACCCGGGGCCAGGCCAAAAGCCGGATCCTGCGCAGCCTGGTCAGCCTCCTGGACGAAGCCATCCCCGCCCTGCCCACGGAGCTGCGCGACAACCCCCTTTCCCCCATCTCCCCTGAGGGGAAGCGGCTTTTGGAGGAGGCAGGGGACGAGGCCCCCATCGTCTGGGTGGAGCGGGAGGAGCGGTACGTGGAGAAGCTGGCCACCCCCGACACCACCGTGGCCGACCTCCTGGGGGACATGGACCCCATCAAGGCGGCCCGGCGGGGCACGGGCATGGCGGACCTGGAGAGCATCCACTTTGGCCTCCTGCCGCGGGCCAACCGGGGGATCTTCGCCGTGAACGAGCTGGCCGACCTGGCCCCCAAGGTCCAGGTGGCCCTGTTCAACATCCTCGAGGAAGGCGATGTCCAGATCCGCGGCTACCCCATCAGGCTGCCCCTGGACGTCTGGCTGGTCTTCACCGCCAACCCCCAGGACTACACCGCCCGGGGCCGGATCGTGACCCCCCTGAAGGACCGCATCGGCAGCGAGATCCGCACCCACTACCCGAGGAGCCTGGAAGAGGGCTTGCGCATCAGCGCCCAGGAGGCCTACGTGCCCCAAGGGGTCCTGGTGCCCGAGTGGGTGCGGCTTTCCGTGGAGGCGGTGGCCTTCGCCGCCCGGGAGGACCGCCGGGTGGACCAGACCGCCGGGGTTTCCCAGCGCCTGGCCATCAGCCTCCTGGAGCTGGTGGCGGCCTCGGCGGAAAGGCGGGCCCTTCTCCAGGGCCTCCGCCCCGTGGCCCGGCCCCTGGACCTCTACGCCGGCCTCCCCGCCATCACCGGCAAGCTGGAGCTGGAGTACGAGGGGGAGCTGCAGGGGGCGGAGCGGGTGGCCAAGGAGGTGGTGCAACGGGCCTTCGGCCTGGTCCTCCCCCGCTACCGCCTGAGGACCGAGCCCATCGTGGCCCACTTTGAGGCGGGCAACCTCCTCACCCTGCCCGAGGCGGGCCCCCAAGAAGCCCTGGAGGCCATGGCCGAGGTGCCGGGGCTCCTGGAGGCCGCCCGCACCCTGGCGGGGAGCGAGGAGGCCGAGCTCCTCCTTTCGGCGGGGGAGTTCATCCTGGAAGGCCTGGTGGGGCGGCGCAAACTCTCCCGGGGGGAGGCCAGCTACCAGGCCGCGGACCGGAGCCGGAGCTACGGCAACTAGGAGGGAGGCGTGAAGGCCATCCGCTACGCCCGCTACGAAGGAGGCCTGGAGGAGCTCAGCCCCGAGGAGATCCTCTCCCTCCTGGAGGACTTCCTCCTGGACTCGGGCTTCTCCGACCCCTTCCAGCGCTACGATCCCGACCCCGAGCGCCAGCCAACCCTGGAAGACCTCTATGACGCCCTCCTCCAGGCCCTGTTGCGCAACGAGCTGGTACCCGAGGACTGGCTACGGGAGGCCCGCTTCGCCGAGCGCAAGGAGGAAACCCGGCTCTACCAGGCCATCCAGCAGATGATCCAGAAGCTTAGGGAGGCCGGCTACCTGCGCCTTCCCGAGGAAGACCCCACCCAGCCCGCCTCCGGCGGGTACCGGGGGGAGGCTGGGGAAGCCCGCCTGGAACTCACGGAAAAGGCCTCGGACTTCCTGGGCCTGAAAAGCCTGCGGGAGCTTCTGGGGGCCCTAGGGCGCAACGCCCCCGGCCTCCACCCCACCCCCCACCACGCCCCGGGGGTGGAGAAGACGGGGGAAACCCGGCCCTGGGCCTGGGGGGACCCTTTGGAGCTCAACGTGCCGGAAACCCTGAAGAAGGCCGCGGCCAAGGGGCTGGCCCACCTAAGCCACGAGGACCTGATCATCGATCTGGCCGAGTACACCGCCAGCATGAGCACCGTGGTCCTCCTGGACTGCTCCCACTCCATGATCCTCTACGGGGAGGACCGCTTCACCCCGGCCAAGAAGGTGGCCCTGGCCCTGGCCCACCTCATCCGCACCCAGTACCCGGGGGACCGGGTGCGCTTCGTCCTCTTCCACGACACCGCGGAGGAGATCCCCTTGGCCAAGCTGCCCCTGGCCCAGGTGGGCCCCTACCACACCAACACCAAGGCCGGGCTGGAGCTGGCCCGGACCCTGCTGCGCAAGATGGGGGGGGAGATGAAGCAGATCATCCTCATCACCGACGGCAAGCCCTCGGCCCTCACCCTGCCCAGCGGGGAGGTCTACAAAAACGCCTGGGGCCTGGACCCCCTCATCCTGGCGGAAACCCTCAAGGAGGCCACCCTGGCCCGGCGGGAGGGGATCCCCATCCACACCTTCATGCTGGCCCGGGAGCCGGAACTTCTGGCCTTCGTGAAGAAGCTTTCCCAGATCACCCGGGGAAAGGCCTACCTGACCCACCCCCGGAACATCGGCAAGTACCTCCTCCTGGACTTCCTCAACAAGAAGGTCCGGGCCAACTGAAGCCATGGGCAAGGCCCCCCCACCCAAGACCGCCCTGGCCCTTCGGCTGAGCCTCCTGCTGGAAAGGCTGCGCCACCCTAGGCTCCACCCCAAACCCCCGCCGGCCCTGGTACGGGCCCACCTCGAGGCCCACACCCCCTTGCGCCTGGACCTCCCCTACTACGCCGCCCAAGGGGAAAAGGGGTATACCCTGGTGCCCTGGGACCCCTACATGGCGGAGGCGGAGGAAACCCTGGCCGGGCTGTAGGGGCCGTGTGCGCCCGTCACCCCTGGCGGCCTCGAGGGGTGCAAGACTAAGGGCATGGCCAGCTGGACAGGGCCCAAGGCTTTCCTCACCGGCCTCCTCCTGGCCCTCCCCTGGGGCCTGGCCCAGGAATGGCGCCTCACCCGCAGCCAAAGCCTCACCGCAGGCGGGGCCCAGGCCTGGCGTTACACCCTTTCCCCCACGGGCAAGGAAGCCCAGGCCCTCTGGCGCGCCCTCGCCCAGGGGTACCAGGCCCAGCTGCGCTCGGGGTACCGGGTGGACCTGGGCGCCTGGCGGACCTATTTCCTCGGGGGGAGGCTTAGGGTAGAGCCCCACTGCCCCAGGGTCAACGCCGCCTGCTTTTCCTTCATCGCCCTTCCCTGGGACAAGGCCCGGCTGGACCGGTTCCTTTTGGAGCTCTCCGCCCTCCTGGACCAGGCCCTGGCCCAGGCGCGGCACACGGGGGGCGTGGTGGTGCTGACGCGGCTTTTCCGCCTGGAGCTTTCCAAGGGAAGCCCACCCCCTTACCCGGCCACGCCCTCGGGATGGCGGCCCTAGGGCTAGACTAGGGGCATGGCCTGGGTGCAGCGGCGGACAAGGCGGCAAGGCCCGGCCAGGAGGCCTGGGCATCCCCAAAGGGCATGGGCTTGGACGTGAGGGGGCTCCATCTGGGCCTGGTGGCCTACCCGGGCCTGGGGGGAAGCGGCATCGTGGCCACGGAGCTGGCGGACCGGCTGGCCAGGGCCGGCCACCGGGTCTACCTTTTCGCCACGGAAAGGCCCTTCCGCCTGCCCAAGGAGAGCCCCGTGGCCTTCGTGCCCGTGGACCTGCCCTTCTACCCCGTCTTCCCGGGGCCGCTTTACACCCTTTCCCTGGCGGGGGTACTGGAACGGGAAGCGCAAAGGCTGGGGCTGGACCTGGTCCACACCCACTACGCCATCCCCCACGCCGCCGCCGCCTACCTGGCCTTTGGGGAAGGCTTTCCCCTGGTCCATACCCTGCACGGCACCGACGTTTCCGTCCTGGGCATGGACCCGGCCTTCCACGGCCCCACCCGCCGGGCCCTCATGGCGGCCCGGGCCACCACCGCGGTGAGCCGGGCCCTGGCCCTGGAGGCGGAGCGGGCCTTTGGCATAAGGCCGCGGGTCATCCACAACGCCGTGGACCCCGAGCGGTTTCGCCCGCGGCCCGAACGCAAGCGGCTTTACGCCGAGGAAGGGGAGTGGCTTTTGGTCCACGCCTCCAACTTCCGCCCCATCAAGCGGGTGCCGGACCTGGTAAGGGCCTTCGCCAAGGTGCGGCGCCGGGTAAGGGCGCGGCTCCTCCTCCTGGGCAAGGGGCCCGAGGAGGCGGAGGTCCGCCGGGTAGCGGAGGAGCTAGGGGTCTCCCCCTACGTGGCCTTCCACCCCCCCACCCCCCACCCCGAGGCGGTCCTGGGGGCGGCGGACCTCTTCCTCCTGGCCTCGGAGGAGGAGTCCTTTGGCCAGGCGGCCCTCGAGGCCCTGGCCTGCGGGGTGCCGGTGGTGGCCACCGCGGTGGGCGGGGTGACGGAGCTGGTGCGGCCCGAGGTGGGGCGGCTGGTGGAGCTGGGGGACCTGGAGGGCTTGGCCGAGGCGGTGCTGGAGCTCCTCTATAGCCCCGAGCGGGAACGGATGCGGCGGCGGGCCCGGGAGTACGCGATAGCCGAGTACCACCCGGACAAGATCACCGCCCAGTACCTCCAGGTGTACGAGGAAGCCCTAGGCTAGGCCCGGGCCACCACCTCCTTCTTGGCCTTCCGGGTGGAGCGCTTGGCCTTCGGGTGGGCGGCGCGGGCCTCGAGGGCCCCCAACCCCCCCACCAAGGCCAGGTCCAGCACCTCGTCCAGCCCTTCCACGAAGTGGAAGGTCATGTTCTGGCGCAGGGGCTTGGGGATGTCGGAGAGGTCGGGCTCGTTGGCCTTGGGGAGGATCACCTCGCGGATGCCGGCCCGCCTGGCCCCCAGGACCTTCTCCTTGACCCCGCCAATGGGCAAGACCCGGCCCGTGAGGGTGATCTCCCCGGTCATGGCGATGTCGTGGCGCACGGGCACCCCCGTGAGGGCGGAGACCAGGGCGCTTACCAGGGCCACCCCGGCGGAAGGCCCCTCCTTGGGAATGGCCCCCGCGGGCACGTGGATGTGGATGTCCGAGGCCTCAAACCGCTCCAGGGGGATGCCGAAGCGCTCGGCGTTCCGCTTGGCGTAGGAGAGGGCCGCCCGGGCCGACTCCTTCATCACGTCCCCCAGCTGCCCGGTGAGGATCAGGTTGCCCTTGCCGGGCATGACGCTCACCTCCACGAACATGATGTCCCCCCCCACCGGGGTGTAGTACATCCCCGTGGCCACCCCCACCTGGGGCTCCCGGGCCTCGGTCTCGGGGAGGTGGCGGGGCGGGCCCAGGTAGCGCTCCAGGTCCTTTTCCGTGATACGCACCCGCTTCTTGCCCTCCTCCAGGATCTGCCGCGCCGCCTTGCGCAACAGGGCCCCGATCTCCCGCTCCAGCTGCCGCACCCCCGCCTCCCGGGTGTAGTGGGTGATGAGGCGCATCAAGGCGGCTTCCGTCACCACCACCTGCCCCTCGGCAAGGCCCGTTTCCCGCATCTGCCGGGGCAGGAGGTAGCGCTTGGCGATCTCCAGCTTCTCCTGCTCAATGTAGCTGGTGAACTCGATGGCCTCCATCCGGTCCCAGAGGGGGGCGGGGATGTTCTGGGGGAAGTTGGCGGTGCAGATGAACATCACCTCGGAAAGGTCAAAGGGCACCCCCAGGTAGTGGTCCACAAACTCCTTGTTCTGGGCGGGGTCCAAGACCTCCAGGAGGGCCGCGGCCGGATCCCCCTGGTAGGAGATGCCCAGCTTGTCCACCTCGTCCAGGAGGAAGACGGGGTTCTTGGTGCCCGCCTGCCGCAGGCCCTGGATGATGCGGCCCGGCATGGCCCCGATGTAGGTGCGGCGGTGGCCCCGGATGTCGGACTCGTCCCTCACCCCGCCTAAGGAGATGCGCACGTACTTGCGGCCCAAGGCCTCGGCGATGCTCTTGGCGATGGAGGTCTTCCCCACCCCCGGGGGCCCCACGAAGAGGAGGATGGGGCCCTTGTTCACCTCCTCGGGAGGGATCTCCCCCCGCTTGGCCCGCTCCACCTTGAGCTTGCGCACCGCCAGGAACTCCAAGACCCGGTCCTTCACCTTATCCAGGCCGTAGTGGTCCCGCTCCAGGATCTCCTTGGCCCGGGCCAGGTCCAGGTTATCCTCGGTGCGCCGGTTCCAGGGAAGGTGGACGATCCAGTCCAGGTAGGTGCGGATGACGCTGGCCTCGGCGGAATCGGGGTGCATGCGGGCGAAGCGGTTGAGTTCCCGCTCCACCTCCTGGCGCACCACCGGGGGGAGGTCCAGCTCCTCCACCTTTTTGCGGAACTCCTCCACCTCCTCCGCCCCTTCCTCCCCGTGGAGCTCCCGCTGGATGGCCTTCATCTGCTCCCGGAGGAAGTATTCCCGTTGGTTGCGGTCAATCTCCTCCTTGACCTGCTGCTGGATGCGGCGCTGGGTTTCCACCAGGTCCAGCTCCGCCTGCAACAGGACCAGGACCCGCCGCAGCCGCTCGGCCACGTCGGCGGTTTCCAGGATCCTCTGCTTGTCCTCCAGGCGGAAGTCCATGTGGAAGGCGATGTAGTCGGCCAGCTGGCTGGGGTCCTCGAGGTTCAGGATGAACTGGGAGGCCTCGGGGGCCAGGTACTTCCCCTCCTTCAGGAGGGCTTGGAACTTGTCCTTGACCTCCCGCACCAGGGCCTTGACCAAGGTGGCCTCCCCTGGCAGGTCGGCCACCACCTCCCCCTTGGCCTCGAGGTGGTCGTGAAGGTCCAGCCACTCCTTCACCCGCACCCGGGCGAAGGCTTGGACCAGCACCTGGACGGAGCCGTCCGGGTTTTTGCGCATCTTGAGGATGTTGCAGGCGGTGCCCACCTCGTAGAGGTCGGAGGGCTTGGGGACCTCCACCTCCTTGTCCCGCTGGCTGACGATGAGGAGCACCCGCTCCCGCGCCAGGGCCTCGTCGATGGCCCGGATGGAGATGGGCCGGCTGGCGTCGATGGGCATGACCATGGTGGGGTAAATGACCGACCCCCGCACAGGGCAGACGGGCAAGGTTTCCGGCAGCATGGTTTCCCTCCTTTCGCTTCTTTCGTCCATATCTAAGCCTACCTTTATCAAGTTTACTGCGAAATCTTGTTTAGCGCAAAGGCCTAGAGCCCGGGCGTATGCTAAGGGGCATGCGCCGCCTCTTGGTCCTCTGCCTGCTGGCCCTTTCCCTAGCCCTGGCCCAGAAGAGCGGAGGCGGCGTGGGGGGCCGGCCCTACACCCCAAGCCCGCCCCCCATGTCCCCCGGACCCGCCCCCACCCTGCCCCTTCCCGGGCCTGCCTATCCGGGACCGGTGGTGGTCTACCCCGGCCCTGGGGGAAGCTTGGGCATTTTACCCGTCCTGGTCTTCTTCGGTCTGGTCCTGGTGGGCTTTTGGATGGTGCGGGGCCTGCGCCAGGCCGGGGAAGGGCCTGGGGCGAGCGCAGCCCGGCTCCGCCTAGCCCTCCTGGTCCGGCCCGAGGCGCAACGGGCCTTGCGCCGCCTGGCGGAGGAGGCGGAAACCACCACCGCCAAGGGTCTGGCGGACCTGGTGGACGAGGCCGCCCTCCTCCTCCTGCGGGAGGAGCCCGCCTGGCGCTTTGCCGACTACCAGGTGGTCCAAGGGGGCGAGGAGGAGGTCCTGGGCCGCTTCGACGCCTGGATGCTGGAGGAGCGGAGCAAGCACCGGGAAACCTTCCGCCACTTTGAGGGGAGGAAGCGGGTGGAGGAGGGCTACCAGGCCCAGCCGGAGCCAGGGGGGCGCTACCTGGTGGCCAGCCTCCTCCTGGCCGAACGCCGCCCCCTCGCCCCCAAGGGGCCCCTGACGCGGGCTGGGGTGCGGGAGGCCCTGTTGGACCTGGCGGGGAGCAGCCCCTTTAGCCTGCTCGCCGCCTATCTCTCCTGGACCCCGGAGCGAGAGGGGGAGGCCCTAACGGAGGAGGAACTCCTCCTCCTCTACCCAGGCCTTTCCAAGCTTTAAAAGCCCAGGGAGGAGGCGGCTTCCTTCAGGATCTCGGCGCTTCGCCTTAGGGCCTGGCGCTCCCCTTCGTCCAGGCTGGGGTAGACGGTGGCCTCCACCCCTTCCGCCCCCAGGATCCGCGGCAGGGAAAGGGCCACCTCCCCCACCCCCTCCACCCCAGGGGTGAAGACGCTCACGGTATAAACCCCCTTCTCGTCGGTGAGGATGGCCCGCACCAGCCGGGCCAGGCCGGCCCCGATGCCGTAGTAGGTGGCCCCCTTGCCGGCGATGATGCGGTAAGCCGCCCGGCGCACCCCCTCATCGATGCGCCGCAGGTCCTCTGGGGTAAGGGGGGTCCCCCGGGCCTCGGCGAAGGCCAGCAGGGGCACGCCCCCCACCTGGGCCCCCGAGAAGAGAAGGACCTCCGAATCCCCGTGCTCCCCCACCACGTAGGCGTGCACCGACTGGGGGGCCACCCGCAGGTGCTCGGCCAGGAGGGCGCGGAAGCGGGCGGTGTCCAGGATGGTACCCGAGCCCACCACCCGACCCGGGGGCAGGCCGGAAAGGCGGTAGGCCACCTGGGTCATCACGTCCACGGGGTTGGTGGCCACCAGCAAAATGGCCTCGGGGGCCACCTGGAGCACCCGGGGCACGATCTGGGCAAAGACCTGGGCGTTGCGGTCCAAGAGCTGGAGCCGGGTCTCCCCGGGCCGCTGGGCCACCCCGGCCGCCAGGACCACCACCCGGGCCCCCGCCAGCTCGGGGTAGCCCCCCGCCCGCACCCACACGGGGTGGGCGAAGGGGGTGGCGTGGAGGATGTCCTCGGCGTGGGCCCGGGCCAGGCTCTCGTCCAGGTCCACCAGCACCACCTCCCGCACCGCCCCCGTGAGGGCCATGGCGTAGGCGGCGGCGCTGCCCACAAAACCTGAGCCCACGATGCCGACCTTCATGGGTAGAGTATACCCGTGGTTCGCGTGGGCCGACGCACCCTCACCTTCATCCCGCCCCCGGAGGCGGTGGCCCTGGTGGGCGATTTCACCGACTGGGAGCGGAATCCCCTTCCCCTTACGGGCCCCCTTACCCTGGAGTTCCCCGAGGGGGCCTATGTGGAGTACGCCTTCCTGGACCGGGAGGGAAGGCCCTTTCCCGACCCCGACAACCCCGAACTGGCGGATAACCCCTGGTGGACCTATCCCCGGGCCGTGCGCCTCCCGGGGTTCCGCTACGAAGCCCCTCCCGAGCCCCAGGCGGAGCCCCGGGTGGAGCGGCACCGCCTGGGGGAGCGGCGCTTTTACGTGGCCCATACGGGGGAAAAGCCCAAGGCCACGGTGGTGGCCCAGGACGGGGTGGCCTTCTACCGCACCGCGGGCCTGCACAAGGTGGCCCAGGCCCTGCTGGAGGCGGGGGAGATCCCCCCTGTGCGCTTGGTCTTCGTGGAGCCCCTGGAGCGGAACCGGGAGTACCGCTTTTCCGAGGCCTATGAGGCCGAGTTCCACCGGGTGCTGGAGGCGGTGGAGGGGGCCTATGGGCCCCTAGGGGAGGTGGTCCTGGTGGGGGCCTCCTTGGGGGGGCTTTTCTCCTTGTGGCAGGCCTGGCGGCACCCCGGACGGTTCGCCAAGGTCCTGGCCCTCTCCCCCGCCCTCAAGGCCCACCCCGGAGGGCAGGACGCCTACCGGGACCAGGAGTGGCTCCTTCAGCGCTACGCCGAGGCCGAGGTCCTGCCCCGGGTCTACCTGGAGGTGGGCCTTCTGGAGTGGCTCCTAGGGCCAAACCGCCGCTTCGCCGCCCTTCTCGCCGACCGCAAGGCCCCCCACGCCTACCGGGAAAGGCCCTCGGGGCACAACTGGGTGACCTGGAAGCAGGCCCTGGCCCCAGGGCTTCGCTACCTGTTGGGGGAGGCGTGAGCGAGGGGGTGCTGGTCTCCTTTCCGTGGCGGCCCTCGAGGCCCTCCTCTCCGGGGACAACGCCATGGTCCTGGCGGTGATGGTCCGCCCCTTGCCCCCAGCCTTGCGGCGCAAGGCCCTCCTCTACGGGGTGTTGGGGGCCTACCTCCTCCGGGGCCTGGCCCTCCTTTTCGCCGTCTACCTGGTCCCGCTCTGGTGGGTCCAGGTCCTGGGGGGGCTTTACCTCCTCTACCTGATGCGCCAGCACTTCCGGGACCAGGGGGCCAAGGCCCCACCCAGGGCCCAGGCCCATGGGTTCTGGCGGGTGGTCCTTCTCCTCAACCTGGTGGACCTGGCCTTCGCCGTGGACTCCATCCTGGCGGTGGTGGCCTTCTCCCAGGAGTTCCTCTGGGTCTTCCTCGGGGTCGCCCTGGGCGTCCTCTTCATCCGCCTCCTGGCGGGCTCGGTGGTGGCCTGGATGGAGGGCCACCCCGGACTGGAACGGGTGGCCTACGCCCTGGTGGGCTGGGCGGGGCTCAAGCTCCTCCTGGAAGGGGAAAACGCCCTGGCCCACCTCCTCCACCGGGCTGACCTGGCCTTCCACCTGCCCAAGCCCCTCTTTTGGGCGGGGACCCTCCTCATCCTCGTGGGAGGCGGCTTCCTCGCCTTGCGCAGGCATGCCTAGGGACTGGGACGCCTTCTACCGCAGGGCCCCTACGCCGGGGCCTCCCGCCTTCGTGGTGCGGGCCTTTGGCCCCTTTCTGCCCCCAGGGAGGGTGCTGGACCTGGCGGGAGGGCTTGGGCGCAACGCCCGCTACTTCCGGGAGCGGGGCCACCTGGTGGTGCTGGTGGAGCGGAGCCGGGAGGCCCTGCGCCAGCTCGCCGGCACCCCGGGCCTCACCCTCCTGGAGGCCGACCTCGAGGCCCCAGGGGCCCTGGCCCACCTCCCCCCGGGCCCCTTTGCCGGGATCGTCCTGAGCTACTACGTGAACCGCCCCCTCCTCCAGGCCCTCCCGCCCCTCCTGGCCCCCGGGGGGCTCCTGCTGGTGGAAGGGTTTAGCCGCCGGGAGGCCGAGAGGCGGGGCCGGCCGGAAAGCCCCTTTTACTGGGAGCCATGGGAACTCCTCACCCCTCCCTTGGGCCTGGCCCTCCGGGCCTTCGGGGAGGGGTGGATGGAGGGCTACCGGGCCTTCGCCGTCTACGGCAAGCCCTAGGCCTTGAGGGAGCGGGCCACCAGCTCGGCCAGGTCCAGCACCTCCGGGGGGGCTTGGTCCTGGGCCACCTCCACGTTCATCATGGCCATGCAGAAGGGGCAACCCGTGGCGATCACCTCGGCCCCAGTGGCCTTCAGCTCCCGGTAACGGTTCTCGGAAACCCGCATGGCCCCGGGTTCCTCCTCCTTCCAGAACTGGGCCCCACCCGCCCCGCAGCAGAAGCTTCCCTCCCGGTTCCGCGGGGGCTCGGCCAGCTTCAGGCCCACCCCCTTCAGCACCTCCCGGGGGGCCTCGTAGACGCCGTTATGCCGGCCCAGGTAGCAGGGATCGTGGAAGACCACCTTGCGGGTCTCCTCCGAAACCCTTAGCCGGCCCGTGCGCAGGAGCTCGGCGATGAACTCCGAGTGGTGCACCACCCGGTAGGACCCGCCGAAGGCCTGGTACTCGTTGCCCAGGGTGTGGAAGCAGTGGGGGCAGGTGGTGACGATGGTCTTGGGGGCCACCCCGTTCAGGGTTTCCACGTTTTCCGTGGCCAGCTGGAAGAACAGGTACTCGTTCCCCGCACGCCGGGCGGCATCCCCGGTGCACTTCTCCCGCCTGCCCAGCACCGCCCAGTCCACCCCGGCGGCGTTCAGGATCTCCACCATGCTCCGGGCGATCCTCTGGGCCCGGGGGTCGTAGCTGGGGGCGCAGCCCACCCAGTAGAGGACCTCGGGGTGGGGCTTCTCCTCCACCGTGGGCACGGCCAGCCCCTCGGCCCAGTCCAGGCGCTTGTCCTGGCCGATGCCCCAGGGGTTGCCGGAGCGCTCCATGCCGCGGAAGGCGTTGTTCAGCTCCTGGGGGAACTCCCCTTCCATGAGCACCTTGGCCCGGCGCACGTCCAGGATGTGGAGCATCTGCTCGTTGCCCACGGGGCAGACCTCCACGCAGGCCATGCAGGTGGTGCAGGCCCAAAGGGCCTCCTCGTTGAGGGCGAAGTCCATGAGGGGCCTGGGGCTTTCCGCCCCGCCGGCAAAGGCGGGAAGGATATCGTTCAGCTCGTAGCGCTCGGAGATGAGGATGGCCGCGGGGGAAAGGGCCTTGCCCGTGGTGTAGGCCGGGCAGACCTCCTGGCAGCGGTTGCACATGATACAGGCGTAGGCATCCAAAAGCCGTTTCCAGGAAAGGTCTTCCAGCTTCTCCGCCCCGAATTTCTCCTCCTCCTTCTCGAGGTCCAGGGGCAGGAGCGCCCCGGGCTTTTCGCTGCGGAAGGCCAGGTTGATGGGCCCCATCAGGAGGTGGATGTGCTTGGAGCGGGGGAAGTAGGGCAGGAAGAGGAGGATGGAGCCCAAGGCACCCCACCAGAAGAAGTGCTCCAGGAAGACCAGGGTCCCCGGGGAAGCCCCGGCCAAGGCCCCGGCCAGCAGGCTGGCCACGGGCTGGAAGGGATCCGGCTCGGTCTGGGCCAGGTGGGCGGACTTGGAGAGGAGGCGGCTGCCCACGTGGAAGGTGATGAAGGCCCCCACGATGGCCGAGTCCCGGGGAATGCCCTGGCGGACCCGCTCGTGCAGGGGCACCTTGGGGTTCCAGGTGAAGTCGTGGGGGGCGGCCAGGTAACGGCGCACCATCAGGCCCAGGATCCCCACCAGGATGGCCGCGGTGAGGAGATCCGCCACCAGATTGTAAGGGTTCCAAAGCCCCCCTCGGGCGTGCAGGGGGAAGAAGCCCTCCAGGAGGTCCACCAGGTTGACCAGGAGGTAGTAGACGAAGCCGTAAAACACGAAGGCGTGCAGGAGGGAAACCAAGGGCCTGCGCTTGAAGACGGTCTTCTGGGTCAGGGTGAGCCAGATGGCCCGGCCTATCCGCTCCGGCAAGCGGTCAAAGCGGTCCTCGGGCCGGCCGCGGCGGATGGCCAAGTAGACGCGGCGGAAGCCGGTGTAGGCGAAGTAAAGGCTTCCCGCCATGAGCAGGATGAAGAGGATTTTTTCCGGTAGGGTCAGCATGGATGCGCCCTCCTTATACTCGGTAAAAGTTTACCCCACTTCCCCACCCAAGCAAGAGCGTACAATGGCCCCTTGTGGAAACCGTAGCCCTGGCCGTTCTGCTCCTATTTGGGCTTCTCAACCTCTACGCCTTCCACCGCTTCCGCAAGCCCCTCCTTCCCCTCGTCCTGGCCCTTTTCCTGAGCTTCTTCGTCTTCTTCCTTTCCCCGGCCCTGGGGCTTCTGGTCTTCCTGGTGGGCCAGACCCTGGCCTTTTACGCCGCCGGGAAGAGGTGAAAGCTGAGGAGGGCCACCAAGGCCCCCAGGAGGGCCCCCACCAGGACCTCGAGGTAGGTGTGGCCCAGAAGCTCTTTCAGGGGCTCAGGGGCCGGGCCCTTCTCCAGCACCTTCTGCAATTCCTGCACCAGCTGGTTCAGGAGCTGGGCGTGGAGCCCCGCGGCCCGGCGGATGCCGGTGGCGTCGTACATGACGATCAGGGCGAAGACCGCGGCCACGGCGAAAAGGGAGGAGCCAAAACCCTCCTCCAGCCCCACCCCTATGGCCAGGGCGCTCACCGTGGCCGAGTGGGAGCTGGGCATCCCCCCGGTTTCCAGGAAGCGCTCCCATTGAAAGCGGCCCTCGAGGACGTAGTAGATGAAAAGCTTCAGGGTCTGGGCCAGGAAGTTGGCCAGGAGGGCTGTCCAGAAGATCTGGTTAGCGAGGAGGTCCATGCCGCCTGCGGATCGCCGCCTTTACCGTGTTGGCCATGAGCATGGCCACGGTCATGGGCCCCACGCCCCCCGGGACCGGGGTGAGGGCGGAAGCCACCTCCGCCACCTCGGGGTGCACGTCCCCCACCAGCCTGCCCTCCACCCGGTTCACCCCCACGTCCACCACCACGGCCCCGGGGCGGACCCAGTCCTTGCGCACCAGGTGGGGACGGCCCACGGCCACCACCAGCACCTCGGCCCGGCGGGCCACCTGGGGCAGGTCCTGGGTACGGGAATGGGCCACGGTCACCGTGGCGTCCTCCCGCAGGAGGAGGCCGGCTAGGGGTTTGCCCACGATGTTGGAGCGGCCGATGACCACCACCTCCTTCCCCCGAAGCCCCACCCCATGGTGCTGCAGGAGGCGGAGGATCCCCAAGGGGGTGCAGGGGAAAAGCCCCTCCCCCCCGCTCCATAACTGGCCCACGTTCACCGGGTGAAACCCGTCCACGTCCTTGGCGGGGGAGATGGCCTCCAAGACCCGTTCCGCCCGGATGTGGGGCGGCAAGGGCAGCTGGACCAGGATCCCGTCCACCTCCGGGTCCTGGTTCAGCTCCCCAATGCGCTCCAGAAGGGCCTCTTCCGGCGTGTCCTCGGGGTAGACCTCCACCTGGCTCCTAAGCCCCAGCTCCCGGGCCCTTTTGTCCTTCAGGCGTACGTAGGAAACCGAAGCCGGGTCCTCCCCCAGGCGGATCACCCGCAGGGAGGGCACGAAGGAGAGGGCCTTCAGGGTCTCGCGGAGCTCGCGGTAGACGGCCTCCGCCACCTCGTGGCCGGAAAGGGTGCGGGCCAAGGTCATCTCAGGCCTCCTTGGGTACGGTGGTCAACTCCCCCTCCTGGATGCGCCGGAAAAGGCGCCCCAGGACCCCGTTCACAAAAGCCCCCGAGTGTTCCCCGCCGTAGCGGTTGGCGATCTTCACCGCCACCTCGATGAGGGGGGCGAAGGGGGTGGGCTCGTAGAGCATCTCGTAGGCGGCCAGGCGCAGCACGGTGAGGTCGGTCTTGGACATCTGGCCAAAGTCCCAGCCCTCCACCGTCTCCCTAAGCGCCCGGTCCACCTCCTCCTGGCGGGCCTTATAGCCTTCCAGAAGCCGCCTGGCGAAGGCCACCCCTTCCTCGTCCAAGGGGTCGCCGTAGGGGTCATCCTCCCCGCCCATCTCCTCCAGGGTGTGGCGGAAGGCCTCCTCCAGGGGCACGCCCCCTTGGGTGTGGGCGAAGAGGGCCCGCATGGCCAGCTCCCGGGCGCGCCTAAGCATGGGCCTCCTTGCGGTACTCCACCTGGGCCACGGTGAGGTTCACCGCCCGCACCTTTTCCCCGGTGGCCAGGAAAAGGGCCTCGGCCACCGCCTTTTGCACCGCCTGGGCCAGCTCGGGGATGGCCACCCCGTAGTCCACGGAAAGGAGCAGGTCCACGGCGAGGCCCTCGGGGGTCCGCTCCACCTTGATGGGTTTGGCGCGCCGGAACACCTCCCCCAGGGAGCGGGGGGCGGTTTCCAGAAGGCGCACGCCCTCGAGGCCCGAAAGGGCATGGGCCACCAGGCCCTCGAGGGCGTGGTCGCTGATCTCATAGTCCACCATCACACGCCCAGTCTACAACTCCATGCGCCGGGCCACGAAGTTGGTGTAGACCGCCCCCCGGCGGAAGAAGGCGTTTTGCAGGACCTTCTGGTGGAAGGGGATGGTGGTCTTGAGCCCCGGCCCCTCGATCACCGTCTCGGAAAGGGCCCGCTCCATCCGCCGTATGGCCTCCTCCCGGGTGGGGGCCCAGGCGATGACCTTGGCGATGAGGCTGTCGTAGTGGGGCGGGATCTGGTAGCCCGCGTAGAGGTGGCTGTCCACCCGGATGCCGGGGCCACCCGGGAAAAGCAGGGTCTCCACCTTGCCGATGGAGGGCCTAAAGCCCTTCTCTGGGTCCTCGGCGTTGATGCGCACCTCAATGGCGTGGCCCCGGACCCCGATATCCTCCTGCTTGAGCCAAAGCTTCTCCCCCTGGGCGATGCGGAACTGGGCCTGGACCAGGTCCACGCCGGTGATCATCTCCGTGATGGGGTGCTCCACCTGGATGCGGGTGTTCATCTCGATGAAGTAGAAGTTCCCCTCCTTGTCCACCAAGAACTCCAGGGTGCCCGCGGACACGTAGCCCACGTGCCGGGCCAGGCGGGCCGCGGCCTCGGCGATGGCCTTGCGGGTTTCCAAGGGGAGGACGCTGGGGGCTTCCTCCAAGAGCTTCTGGTGCCGCCTTTGGATGGAGCAGTCCCGCTCCCAAAGGTGGATGACGTTCTCCCCATCCCCCAGGACCTGGATCTCGATGTGCTTGGGCTCCTCAATGTACTTCTCCAGGTAGACCGCGGGGTTGCCAAAGGCGGCCCGGGCCTCCTCCTGGGCCTGCTGGATGGCCCGCTCCAACTCCTCCTCGGTGTGCACCACCCGCATCCCCCGGCCCCCACCCCCGGCGGAAGCCTTGAGGATCACGGGGTAGCCGATCTCCGCGGCCGCCCGCTTGGCCTCCTCCACGCCCTGAAGCTCGTCCGTGCCCGGCACCGTGGGCACCCCGGCCTCCCGGGCCACCTTCCGGGCCGTGGCCTTGTCGCCCAGGGCCCGCATGTTCTCCGGGGTAGGACCGATGAAGGTGATGCCGTGCTCGCGGCACATCTCGGCGAAGGTGGCGTTTTCCGCCAGGAAGCCGTAGCCGGGGTGGATGGCGTCCGCCCCGGTCACGATGGCCGCGGAAAGGAGGTTGGGGATGTTGAGGTAGCTCTGCCCCGAAGGGGGCGGCCCGATGCAGATGGCCTCGTCCGCCAGGAGGACGGGCAGGCTCTTCTCGTCGGCGGTGGAGTGGGCCACCACGGTTTTGAGGCCCAGTTCCTTGGCGGCCCGGATGATCCTGAGGGCGATCTCGCCGCGGTTGGCAATCAGGACCTTCCTCATAGGGGCTGGATCAGGAAGAGGGGCTGGCCGTACTCCACCGGCTCCCCGTTTTGCACCAGGATCTTCTTCACGACGCCCGAAACCTCGGACTCGATCTCGTTCATCAGCTTCATGGCCTCGATGATGCAAAGGACCTGGCCCTTCTCCACCCGGTCCCCCTCTTTGACGTAGGGGGGGGCATCGGGGGCTGGGGCGCGGTAGAAGGTGCCCACGATGGGGGCCTTGACCTCCACGCACCCGGCGCACTCCTCCTCGGCCCGCTCCCTCTTGGGGGGCTCGGCTGGGGCGGGGGGCGGGGCGGCCACCACCTGGGGCACGGCCACCACCTGGACCTCGCCCCCCCGGCGGACGGTGAGCTTGTAGTCGGGGGTTTCCAGGGTAAGCTCGTTCACCCCGTGCTCCACCAAAGCCTGCAGGATCTGTTTTAGCTCCTTGGGCGTCATAGGCCTACCTCGTGGCATAAAGCTTACCCCAAAAGCCAAAGGGCGGGGCTTCTTTGGACTTGGTAAAAACCAGGGGGCCCAGGCGCACCTGGGCCCCCTCGGTCCCTCCGCCTAGGCCCGGCCCACGTACTGGCCGGTGCGGGTATCCACCTTGATGACCTCCCCCGGCTCCACGAAGAGGGGCACCTGCACCACCGCCCCCGTTTCCAGGGTGGCGGGCTTGGAGCCGCCGGAAACCGTGTCCCCCCGGACCCCGGGCGGGGTGTCCACCACCTTGAGCTCCACCACCGTGGGCGGGGTGATCTTCAGGGGCCGGCCCTCGTACATGTCCCCCAGGACGGTCATGCCTTCCTTGAGGAAGCGGGCCGCCTCCACCTGGTCCTTGGGCAGGTGGAACTGCTCGTAGGTTTCCAGGTCCATGAAGACCAGGTCCTCCCCCTCGGCGTAGAGGTACTGGAGCTCCCGGGTCTCCACGTAAATGTCCTCCAGCTTTTCCCCGGAGTTGAAGGTGCGCTCAATGGTGGCCCCGGTTTCCAGGTTCTTGAACTTGGCCACCACCTTGGCGCCGCCGCGGCCGATCTTCTGGTGCTGGTACTCCACGCACTCCCACAGGCCGCCTTCCATCCTTACCTTGGTGCCGGGCCGTAGATCGGTCACGCTGATCATGCTGCCTCCTCGAGGTCCAGGACCTGGGGCCTGAGCCCTAAGAGGTCAATATACCGGAGGTAGTCCTCTTCCCCAAGCTCCCTCCCCGCCAGGGCCACCAAGAGGGCCTCCATAACGTTGGTGCCGAAGCTGCGCCCACCCAGGCGGGGGGTGGTGGTGATGAGCCGCTTAGCCCCCCGCGCCTTGAGGAAGGCCACGTCCTCGAGGGTGGTGGTGTTGGTGAGGACCGTCTTCCCCTCCATCCTCTCGGGCATGTACCGCTTCAGGTAGTGCCAGTCCCCCGCCACCACGTCGGCCCAGAGGTAGTAGCGGCTCCGCCAGTCCACCACCCGCTTCTCCTGCTCCTTCCCCGTGGGGTAGAGGAGGTGGAAGGGGAGCTGGGTGAGAAGGGGCAGGAGCAAAAAGGCCAGCTTCTGCAAGAAGGAGAGGCTATAGAGGGGAATGGGGAGGCCCAGGGCAAAGATAAAGTCCCCGTAGAGCACCCGGGCCCCGGCCTCGGCCAGGGCCTCGGCCAGGCCGAAGCGGTCCACAGCCGAGGGCAGGAGCACCCGGGTATCCTTCCAGGGAACCAGGCCGGCCAGCTCAGCCACCGCCCGACGCTCCAGGGTGTGCTTGAGGCCCGAGCCGTCCACCACCGGGGTCAGCCTGGCCGCCTTCTTGAGGCGCAGGGCGTCGCGGATGGCGTAGCGGCGTCCCCCTGCCCAGAGGTAGAGGTCTATCCCCCCCAGGCCGATGGCGTCCACCTTTCCGTCCAGCTCCCCGATGAGGGCCAGGGCCTTGGCGAAATCCCCATCCGTCCCCCGCCGCTCCAAGACCACCCGCTCCCCTAAAAGCTCCACCTCGGCCACGGAATCGCGGCGGCTGGAGCCTAGGGAGACCGAAACCACGCGCTTGGCCACGAGGGGCTATTTTAGCCCGAAAAAAAGGCCAAGGGCCAAGAAGAGGGCGGCGAGGAGGAAGAAGGGCCAGGCCTGGCGTACCCCCAGGAGGCGGGCCAGGAGGCCGAAGACCAGGCTGCCGAAGGCCAGGGCCAGGAAGAGGGCCTCGAGGTTGGCGAGAAACGCCCGCATACCCCCCTAGGCTAGCGCAACACCCGTCCCAAGAAGGCCAAGACCCGCTCGCGAAACCGCCTCTCGGCCTCCCCGCGGAAGAGGTGGCCCGCCGGGTAGCTGAAGCACTCCACGGGCTTGCCCAGGGCCTTGAGCCTCCGGCAGAGCTCCCAGGACCACTCCGGGGGAACCTGGGCGTCCTGGGTACCGTGGTGGACGCTAAAGGGCAAGGAGAGCTCCCCCAGGTAGGTCCAGGCCGAGGCCTGTTCCAGGACCTTAGGGGGCAAGGTCAAAAGCTCCCCTCCCCGCCTGCCCTGGGACCAGAAGCGGATCTGCTCCAGGTTCCGCCGCTCGTCCCCGCTCATGCTCCCGTAAAGGACCACCCCCTTTAGCCCCCGGTCCACCAGGGCCACCACCTGGGCCACCCCGCCCCCCATGGAGTGGCCAAACAGGGCGATGCGCGAGGGGTCGGCCTGGGGGAAGGCCCCTTGGCGCACCTCGGCCAGGAGGTGGAGCACGTCCACGGCGTAGGCGTGGCGCAGGCCCGAGGCCGGCTCCCCTTGGGATGGGGGGTGGCCCCGGTAGTTGGGGTGGAGGGCCAAAAAGCCCCGCTCCGCCAGGAAGTCGGCGTAGGGGGTGGTGTAGGCGAGGAGGCGGTAGCGGCTCGGCTCCACGTAGCCGTGGAGGACCACCACCACGGGAAAGGGCCCCCGGCCCTTGGGGAGGTTGGCGAAGCCGTGGACCCGGAGGCCGTCGGAAAGGTAGGAGAACTGGACCCGGGTGAAGCGAGGCCCCTCCCCAAGCCCCCGCTCCACCCGGAAGCCCCCTTCCCCGTACGTCCTGGTCCTCAGCTCGGGCAGGGTGAGGACCTGGGCCAGGGCGGGAAGGAGAAGAAGGCCGAGAAAGGCCAAGCCCCTTAGCCCCATGGCCCAAGCTTAGGGGACCGCCCTCGGTCTAGGTGTGCTCCCGCACCAACCAGCCCGCCTGCAAGCCCTTGAGGCCGATGGCGTGGTAGACCAGCTGGGCCGCGGTCATCTCCGCGTGGAACTGGCCGTTGGGGGAAAGCTCCACAAAGTCCATCCCCACCACCTCCTTCTCGGCGAAGACCGCCTCGAGGAGGTCCACGGCCTGGCGGTAGGAAAGCCCCCCGGGCAGAGGGGTGCCCACGCTGGGCATCACCGAGGGGTCCAAGGCGTCAAAGTCAAAGCTGATGTAGACCCGCCTTCCCAAAGCGGCCAGGATCTCCCTAAGGGGCAGCCCTTCCCGGTGGAGGCGGTGGGCCGGGAAGAGGGCCACCCCCCTTTCCCGCACCAGGGCCAAGGAGTCCCGGTCCATGGCCCGGATCCCCACCTGCACCAGTTGGAAGCCCTCCCCCAAAAGGCGGTGGAAGGGGGAGGCGTGGGAGTAGGCCGAGCCCTGCCACTCGGGGTAGAGGTCCCCGTGGGCGTCAATGTGCAGGAGGGAAAACTCCCCCAAGGCCTCCCGGTGGGCCTGGACCAGGGGATGGACGATGGAGTGGTCCCCCCCTAGGCTCACCAGGAACTTTCCCGCCCGCAGGTGGCGCAGGGCCTCCTCCCGGATGAGGGCGTGGCTTTCCTGGGCAGACCCCGCCACCCAGGGAACGGGCTCGGCCCCGTGGATCCCCACAGCCTCCGGGGCCACCCCCAGCTCCAAGGAGAAGGGCTCCAGTTCCCGGCTGGCCAGGAGGATGGCCTCAGGGCCCCGCCTGGCCCCGGGAAGGAAGGAAAGGGAAAGGTCGTAGGGCACGGGCAGGACCACCACCCGCGCCTCCGCGTAAGGGGTATCGTGCTCGCCAAAAGGCAGGCGCATACCCCCCAAGCCTAGCAGAAGCCCGGCCTAGCGGCCCAGGAAGAAGAGCTCCAATAGGCGTAGAATGGCCAGGGTGCCCCGCTCAAAATCCCCGATGCGGATGTGCTCGTTGGGGCTATGGACCCGGCTTCCCGGGTACCCCACCCCCAGGCCCACCGCCGGGGCCTTGAGGTGGTGGAGGAAGGGGTGCATGGGACCCGAGCCCGCCATGTTGGGGTAGAGGACGGCCTTGCGCCCATGGGCCTCCTCCAAGGCCTTCCGGGCCAGGGCCACGAAGGGGTGGGAGAGGTCGGAGCGGGCCGGGCGCTCCCCCTTCTCCAAGACCACCACCTCCACGTCGTGGAAGCCCTGGGCCTCGAGGTGGCGCTTGAGGAGCCCAGGCACCTCCTCAGGGTCCTGCTCGGGCACCAGGCGGAAGTCCAGCTTGGCCCGGGCCTCGGCGGGCAGGACCGTCTTGGAACCCGGCCCGCCATAGCCCGCGTGGAAGCCGTTGAAGTTCACGCAGGGCTCGGTGTAAAGGCGCTGGTTGAACTCCAGGTTCCGGGCCCCACCCAGGAAGTCCCGCACCCCAAAGGCCTCCTTGAGGGCGGCGGACTCGTCGGGAATCTCCGCCAGCACCTCCATCTCCAAGGGGGTGAGGGGGCGGACCCGGTCGTAAAACCCTGGGATGAGGACCCGACCCTCCTCGTCCCGCAGGGAGGCCAGGGCCCGGCTCAGGCGGTAGATGGGGTTTTCCACCACCGCCCCGTAGGAGGAGTGGAGGTCAAAGGCAGCGGTACGCACCCTAAGCTCCAGGGCCACAATGCCCTTCAGGCCGGCGTAGAGGTAGGGACGGCCCTGGGCGTCCACCCCCCCCGCCTCCCAGAGGATGGCCTGGGCCTGAAGGCGGTGGGCCTGGGCGGCCACGTAGCCTTCCAGGTGGGGGCTACCCACCTCCTCCTCCCCCTCCACCACGAACTTCACCCGGGGGAGGAAGCCGTGCTTTTCTCGGAAAAGCCGCAGGGCCACCACCCGGGCCACCAGCTCCCCCTTGTCGTCGTGGACCCCCCGGCCGTACCAGGCCCCATCCCGCTCCGTGAGGGTGAAGGGATCCGTCTGCCAAAGCTCCAAGGGGTCTGGAGGCTGTACGTCGTAATGGTTGTAGAAGAGAAGGGTCTTCTCCCCCTCCCCCCCCTCGGCGTAGACCACCGGCGGCCCGTACCCCGGGTGGAGCTCGGCCTTCAGGCCCAAACCCTCCAGGACCTCGGCCACCTTGGCCGCCCCGGCCTCGAGGGCCCGGCCCTCGGCGCTCACCGTGGGCAGGGCCACCAGTTCCGCCAAAAGCCCCTTGGCCTCTTCCAAAAAGCCCGCCATGGTAGGATGAGCATACTATGGTGGAACCCTCCTTGGTCCTCTACGGGAGCCTGTACGAACGGGCCATGGACCTCCTGGAGGAAACCCTGCGGGAAACGGGAGCCCGCTACGGCCTCCTCATCGACCGCAAGGGCTTCGTCCTGGCCCATAAGGAGGCCCTATGGGCCCCCAAGCCCCCGCCCTTGGACTCCCTGGCCACCCTGGTGGCGGGCAACGCCGCCGCCACCCAGGCCCTGGCCAAGCTCCTGGGAGAGGTTCGCTTCCAGGAGCTGGTCCACCAGGGGGAGCGGATGGGCCTCTACGTGGATGAGGCCGGCGACCATGCCCTCCTCCTCCTGGTCTTTGACGAGAACGCCCCCTTGGGCAAGGTCAAGCTCTACGGCAAACGGGCCGCCGAGGCCCTGGCCCGGCTGGCCGAGGAGGCTTTAGCCAACCCGCCCAAACTCAACCTGGACACCCAGTACCGCGAGGAAGCCAAAGCCCTTCTGGACGAACTCTTCGGCAACTAGCATGAGCACCATCAACTTCGCCAACCGCGAGATCAACTTCAAGATCGTCTATTACGGACCAGGCCTTTCGGGGAAGACCACCAACCTAAAGTGGATCTACGGCAAAATCCCTGAGGGCCGCAAGGGGGAGATGGTCTCCTTGGCCACCGAGGACGAGCGCACCCTCTTCTTTGACTTCCTCCCCCTGGACCTGGGAGAGGTCAAGGGCTTCAAGACCCGCTTCCACCTCTACACGGTCCCCGGACAGGTCTTTTACAACGCCAGCCGCAAGCTCATCCTCCGGGGGGTGGACGGGATCGTCTTCGTGGCCGACTCCGCCCCGGGACGCTTGCGGGCCAACGCCGAGAGCATGCGCAACATGCGGGAGAACCTGGCCGAGTACGGCCTCAAGGTGGAGGACCTCCCCGTGGTCCTCCAGGTCAACAAGCGGGACCTGCCGGACGCCCTGCCCGTGGAAATGGTCCAGGCGGTGGTGGACCCCGAGCGCCGCTTTCCCCTCTTCGAGGCGGTGGCCACCGAGGGGAAAGGGGTGTTTGAAACCCTTAAGGAAGTGAGCCGCCTGGTCCTGGCCCGGGTGGGAAGCCAGGCCTAAAAGGCAGGCCTTCGGGCCGGGGGAAAAGTCCCCCGGCCTTTTTATACCCATCTGGGGTATATGAGAGGCCCTTAGAAAACGCCCGGGGTTAGGGACAAATGTACTTCATCCTTTTCCTCACCTTTGGCTAACATAACCCCCGTATACGGCAAACCGCCGTGAGGAGGGAAAGCTATGGAGGAAAAGCCGGTCGGTGCCATGGGAGTGATTGTGGTTCTCACCCTCACCATCCTGATCTTCTGGCTGGGGGTATACGCCATCTTCTTCGCAAGGGGGTAAGCCATGGTGGACGAACACAAGGCCCACAAAGCCATCCTCGCCTATGAAAAGGGTTGGTTGGCCTTCTCCTTGGCCATGGTCCTGGTCTTCATCGCCCTCATCGCCTACACCCTGGCCACCCACACCGCAGGGGTCATCCCCGCGGGCCAGCTGGAGCGGGTAGACCCCACCAAGGTGCGCACGGAAGGCCCCTGGGCGGACCCGGCCCAGGCGGTGGTGCAGACCGGCCCCAACCAGTACACGGTCCACGTCCTGGCCTACGCCTTCGGCTACCAGCCCAACCCCATTGAGGTGCCCAAGGGGGCGGAGATCATCTTCAAGATCACCAGCCCCGATGTCATCCACGGCTTCCACGTGGAGGGCACCAACATCAACGTGGAGGTTCTCCCCGGCGACGTCTCCACCGTGCGCTACACCTTCAAGAAGGCGGGCGAGTACCGCATCATCTGCAACCAGTACTGCGGCCTCGGCCATCAGAACATGTTCGGCAAGATCGTGGTGAAGGAGTGAGCCATGGCGGTGCGTGTAGCTGAAAGCCGCATTTATGAGGCCCATCCGGAGAAAAAGGCCACCCTCTACTTCCTGGTCCTGGGCTTCATCGCCGTCATCATCGGCAGCCTCTTCGGCCCCTTCCAGGCCCTGAACTACGGCAATGTGGACGCCTACCCCCTGCTGAAGCGCCTTCTGCCCTTCGTCCAGTCCTACTACCAGGGCCTGACCCTGCACGGGGTCCTGAACGCCATCGTCTTCACCCAGCTCTTCGCCCAGGCCATCATGGTCTACCTGCCCGCCCGGGAGCTGAACCTTAGGCCCAACATGGGCCTCCTGTGGCTCTCCTGGTGGATGGCCTTCATCGGCCTGGTGATGGCCGCCTTGCCCCTTCTGGCCAACGAGGCCACGGTCCTCTACACCTTCTACCCGCCCCTCCAGGGCCACTGGGCCTTCTACCTGGGGGCCAGCATCTTCGTCCTCTCCACCTGGGTGAGCATCTACATCGTCCTGGACCTGTGGCGGCGCTGGAGGGCCCAGAACCCCGGCAAGGTGACGCCCCTGGTCACCTACATGGCCGTGGTCTACTGGCTCATGTGGTTCATCGCCTCCATCGGGCTGGTGCTGGAGGCCGTCCTCTTCTTGCTCCCCTGGTCCTTCGGCCTCATCAAGGGCGTGGACCCCTTGATCGCCCGTACCCTCTTCTGGTGGACGGGCCACCCCATCGTCTACTTCTGGCTCCTTCCGGCCTACGCCATCATCTACGCCGTCCTGCCCAAGCAGGCGGGGGGGAAGTTGGTCTCCGACCCCATGGCCCGCCTGGCCTTCCTCCTCTTCCTCCTCCTCTCCACCCCGGTGGGCTTCCACCATCAGTTCGCCGACCCGGGCATCGACCCCACCTGGAAGATGATCCACTCCATCCTCACCATGTTCGTGGCGGTGCCCAGCCTCATGACCGCCTTCACCGTGGCCGCCAGCCTGGAGTTTGCCGGGAGGATGCGGGGAGGCAAGGGCCTGCTGGGCTGGATCAAGGCCCTGCCCTGGGATAACCCCGCCTTCGTGGCCCCGGTGCTGGGCCTCATCGGCTTCATCCCCGGCGGGGCGGGGGGGATAGTGAACGCCAGCTTCACCCTGGACTACGTTGTGCACAACACCATCTGGATCGCCGGCCACTTCCACCTGCAGGTAGCCAGCCTGGTGACCCTGACCGCCATGGGCTCCCTATGGTGGCTGATCCCCAACCTGACGGGCAAGCCCATCTCCGACGCCCAAAGGCGGCTTGGCCTGGGGGTGGTATGGCTCTGGTTCATCGGGATGATGGTCATGGCCCTAGGCCTCCACTGGCAGGGCCTCCTCAACGTGCCCCGGCGGGCCTACATCGCCCAGGTACCCGACGCCTACGCCCACAGCGCCCTCCCCATGGTCTTCAACATCCTGGCGGGCATCATCCTCCTGGTGGCCCTCCTCCTCTTCATCTACGGCCTCTTCAGCGTCCTGTTGGGCCGGGAGCGGAGGCCGGAGCTGGCCGAAGCCCCCGTGCCCTTCGCCGAGGTGCTTTCCGGGCCTGAGGACCAGCCCCTGGTCCGGGCCATGGACCGAATCGGCTTCTGGTTCGCCGTGGCGGTGATCCTGGTGGTCCTGTCCTACGGCCCCACCCTGGTCCAGCTCTTCAGTAACGTCAACCTGGTGCCTGGGTTGCGGCTCTGGTAAGGGGGCTTAGGCTCAAGGGCCGGGGCTTCCGGCCCTTGACCTTTTTCCGGGATAGGGGCAAGGCTATGGGGGTGGGCTTTGTCTCGGGCCGCGGCCTCCACGGGGTGGTGGGGCTAACCCTTCTCCCCTTTTTCCTTCAGTTCCTGGGCCTAGGGCTCGGCGGGGTGCTGGGCCAAGGGCTTTGCGGCAGCGCCTTAGGGGTTTCCGAGGTGGAAGCCGTGAGGTACGGCTTGGTGAGCGAGTACTACCTGTACGGCCAGCTCTTCCTGGCCCTTTTGGCCCTTAAGGTCACCTACGCCCTGGTCCTCATCAGCCTGCGCTTCATGTACCCGGAAAAGGACCCTCCCTTCGCCCCCCTGGTCTGGAGGGTGGGCGTGGGGCTTTCCGGGGTTTTCCTGGCCCTTTTCCTCCTCACCCGGACCCTGCCCCTCCCCTTCGCCACCCCCTTGGGGCCTGCCCTGCTTTCCCCGGCCCCCCTGGATCCCCTCTCCCTCCTCATGGTCCTTCCCGAGCCCGCCCTGCTTTGGCTTTACCTCCGCTACCGGCCATGAAGCTCTCCCCCCTGGTCTACCTGTTGGGCACGGTCAGTTTCCTCATGGACGTGGCCAGCGAGATGGTCTATCCCCTTCTGCCCCTCTTCCTGGCGAGCCTGGGAGCCGGCACCGGCACCATCGGGCTGGTGGAAGGGGTGGCGGAGGCCACGGCCAGCCTCTTCAAGGTGGTGGGGGGCAGGCTCTCTGACCGCATGGGGGCGCGGAAGCCCCTCCTCCTTTTGGGGTATGGCCTGCCGGGCCTCCTCCGCCCCCTCCTGGCCTTGGCCACCGGTCCTGGACAGGTTCTCCTCTACCGCTTCCTGGACCGGGTGGGCAAAGGCCTGCGCACCGCCCCCCGGGACGCCCTCCTGGCGGAGAGCGTCCCCCAGGAGGCCTTGGGCCGGGCCTACGGCCTGCACCGGGGCATGGACACCCTGGGGGCCACGGTGGGCCCCCTCCTGGCCTTCCTCCTCCTGCCCCACCTCGGGGTGCGGGGGGTGTTCTGGGCCTCGGCGGTACCCGCGCTTTTGGCCCTGTTGGTCCTCCTGGGGCTGCGGGAGGGGAGGCGGGCCTCCTCGAGGCCCACCCCCCTCCCCCCCCTCCGCCCCTCGGCCATGCCCCCCGCCTACCGCCGCTTCCTCCTGGTGTCCTCGGTGTTTGCCTTGGCCCTTTCCTCCAACGCCTTCCTCCTCCTGCGGCTGAAGGACCTAGGCCTTTCCGAAGGGGAGGTCACCCTGGCCTACACCGCCTACAACCTCCTGTATGCCCTCCTCTCCTACCCCCTGGGTAGCCTGGCCGACCGGATCGGCCTTCGGCGGGTGGTGGCCCTGGGGTTTGCCCTTTACGCCCTGGTCTACCTGGGCTTCGCCTGGGCCTATAGCCCCCTCTTGGGTGTGGCCTTTCTCCTGCTTTATGCCCTCTATTCCGCCGCCTTTGAGGGGGCAAGCCGGGCCTACCTGGCCACTTTGGTGCCCCAAGAGGCCAAGGCCAGCGCCATCGGGCTGTACCACACCGTGGTGGGGATCCTCCTCCTCCCCGCCAGCCTCCTCTTTGGCCTCCTCTGGGAGCACGGGAGCGCTCCCTTGGCCTTTGCCGCCGGGGCTGGCCTAGCCCTTTTGGCCCTCTTCCTCTTCCTCCTTGACGGGAAGAAGCCCCCGGCCTATCCTGGGTGAGGCCCCACGGGGCTTTGAGGAGGAAGGGGCAGAAAGCGCCTTCCCCCCTGACGGAGGAAAACATGCCCATCAGCAAGGAAGAGAAGCAGAAGGTCATTCAGGAGTTCGCCCGCTTCCCTGGGGACACAGGGAGCACCGAGGTGCAGGTGGCCCTCCTTACCCTGCGCATCAACCGGCTTTCCGAGCACCTGAAGGAGCACAAGCACGACCACCACTCCCACCGCGGCCTGCTGATGCTGGTGGGGCAAAGGCGGCGGCTTTTGCGTTACCTGGAGCGGGAAGACCCCGAGCGGTACCAGGCCCTGGTTGAGAAGCTGGGCCTTAGGAAGTAAACTAAGCTCAAGGTCGGGGGCGGGGCCGTGGGGCCCCGCCTTTCCTTTGAGGAGCGCCATGCCAGAAGCCACGCCCAATTCCCCCCAAGCCTTTCGGTACGAGACCCAGGTGGCCGGACGTCCCCTGGTCCTGGAAACCGGCAAGTACGCCAAACAAGCCTCGGGCGCCGTTTTGGTGCGCTATGGGGAAACCGTGGTCCTGGCCACGGCCCAAGCCTCGGAAACCCCCATTGAGGCCGACTTCCTCCCCCTTACCGTGGAGTTTGAGGAGCGGCACTACGCGGTGGGCAAGATCCCGGGAAGCTTCATGCGCCGGGAGGGGCGGCCTGGGGAGAAGGCCATCCTCTCCGCCCGGATGACCGACCGGCCCATCCGCCCCCTCTTCCCCAAGGGCTTCCGCCACGAGGTCCAGGTCATCGTCACCGTGCTCTCGGCGGACCAGAAAAACCCCCCGGACATCCTGGGGCCCACGGCGGCCAGCGCCGCCCTCCTCCTCTCCGACATCCCCTGGGAGGGCCCGGTGGCTGCGGTGCGGGTGGGGCTTATTGGGGGCCAGTTGGTCCTGAACCCCACCCTGCAGGAGCTGGAGGAAAGCGCCCTGGACCTGGTGGTGGCGGGAAGCCGGGAGGCCATCCTCATGGTGGAGGCGGGGGCCCAGGAGGTGGACGAGGAAACCCTGGTGCAGGCCCTGGAGTTCGCCCACCGGGAGATGCAGCCCATCCTGGACCTGCAGGAGGCCATGGCCCGGGCCCTGGGCAAGCCCAAGATGGCCTGGACCCCTCCGGAAACCCTCTCCGAGGAGGAGAAGGAAGCCTTCTACCGCCTGGCGGTGGCGCGGGGGCTTTCTCAGGTCCTGCAGACCGCCAGCAAAGGGGAAAGGAGCCGGGCCCTCGAGGCCTTTGCGGAAGCCCTCATCCTCGAGGCCCTGCCCAAGGGGGAGGACGGCACCCCCGAGGAGGCCAAAAAACCCCTCTACCAAAGCGCCTTCGGCGAGGTGGTGCGCCGGGAGCTCCGCCGCCTGGTGCTGGAGGAAGGGAAGCGGGCGGACGGACGGGGTCCTAGGGACCTGAGGCCCATCTGGATTGAGGTGGACGTCCTGCCCCGGGCCCACGGCTCGGCGGTCTTCACCCGGGGGGAGACCCAGGTGCTGGGCACGGTGACCCTGGGAACGGGCCGGGACGAGCAGATCATCGACGACCTGGGCATTGACGAGACGGAGAAGTTCCTGGTCCACTACAACTTCCCCCCCTTCTCCACCGGGGAGGTGAAGCGCCTCCGGGGGGTTTCCCGCCGGGAGGTGGGGCACGGCAACCTGGCCAAGCGGGCCCTGAAGGCGGTGATGCCCAAGGAGGCGGACTTCCCCTACACGGTGCGGGTGGTGGGGGATGTGCTGGAGTCCAACGGCTCCAGCTCCATGGCCACGGTCTGCGCCGGATGCCTGGCCCTGATGGACGCCGGAGTGCCCCTCAAGGCCCCCGTGGCCGGGGTGGCCATGGGGCTGGTGTGGGAAGGGGAACGGGCGGTGATCCTCACGGACATCCTGGGCCTCGAGGACGCCCTGGGGGACATGGACTTCAAGGTGGCGGGTAGCCGCAAGGGGGTCACCGCCTTGCAGATGGACAACAAGGTGGGGGGCCTTCCCCGGGAGGTGCTCAAGGAAGCCCTCCTCCAGGCCAAGGAGGCCCGCTTGCGGATCCTGGACCTGATGGAAAGCGTCCTCCCCGGCCCCCGGCCCGAGCTCAAGCCCCACGCCCCCCGCATCCTCTCCCTCAAGGTGCCCGTGGAGAAGATCGGCCTGGTCATCGGCCCCGGGGGCAAGAACGTGCGGGCCTTGGAGGAGCTTGGGGTGGAGGTGGACATCGAGGAAGACGGGACGGTGCGCATCTACTCCAGCGACATGGAGGCGGCCCAGAAGGCCAAAAAGCGCGTGGAGGAGCTCACCATGGAGGCCAAGGTGGGGGAGGTTTACGAGGGCACCGTCACCAAAATCACCCCCTTCGGGGCCTTCATCAGCCTCTTCCCCGGCACGGAAGGCCTCTTGCACATCAGCCAGATCGCCCCAGGCCGGGTGGAGCGGGTGGAGGACCACCTCAAGGTGGGGGACGTGATCAAGGTCAAGGTCCACCGCATTGACGAGCGGGGGAAGATCGACCTGATCCGCCCCGAGCTGGAGGGCAAGATCCCCCCCAGGCGGCGCGGCTAGCCCCCTGGGGGGTTCCCTAGGACGCATCCCGGCCCTACCGGGAAGATGGGAGGTTTATGGAAAACCAAGAACGTAAGCCCAGAAGGAGGCGGCGCCGCAAACCCCAGGAGGGGGCTTTGGGAGGGGGCCAGGACCTCCAGGACTTCGTGGAGATCATCCCCTTGGGGGGGATGGGGGAGATCGGCAAGAACATCACCGCCTTCCGCTACCGGGACGAAATCTTCGTGCTGGACGGGGGACTGGCCTTTCCCGACGAGGGGATGCCCGGGGTGGACCTCCTCATCCCCCGGGTGGACTACCTCCTGGAGCACCGCCACCTCATCAAGGCCTGGGTGCTCACCCACGGCCACGAGGACCACATCGGGGGCTTGCCCTTTCTCCTGCCCATGGTCTTCGGCAAGGAGAGCCCGGTGCCCATCTACGGGGCCCGGCTCACCCTGGGCCTCCTCAAGGGCAAGCTGGAGGAGTTCGGCCTACGGCCCGGGGCCTTCAACCTCAAGGAGGTCTCCCCCGACGACCGGATCCAGGTGGGGCGGTACTTCACCCTGGACCTCTTCCGCATGACCCACTCCATCCCCGACAACTCCGGGGTGGTCATCCGCACCCCCGTGGGCACCATCGTCCACACCGGGGACTTCAAGCTGGACCCCACGCCCATCGACGGCAAGGTCTCCCACCTGGCCAAGGTGGCCCAGGCCGGGGCGGAAGGGGTTTTGCTCCTCATCGCCGACGCCACCAACGCCGAGCGCCCCGGCTACACCCCAAGCGAGATGGAGATCGCCAAGGAGCTGGACCGGGTGATCGCCCGGGCCCCGGGGAGGGTTTTCGTCACCACCTTCGCCAGCCACATCCACCGCATCCAGTCGGTGATCTGGGCGGCGGAGAAGTACGGGCGCAAGGTGGCCATGGAGGGGCGGAGCATGCTGAAGTTCAGCCGCATCGCCCTGGACCTGGGCTACCTGAAGGTGAAGGACCGCCTTTACACCCTGGAGGAGGTCAAGGACCTCCCCGACCACCAGGTCCTGATCCTGGCCACGGGCAGCCAGGGCCAGCCCATGTCCGTCCTCTCCCGCCTGGCCTTTGAGGGGCACGCCAAGATGGCCATCAAGCCGGGGGACACGGTGATCCTCTCCTCCAGCCCCATCCCCGGGAACGAGGAGGCGGTGAACCGGGTCATCAACCGCCTCTACGCCCTGGGGGCCTACGTCCTCTACCCCCCCACCTACAAGGTCCACGCCTCCGGCCACGCCTCCCAGGAGGAGCTGAAGCTGATCCTCAACCTCACCACCCCCCGCTTCTTCCTCCCCTGGCACGGGGAGGTGCGCCACCAGACCAACCTCAAATGGCTGGCCGAGGGGATGAGCCGGCCCCCGGAGAAGACCCTGATCGGGGAGAACGGGGCCGTGTACCGGCTGAGCCGGAACGGCTTTGAGAAGGCGGGGGAGGTGGCCCATGGGGTGCTCTACGTGGATGGCCTGGGGGTGGGGGACATCACCGAGGAGATCCTGGCCGACCGCCGCCACATGGCCGAGGAGGGGCTGGTGGTCATCACCGCCTTGGCCGGCCAGGACCCGGTGGTGGAGGTGGTCTCCCGGGGCTTCGTGAAAGCGGGGGAGAAACTTTTGGGGGAGGTGCGCCGCATGGCCCTCGAGGCCCTACAAAACGGCGTGCGGGAGAAAAAGCCTCTGGAGCGCATCCGGGACGATATCTACTACCCGGTAAAGAAGTTTTTGAAAAAGGCCACGGGCCGCGACCCCATGATCCTGCCCGTGGTCATTGAGGGGTGAGCCATGTACAAGAGCCTGCTCCTGCCCACGGACGGCAGCGAGGCCGCGGAGAAGGGGGTAAGGGAGGGCCTCCGCCTGGCCAAGGCCCTGGGGGCCCGGGTGGCCTTCCTCCATGCCCTAGAACCCCTGGGGCCTAGGCTCCTCCTGGGACCGGAAACCCTCCCCTACTACCAGGCCCTCCTGGAGGATCTGCGCCGGGCGGGCCTCCAGGCCCTGGACCGGGCCACCCGCCTGGCCGAGGAACTGGGGGTGCCCTTTGAGGCCCACCTCCTGGAAGGGCGGGCGGCGGAGGCCATCCTCGAGGCCGCCCAGAGGCACGACCTTATCGTCATGGGCAGCCACGGGCGCACGGGCCTGGACCAGGTGCTCCTGGGCAGCGTGGCCCTGGAGGTGGTCCGCCGCTCGGCCAAGCCCGTCCTGGTGGTGCCTTACCGCAGGCTGTAAAGCCAGAGGAGGCCCAGGAGGTACAGGCCCAGAAGGGCCAGGGTGTCCCAGGAGAGGACCGCCAGCTTCCGCAGGGCCTGGTAGCTCATCCCCAGGAGGACCACCCCGTACATGGCCAAGGCCACCAGCACCGCCGCCAGGTGGCTTTCGTGGGCGGCAGGGAAGAAGGCCCCGGGGTAGAGGAGGTCGTCCCAGGCCAGGATGAGGGCGTTGAAGAGGTTGCTCCCCAGGAGGTTCCCCACCGCCAGGTCAAAGGCCCCCAGCCGGGCGGCGCTCAGGGTGACCGCCACCTCGGGCAAGGAGGTGACGGCCCCCACCAGGGCCGTGCCCACGAAGCTGGCCCCCAGGCCGGTCTCCTCCGCCAGGCGCTCGGCCAGGGTGGGCAGGAGGCTGGCCCCCAGGACCACCAAGGCGCCAAACCCCACGTACCCCCGCGCGGCCTGGGCCAGGGAGAGGCGCTCGTAAAGCCTTTCCAGCCGCTCCGCCTCCGCCTGGGGGCGCCGCCTCTCGTAGAGGAAGGTCAGGCGGGTGGCCAGGAGGTAAAGGGCCAGGGCCAAGGGGCTATACCACCCCACGGGGCCCCATACCGGCCCCCCCCAGAAGAGGGCCGCCCCCTGGAGGGAGAGGAAGAGGAGGGCAAAGCCCACCGCCAGGGCGTGCCCGGCGTGGAGCCGCCCCAAGAGGGGCACCCTTCCCCCCACGGCGTCCAGAAGGGAGAGGATGAGGAGGTTGAAGAGGGTGCTTCCCAGGACGTCGCCCACGGCGATGTCCACCAGGCCCTGCAGGGCGGCGCTGGTGCCGGTGAGGAGCTCGGGCAGGCTGGTGGTGGCCGCCACCAGGATGAGGCCCACCCAGGCCCGGCCCCAGCCCTTCTTCTCCGCTAGGGCGTCCCCGTAATAGGCCACCCGCTGGCCCGCCAGGACCACCAGGAGGGCCACGCCCAGGAAGGCCAGCCAGGTCATACCCGCTGGCGCAACAGCCTGAGGAGGTCAAAGCGGGAGATGATTCCCAAAGGCCTTTGTTCCTCGTCCACCACGGGGACGTGGTTGATGTCGTAGGCCAGCATCCGTTCCAGGACCTGGGCTAAGGGGTCCTCGAGGCCCACGGCGTGCACCGGGGCGCTCATGATCTCCTCCACCCGGGTGGACCGGGCCTCCTCCAAAAGGCGCTCCAGCCCCTCCCCGCCCAGGAAGCGCCCCAGGAGCATGGGGGCGCGGAAGGTGGAAAAGGGGATACCCCGCTCCTTGAGAAAGTCGCTTTCGGTCACGATGCCGGCCAAGCGCCCCTCCTTGTCCACCACCAGGACGCTCCCGATGCGCTTTTCCACCATGAGCCGGGCCACCTGGTCCAAGGTGGTGCCTAGGGGCACGGCCACCACCGGGCTCACCATGACCTCCTTGGCCTTCACCGCCGCACCTCCTTCCGCCATACTATCCGGTCCACCCCTTCCGCTATCCCCCAGGCGGCCAGGGCCAGGGCCAGGACCAGGGCCCAGGTCCACGGGGCCAGGGGAACGGCCTCCACCACCTGGGGGACCCCCGACCCCAGGAGGAGCTGGGCCAGGATGCCCAAGGCCACGGCCCCGTGCAGGTAGGGGTTGGGCTGGGGCATCAGGTGGGTGTGGCGGGCGGCGTAGGCGAAGAAAAGCTGGCCCACGGCCATGAAGTGGAAGGTGGCGCTGCGGGCGGCCTCGAGGCCCACCCACCCCGGCAGGAGGCCGAGGAGGAGAAGGGCGATCCCCGCCTTGACGCTCCCCGTGAGGAGGACAAAGCGCAGGGAAGGGGCATCCAAAAGGGGGCTTTCCTTGGGCCGGGGCGGGCGGCGCAAGACCCCGGGGTTCTGGTCCAAGGCCAGGGCCAGGGCGGGCAGGCCATCGGTCACCAGGTTGATCCAGAGGATCTGCACCGCGGTAAGGGGGAGAAGGAGGTGCCCCGCCGCGTCCCTAAGCCCCAGCCAGGCGGCGAAGACCATGCCCAGGGCCACCACCAGGACCTCGGAAAGGTTGGTGGAAAAGAGGAAGCGGATGAACTTCTGGATGTTCTCGTAGATGCTCCGCCCCTCCTCAATGGCGGCCACGATGGTGGCAAAGTTATCGTCCAGGAGGACCAGATCCGCCACCTCCCGGGAAACGTCGGAACCCCGCTGCCCCATGGCCACGCCCACGTCGGCCCGCTTGAGGGCGGGGGCGTCGTTCACCCCGTCCCCGGTGACCGCCACCACCTCCCCGGCCTTCTGGAAAGCCTCCACGATGCGCAGCTTGTCCTCGGGGCGCACCCGGGCGAAGACATCCACCTCCAGAAGCTCCTCGTCGGAAAGTCCGGCGATTTCCTCCCCCGTGGCCACCACCTCCGCGGGGATGCCCACGCGGCGGGCCACGGCCAAGGCGGTGGCCGGGTGGTCCCCGGTGATCATCACCACCCGCACCCCCGCCTCCTGCACCCGCCGCACCGCCTCCGGCACCTCGGGCCGGGGAGGGTCCAGGAGGAGGACCAGGCCCAAAAAGGCCAGCCCCTCCTCCCTTTCCCCTTCCCCAAAGGCCAAGGCCAGGACCCGGAAGCCCTTTTGGGCATGGGCCTCGGCCTCGGCCAGCCACCTGGCCCGCTCCTCCTCCCCCAGGGCCAGGCGGGGGATGAGGACCTCGGGAGCCCCCTTGAGGAAGCTCCCCTGGGGGGTGGTCACCCGCATGTACTTCCAGGCGCTGTCAAAGGGGCGCTCGGAAAGCCTGGGGTTTTCCGAGCGTACCCGGGCCACGTCCAGGCGTTCCGCGGCGTAGCGCAAGAGCCCAAGCTCCAAAGGGTCCCCGGCCCCCGTGGCCAGGTCGGCATCGTTGCAGAGGACCATGGCCAGGAGGGCCCCCTCGGGGTCCGGTCCCACCACCCCCTGCACCTCCATGCGGTTTTCCGTGAGGGTGCCCGTCTTGTCGGTGGCGATGACCGTCACGCTGCCCAGGGCCTCCACCGCGGCCAGGCGGCGCACCACGGCCTGGCGGCGGGCCATGCGCTCCACCCCCAGGGCCAGGGCCAGGGTGAGGACCGCGGGCAGGCCCTCGGGCACCGCGGCCACCCCCAGGGCCACGGCGAAAAGGATCACCTTGGCGGAAAACCCCTCCAGGAGAAAGCCCAGGAGGACCAGGACCAGGGCCAGGAGGATAACCCAGCGGGCCACCCGGTGGCCGAAGGCCTCCAGGCGCCGCTCCAAAGGGGTTTTCTCCTCCTCCATCTCGGCCAGAAGACCCGCGATCCGCCCCATGGCGCTCCGCAGGCCGGTGCGGGTAACCTGCAAAAGGGCGCGGCCCCGCACCAGCAGGGTGCCGGCGTAGACCTCGGCCCCCTCCTCCTTTTCCACGGGGACGCTTTCCCCGGTGAGGACGCTTTCGTCCACCAGGGCGGTTTGGGCCTCGAGGAGCACCCCGTCCGCCGGGACCCGGTCCCCGGCCTCCAGGCGCACCAGGTCCCCGGGCACGATCTCCCGACTCCTTAGGTGCTGGAAGCGCCCGTCCCGCAACACCCAGGCCATGGGCTCGGCCAGGGCCTTCAGGTGCTTGAGGGCCTCCTCGGAGCGCTTTTCCTGGAAAGCACCCAAGGTAGCGTTGAGGAGGAGGATGGCCAGGATGGCCAAGGACTCCAAGGGAAGACCCCTGGCGCCCTCCGCCAGCCACAGGCCCAGGTCCACGGCCAGGGCGAAGAGGAGAAGGTAGATGAGAGGGCTTTGGAACTGGCGCAGGAACTTTCGCCAGAAGGGCTCGGGGGGCTTTTCGGGCAGGGCGTTGGGACCGTACTCCCTAAGCCTCCGCCGCGCCTCTTCGGACGTGAGTCCCCGCATGGGCTACAGGATACCCCAAGGCGACGGGGGCCATTGTCCCGGAGAGGCGGGCGGGCCTATGATGGGGCCATGCTGCAGTACCCCGAGCTTCCCCTGGAAAGCCCCCTGGTGGACGCCGAGCTTCCCGACCCCCGGGGAGGGCGCTACCGCCTCTCCCAGTTCCAAGAGCCCCTCCTGGCCGTGGTCTTCATGTGCAACCACTGCCCCTACGTGAAGGGCTCCATCGCCGAGCTGGTGGCCCTGGCGGAGAGGTACCGGGGCCAGGTGGCCTTCGTGGGGATCAACGCCAACGACTACGAGAAGTACCCCGAGGACGCCCCGGACAAGATGGTGGCCTTCGCCCAAGCCCATGGCATCCCCTTCCCCTACCTCCTGGACGAGAGCCAGGAGGTGGCCAAGGCCTACCGGGCCCTGCGCACCCCCGAGGTCTTCCTCTTTGACGAGAGGCGCCTCCTGCGCTACCACGGTCGGGTGAACGACAGCCCCAAGGACCCCAGCCAGGTCCGAAGCCACGACCTCGAGGCGGCCATTGAGGCCCTCCTCCGCGGCGAGGAGCCGCCCCTCAAGGAGGCCCCGGCCATCGGCTGCACCATCAAGTGGCGCCCCGGCAACGAGCCCGAGGTGCGCATCGGCTGACCCCCGGCCCGCCTCCCCCGCCAGGAAGGGTATACTGGCGGGGGTTTTTGGAGGTTGCCCATGCGCGTCTTGGTCACGGGTGGAGCGGGGTTCATCGGCAGCCATATCGTGGACAGCCTGCTGGCCGAGGGGGTGGAGGTGGCCGTTTTGGACAACCTCTCCACCGGCAAGCGGGAAAACGTGCCCCAAGGGATCTACTTCTACAAGGTGGACCTGAGGGATCGGGAGGGGGTGGAGCGGGTCTTCCGCGAGTTCCGCCCCACCCACGTTTCCCACCAGGCGGCCCAGGCCTCGGTGAAGGTGAGCGTGGAAAACCCCTTCCTGGACTTTGAGGTGAACCTTTTAGGGGGGCTTCACCTCCTGGAGGCCTGCCGCAAATGGGGGGTGGAGAAGCTCCTTTTCGCCTCCACCGGCGGGGCCATCTACGGGGAGGTGCCGGAAGGAGAGGCGGCGGAGGAGACCTGGCCGCCCAAGCCCAAAAGCCCCTACGCCGCCAGCAAGGCCGGCTTTGAGGGATACCTCTCGGCCTACGGGCAGAACTACGGGCTCAAGTGGGTTTCCCTGCGCTACGCCAACGTCTACGGCCCCCGGCAGGACCCCCACGGGGAGGCAGGGGTGGTGGCCATCTTCGCCGAGCGGGTCCTGAAGGGGGAGGCCGTCACCCTTTACGCCCGCAAGACCCCCGGGGACGAGGGGTGCGTGCGGGACTACATCTACGTGGAAGACGTGGTGCGGGCCCACAACCTGGCCCTCAAGGGCCTCGAGGGGATCTACAACGTGGGCACCGGGGAGGGGCACACCACCTTGGAGGTCCTGGAGGGGGTGGCGGAGGCAGCCGGGAAGGCGCCCCTGGTCCACCCCGCCCCCCCGCGCCCGGGGGACCTGGAGCGGAGCGTCCTCTCCCCCCTCAAGCTCATGGCCCACGGCTGGCGGCCTGAGGTGGGTTTCAAGGAGGGGATCCGGCGCACGGTGGAATACTTCCGCGCCCGCCAGGATACCCCCTCGGCTTAGGGGGCCTTCGGGCCCTCCGGCACCGGGAGGCCCTGGACCAGGAAGCGCCGGGCCAGTCGCACCCGGGCGCGAAGGGCGTTTAGGGCCTTTCGCTCCTCCCGAAGCCGCCCTAAGGCCCTTTTCAGGGCCTCGGCCCGGGCCTTGGGCCCCACGCCCCCTAGGACCTCGCGGCGGGCGAAGAAGCCCTCGAGGCTCACCCAAAGGGCCAGCTCCCCCGCCTCCACCCCCAAGGCCCCGGGCTTAAGCCCGGGAAGGGCTTCTTGGACCCGGCGGTAGGCCTCCGCGAGGGGGACCCCCTTGCGCACCAGGAGGTCCACCGCCTCAGAGGCCAGGACCCCGGGGGTAAACCCCTCCAGGAGGAGCTCGGGGACAAAACGGCTCTCCTCCAAGGCCACCCGGGTTAGGGCCAAGGCCGCTTCCGCCTGCCCCAACACCTGGGCCAGGGGTTCCAGCACCCCGGTGGAGTGGTCGTTGAGGTCGGTGAAGGGAGTGTTGTGGTTGAGGTGGGCCAGGAGGCCAATCCCCCCCAGAAGGCCCGCGGCGTGGATGCGGGCGTGCTCCAGCACCACCGGGTTCCGCTTCTGGGGCATGAAGCTGGAACCCTGGGCCAGGCTTTCCCCCACCACGAAGCCTCCCCGCTCCGCCCAGAGGAGGAGATCCGTGAGGAAGCGGGAAAGGCTAGCCCCCAAGCCCGCCAAGGCCATGGCTAGCTCCAGGGCGTAGTCCCCGGCGGCCACCGCGTCCAGGGTGTTCTCCACGGGGCCGGCGAAGCCCAGAAGGGCGGCCAGCCGCTCCCGGCTCACCGGGTAGGGGCTTCCCGCCAGGGCGCTGGCCCCCAAGGGGGAACGGTCCAGGGTGCCCAGGGCCTGGAGGAGGCGCTGGTAGTCCCGCCCCAGAAGGGCCTCCACCCCCAGGAGGTAGTGGTCCAGGGTGGAGGGCTGGGCCGGTTGGTGGTGGGTGCGCAAGAGGATGGGCACCCCCCGGTGGGCCTCCGCCTGGCGCACCACCGCCCGCCTCAGGCGCCAGAAATCCCCCAGAACCGCCAGGACCCGGTCCTTGAGGTAGGCGCGGAACACCGTCAGGTCCAGGTCGTTGCGGGAAAGCCCCCGCCGCACCGCCCCCGCCACCTCCTCCCCCCAGTGCTCGGCCAGCTGGGCCTGGATGGAAAAAAAGACATCCTCCACCTCCCCGGTGAAGCTGGGCAGGGGCAGGGTGCGCAGCTCCCGCAGGGCGGCCACGGCCTCCCCAGCCCGAGGAACCCCCAGGCGGGCCAGCTCCAGGGCGTAGGCGGTGAGGGCATCAAAGAAGTGGGGCACTAGGGCCTCGCGGGCAAAGCGGTAGTGGCGGCCCAGGACGAAGCGGCGGTACACCCCGTGCCAGCGCATGCCTCCATCCTAGTTTGGGGACTTGCCGGGGCAAGGGTGGCGTGTTATCTTTGGCCCAAGCACAACCCGAAAGGAGGCTGCCATGAAACGCAGGGAGTTTTTGAAGAAGCTAGGCGTAGGTTCTTTGGCGGCGGTGGGGATGCCCTACATCGCCACCGCCCAGGCCAGGCCGGTGAAGCTGGCCACCCTCCTGCCCCTCACCGGCCCCTTCGCCTTCGCCGGCAACGCGGGACGGGAAGGCTTCGTGGACGGGGTGGACTACGTCAACGAGGTGCTGGGCGGCATCGGCGGAAGGCGACTGGAGCTCATCGTGGAGGACACGGGCTACGACGTGGCCCGGGGCACCGCGGCCTTCAACCGCGTGATCTCCCGCGAGCGGGCCGATGAGCTCCTTTTCGTCTACGGGGACTCCACCGGCCTCTCCAAGGCCCTGGCCCCGGAGATCGCCCGCATCGGCCTCCCCTACTCGGCCACCAGCTTCGCCAACGAGCTGGCCGACCCCAAGACCTACCCCACCATCTTCGTCTTCGGCCCCACCTACAACGACATGGTGGAGGCCCTGCTGCGGCAGATCCGCCTGCAGAAGGGCCGGGCCAAGATCGCCCTGGTCTACTCCAACACCGAGTTTGGCCGCGACCCCATCCCTTACGCCAAGGAACGGGCCAAGGCCTTGGGGATGGAGGTGGTCCACGAGGAGGTCACGCCCCCCGCCTTCACCGACGCTACCCCGGTGGTGCTGAACCTGCGCCGGGCCAACCCGGACTTCGTCATCCTCCAAGGCTACGCCCTCTCCGTGGAGCCCCTCATCCTGCGGGCGGCCCGGGAACAGGGCCTGCAGGCCCAGTTCATGGGCACCTACTACTCGGCGGAGCTGGCCCTCATCCAGCGGGCAGGGCCCGCAGCCGAGGGGTTCACCGTCACCTACCATAACGCCTACTGGTACGACACCCTGGTGCCCGCGGTGGACGAGATGCGCAAGTTCCGCCAGCGCAAGGGCCGGGACGCCTCCTACCGCCCCACCTACTACATGGGGAGCCTGGCGGTGGCCCTGGCCTTGGCCGAGGCCATGCGCCGGGCCGCGGCCGCGGGCAAGCTCACCCGGGCCGGGGTGGTGGAGTACCTGGAGAAGCTGGGGGACTACAACGGCCTCGGCCTGCAGCGGAGCTACGAGTTCGTGAACCACCGCCTGCCCTACACCAAGCTCTACCGGGCTAGCGTCAAGGACGGGCGCTTCAACGCCATCAGCGACTGGATCAAGCTGGCCTAGAAACCCCTCGCTCCCGGGCCGGCAGGGGCCGGCCCGGGGCTCACCGGAGGCAGCGTGTCCGACCTCTTGCCCTACCTGATTGGCGGCCTGGCCAACGGGGCCCTTTACGGCCTTCTGGCCCTGGGGTTCGTCCTCGTCTACCGGGCCACCAGCGTGGTGAACTTCGCCATCGGGGAGTTTCTTCTGGTGGGGGCCTACCTCACCTACTCCTTCGCCCTGTTCCTTCCCTTGGCCCTGGCCATCCTGGCCGCCTTGCCCCTGGCCTTCCTCTTCGGGGTCCTGGTGGAACGGGGGTTTGTCCGGCCCCTTCTGGGGCGGAACGTGGTGGCGGTGATCATGGCCACCATCGGCCTGGCCGCGGCCCTGGACGGAGGGGTGCAGCTCCTCTGGGGGCCCGACCTCAAGTACCTCTCGGGAAGCCTGCCGGACCTGGGCTTCCAGGCCGGGGGGGTCTTCGTCTCCTCCCGGGCGGTGTGGAACCTGCTCCTGGCCCTCTCCTTGGGCCTAGGCCTCCTTTGGCTCTTGCGCCGGAGCCGCTACGGCATCCTGGTGCGGGCCATTTCCGAGCGGGAGGTGGCCGCCTTGGCCCTGGGCATCCCCACCGCCCGCCTGCTGGCGGGGGTCTGGGGAATCTCCGCCCTTTTGGCCACCTTGGCCGGGGCCCTTTTGGCGGTGGCCAGCGGGGTAGGGCACAACCTGGTCTTCTTCGGCATGAAGGTCTTCCCCGTGGCCATCCTGGGGGGGCTGGACTCCGTGGGCGGGGCCCTCCTCGCCGGGTTTCTGCTGGGGGCCCTCGAGGCCCTCTCCCAACGCTACCTGGAGCCCTTCCTTCCCGGGTTCACCGAGGCCCTGCCCTTCCTGGTGGTCCTCCTGGTCCTCCTGGTGCGGCCCTACGGCCTTTTGGGCGAGCGGCAGATTGAGAGGGTCTGATGCTTTCCGTAGCCAACCTCAAGGTGGTCTACCGGGGGGTGATCCTGGCCCTGGACGGGGTCTCCCTGGAGGTGAGGGACGGGGAGGCGGTGGCCCTTCTGGGCCCCAACGGGGCGGGGAAAAGCTCCTTGGTGCGGGCCTTGGCCGGGCTTCTGCCCAAGTTTGAGGGACGGGTGCTGGACGGGCACATCCACCTCTTCGGCCAGGAAACCACCCACCTGGACCCGGTGCGCATCTCCCGCCTGGGCCTCACCGCCGTCCTCGAGGGCCGCCCCCTTTTCCGCTACCTCACGCCCGTGGAGAACCTGGTGGCCGCCGGCCACCGCCTCCCGCCAAGGGAGCTCAAGGAGGGCATGGAGGAGGTCTTCGCCCGCTTTCCCCGGCTCTACGAGCGCCGGCACGAGCAGGCGGGCTACCTCTCCGGGGGGGAGCAGCAGATGCTCCTTCTGGGCATGGCCCTCCTCACCCGGCCCAAGGTCCTGGTGGTGGACGAGCCCTCCTTGGGCCTGGCCCCCAGGCTGGTGGAAGAGGTGATGCGCACCCTGGATGCCCTGCGGCGGGAAAAGGGGCTCTCCCTCCTCCTGGTGGAGCAAAACGCCCGGGCCGCCCTAGCCGTGGTGGACCGGGTCTACGTGCTGGAGCGGGGCCGGGTGGTGTTTGAAGGGGACGCCAAGGCCGCCCAGGAGGACCAGGACGTGATGGAGTTCTACCTGGGCAAGGAGGAGGTGGGCTTCCGCCAGGCCCGGCGGTACCGCAGGCGGAAGCGCTGGGTCTAAAGGGGGACACATGGAACCAATCCTGGAAACCAGGAACCTCCACCTCTCCTTCAAGGGGGTCAAGGCCCTGACAGGGGTGGAGTTCGCCGTGCACAAAGGGGAGTTCTTCGCCGTCATCGGGCCCAACGGGGCGGGCAAGACCACCTTGCTCAACGTCCTTTCCGGGGTGTACGAGCCGGAGCGGGGGGAGGTCTTCTTCTTGGGGCAAAGCCTCAAGGGGAAAAGCCCCCAAGAAAGGGCCCGCATGGGCCTGGGACGCACCTTCCAGGGCCTGGAGATCTTCCGCGGGATGAGCGTCTTGGACAACGTGAAGCTGGGGGCGGAGCTGGCCCTGCCCGCCTACCCCCTGGCCCTTCCCCGGCGGGAACGGGAGGAAAGGCTCCGGGCCTGGGCCGAGGAGGTCCTGGACTACCTCCACCTTTCCCCCTTCCGCCACCTGCCCGCGGGGATGCTCCCCTACGGCCTGCAAAAGCGGGTGGAGGTGGCCCGGGCCTTGGCCGGGCGGCCCCAGCTCCTCCTCCTGGACGAGCCCATGGCCGGGCTTTCCCTGGAGGAAAAGCAGGACCTGGCCCGCTTCCTCCTGGACGCCCGAGAGGAGTGGGGTGTGACCCTGCTTTGGGTGGAGCACGACCTCCGGGCCGTTCTGGAGCTTTCCGACCGGGTCCTGGTCCTCTCCTACGGGGAAGCCCTCTACTACGGACCCCCCGAGGGGGTGCGCCGGGACCCCAAGGTGGTGGAAGCCTACCTGGGCCATGCGTGAGGGAAGATGAAAGGAACCCTGCTGGAACACCTGTACCGCCACGCCAAGGAGCGCCCCGAGGCCCCGGCCCTCCGGGTAAAGCGGCTTGGGGTGTGGCAGAAAACCTCCTGGAAGGACCTGCTGGACCGCGTCCTCCGCCTGGCGGGGGGCCTCCAGGCCCTGGGGCTCAAGGAGGGGGAGGTCCTGGCCATCCTGGGCCACAACGCCCCCGAGTGGGTGGAGGCCGAGCTGGCCGCCCAAGCCCTGGGGGCCTTGCCCATGGGCATCTACGCCGACGCCATGCCCGAGGAGGTGGGCTACTTCCTGGAGTTCACCGGGGCCAGGGGCATCGTGGTCTCCGACGAGGAGCAGCTGGATAAGGTCTACCCCCACCTGCACCTTTTGGACTTCGTCCTGGTGTGGGAGGAGGCGGGCATGACCCGGCACTTCCGCGGCAAGGTGCGGCGCTTCAGCGAGGCCCTGGGCGACCCCCGGGTGGGGGAGGAGGCCCTGAAGCGGCGCCGCCCCGAGGAAACCGCCCTCCTGGCCCCCACCTCGGGCACCACGGGCCGGAGCAAGCTGGCCATGCTCTCCCACCGCAACCTCCTGGCGGGGCACGAGGCCGTGGGCCGGGCCCTGGGCTTCCAGAAGGGGGCCTGGGTCTTCAGCTACCTCCCCCTGCCCTGGATCGGGGAGCAGATGCTCACCGTGGTGCAAAGCCTGGTGGAGGGCTCCACCGTCCATTTCCCCGAGGACCCCACCACCCTGCGGGAGGACCTGAAGGAGGTCCAGCCCGATTTCTTCCTGGCCCCGCCCAGGCTCTGGGAGGATATGGCCAGCCTCATCCAAAGCCGCATGGCCGACGCCGACTTCCTCAAGGCCTTCTTCTTTCGGGTGGGGATGGGCGCCCTGCTGGAGGGGGCGCAGCGGGAGTTCCGGGGGGAGAAGGTGGGCCTGTGGCTGGACCTCAAACGGGCCCTTTTCTACCCCCTCATCGCCCGGCCCCTGCGGGCCCGGCTGGGCCTGGCCGCTTGCCGCATTGCCGTCACCGGCGGGGCCCCCTTGGGGGGGGAGGTCTTCACCTTCTTCCGCGCCCTGGGCCTGGACATCCGCCAGGTCTACGGCCAGTCGGAAACCGCCGCCGCCACCACCGCCCACGCCACTGGGGACGCCCCCCCGGAGACCGTGGGCCCGCCCCTACCCGGAACCGAGGTTCGCCTGAGCGAGGAAGGGGAGATCCTGGTCCGGGGGCCCCAGGTCTTCCAGGGCTACTTCCGCCAGGAAAAGGCCACGGCGGAAAGCTTCACCGAGGATGGCTTCTTCCGCACGGGGGACGCCGGCTTCTTTGACGAGCGGGGCCACCTGGTGATCCTGGGCCGGGTGAAGGAGGTGGGGGCCCTTCTGGACGGCACCCGCTTCGCCCCGCAGTTCCTGGAAAACCGCCTCAAGTACTCCCCCTACATCCGCGAGGCCGTGGTCCTGGGCCACGGAAAGCCCTTCGTGAGCGCCCTCATTGAACTGGACCCGGAAAACGTGCAGAACTGGGCCCGCAAGCGGGGCATCCCCTTCACCACCTACCTCTCCCTCACCGAGCGCCCCGAGGTCAAGGCCCTCATCGCCGAGGAGATCCGCATGGTCAACCGGACCCTGCCCGAAAAGCTTCGCATCCAGCGCTTCGCCCTCTTGCCCAAGGAACTCCACCCCGACGACGAGGAGATCACCCGCACCCGCAAGGTGCGCCGCCAGGTGGTGGAAACCCGCTACGGCCCGGTGATCCAGGCCCTCTACGGGGAAGGGGGGCGGGTGGAGCTCACCCTGCCCATCCGCTACCTGGAGGGGGAAGGGCGGCTTTCCGCCAGCCTGGAAGTGCAGGAGGTGTGAGGTGTACGCCCTGGCCAAGCACCTGGCCGATGCCTTCAGCCGCCGCTACGCCCGGGCGGTGCGGGAAACCTACCGGGAGGACGAGGCCTACGCCAGCACCCCCCTGGGCCGGGTGGCCCTTTTCCTCTTCCTGGTCCTCCTCTTCCTCCTGCCCCTCTTCCTGGGGCCTTACCCCATGTACGTGGCCACCCTGGTGGGGATCGGGGCCCTTTCCGCCCTGGGCCTCCACCTCCTGGTGGGGGGGGCGGGGCAGATCTCCTTGGGGCATGCGGCCTTCATGGGGGTGGGGGCCTACGCCGCCAGCCACCTCTTCGGCCCCTTGGCCCCCTTGGGCATCCTGCTGGGCGGGGGGATCGCTGCCCTACTGGGGCTGGTCCTCGCCCTTCCCTCCTTGCGCATCAAGGGGGTCTACCTGGCCATCGCCACCTTAGCCTTCCAGTTCCTGGCGGACTACGTCTTCAAGAACTGGGAGGCGGTGACCGGGGGGATCCGGGGCCGCACCCTGCCACCGCCCGAGCTTTTGGGCCTTCCCTTGGACTCCCCAGAGCGGCTTTGGTACCTCCTCCTCCTCTTCGCCCTGCCCCTTTTCTTCTATGGCAAGCGCCTCCTCATGACCCGGGCCGGGCGGGCCTTCATGGCCGTGCGGGACAACGACCTCTCCGCCCGGGTGGCGGGGGTGGACCTCACCCGGGTGAAGCTTCTGGCCTTCGCCCTGTCCGCCTTTTACGCTGGGGTGGCCGGGGGGCTTTTGGCCCAGCTCTACAAGGCGGTGACCCCGGAGTACTTCCCCCTTTCCGTGAGCATCCAGTACCTGGCCATGGTGATCGTGGGCGGGGCGGGGACGGTCCTGGGGGCGGTGCTGGGGGCTTTCTTCGTCCTCCTCATCCCCGAGGTGCTCAACAGCTACGTGGGGGCCCTGGGCCCCCAGTACGCCGCCGCCCTGGCCGCCTGGCGCAACGTGATCTTCGGCCTCCTCATCCTCTTCTTCCTCATCCTCGAGCCCCTGGGGCTGGTGGGGCTATGGGGCCGGATCCGCAACTACTTCCGCACCTGGCCCCTGCCCTACTAGCGGTCCCAGTCCTTGAGGTGGCGCAGGGCCACGGGAAGCCCTACCCCAAGGCCAAAGAGGAGGTGGGGAAGGGCGTGGCCCAGGAGGGTGGAAAGCAGGGGCAGGGCCAGGGCCACGGCCAGGGCCGAGCGGTAGGGCCGGCGGGAAAGGAGGTAAAGGAGGGCGAAAAGGAGGAGGGCCAGGAGGAGGATCCGGGGGTCCACGGCCAGCAATACCCCCGCCCCCGTGGCCAGGGCCTTGCCCCCACGGAAAAGGAGCCAGGGGGAAAAAGCGTGCCCCCAGACCGCCCCCACCCCGCCCAGAAGCCCCCCCAGGGGGCTTCCCGCTGCCCCTTCCCCCAGGGCCACGGCCAGGAGGCCCTTGAAGAGGTCCAGGAAGAGGACCATGAGGCCGGGCACCGGGCCCAGAAGGCGGTAGGCGTTCAGGGCCCCAGGGTTGCCGGAGCCCTCCCTTAGGACGTTCCGCCCCCTTAGGGCCCCGAACCAGTAGGCCACGGGGAAGCTGCCCAGGAAGTAGCCGAGAAGGAGGGCCAGGAACATCAGAGGCTCTTGCGCACCTGTTCCTGGAGGCGGAGGAGAGCCGCCTCGAGGCCCCTAAGCCGCAAGGGGGTGAGGAGGTCCTCCAGCCCTGCCCCCCGGTAGAAGCCCGGAGGGACGGCCAGGACGGCCTCCGGAGGCTCCCCTTCCAGGCCCTCCTTGAGGAGGCCGGCAAAGGCCTTCACCGTGGGGGCCTCGTCGGGGACGAAGAAGTGGAGGCGCACCCTCCCCTCCTCCACCCAGGCCTTGAGGAAGAAGGGGGTCTGGCACTCGTGCACCCGCTCCAGCTCCACCTCCTTGGGAGGGGTGGGGACCTTTTTGGCGTAGTCCAGGAGGACCTGGGTCTTGAGCTCCTTGGGCATGGCCCGGAGGAGGTCCAAGGCCGCTTGGAGTTTGGGGGGAAGGGCCATGGCCAAAGCCTACCCTCCCTTGGCGGGAACCTGGGTGGGCCGGAGTTCCATTTCGCTCACCAAGGCCCTTTCCGGCATCTCCAGGGCGAAGAGGACCGCCTGGGCCACATCCTCTGGGGCGAGCTTCCAGGAAGCCCCGGGGGTGTTGCCGGCAAAGCCGGTGTCCACCGAGCCCGGAAGCAGGTTCACCACCCGCACCCCCTTCTCCCTCAGCTCCAGCAGGGCCGCCCCCATGAGGCCCAGGAGGCCGAACTTGCTGGCGTTGTAGGCCCCCCCGCCCTTGAAGGGGTGCTTGCCCGCCAGGCTGGCCACGTTCACCACCACCCCCCGGGAGGCCAGGAGGGCAGGCAGGGCCGCCTTGAGGCCCAGGAAGGGGCCTAAGAGGTTCACCTCCAAGACCTCGCGGAACTCGGCCTCGGAAAGCTCCTCCAGGGGCTTCATGATGCCGATGCCGGCGTTGTTCACCAGGGCGTCCAGCCGGCCAAAGGCCTCGAGGACCCGGGCCACCGCCCTTTCCCAGTCCCCCAGGCGGCGCACATCCCCGGGGAGGGGCAAGGCCCCTTCCCCCAGCTCCGCCGCCAGGGCACCAAGCCGCTCCCCATCCCGGGCCAGGAGGCCCACCCGGTAGCCGCGGGCGTGGAGGTGCCGGGCGATGGCCTCCCCGATCCCCCGGCTGGCACCCGAAACCAAGGCCACGCGCATGGCCCTACCTTACCCCAAACCGGGCCCGGATGTCGGAAAGGATCTCCCTTAGGCCGGCCTCGAGGTCCTCCAGGCTCCCCGTGTTCTCCAGGACCCAGGTGGCCCGCTTCCGCTTCTCCTCCTCGGGCATCTGGGCCCGCTCCCGGGCCAGGACCTCCTCCCGGGAAAGGCCCGAGCGGGCCATGGCCCGCTCCAGGCGCACCTCCAGGGGGGCGGCCACCAGGAGGGTCCCCGCCAGCCTCCCCTCCCACCCCTTTTCAAAGAGAAGGGGGATTTCCAGAAAGAGGAGGGGGGCCTCGAGGCGGGCCACCTCCTCCTCCAGGAGGCGGCGGATCTCGGGGTGGAGGACCGCCTCCAGGGCCTGTAGCCTCTTGGGGTCGGCGAAGACCTCCTGGGCCAGGGCCCTGCGGTCCAGCTCCTCCCCCCGGAAGGCCCCGGGGAAAAGGCGCTTCAGCTCCTCCTTCCGCCTCTCCCGCGCCCGTTCCGCCAGCCCATCCAGGTCCAGGACCGGGTAGCCCCAGGCCCGGAGGAAGCGGGCTACGGTGCTTTTGCCGCTGCCGATGTTCCCGGTGATGCCGATAATGATGGGGTGCTTCGCCTCATCGCCCATCTTGACTTCCCCTTTTATACCCCCAAGGGGGCCTACCCCGTGGGGGGCGCGGTGCGGGACCTTCTCCTCGGGCGGCGGCCCAAGGACCTGGACTTCGCCGCCCAAGACCCCTTGCGGGCCGCAGAGGAAGCCCAAAGGCGCCTGGGAGGAAGCCTTTTTCCCCTGGATGAGGCCCGGGGCCAGTACCGCCTGGTGGTGGGGAGCAGCACCCTGGACTTCGCCCCCGTGGAGGGCACCCTCGAGGAGGACCTGAGCCGGCGGGACTTCCGCCTCAACGCCCTGCTTTGGCGCCGGGGGCGGGTCTTCGGCCTGGCCGGGGTGGAGGAGGACCTGGCAAAACGCCTCCTCCGGCCCGTGGCCGAGGAAAACCTGTACCAGGACCACCTGCGGAGCCTTAGGGCCGTCCGCCTGGCGGCCACTTTGGGCCTGGGCCTGCCCCGGGCCACCCGGGAGGCCCTCCGCCGCCACGCCCGCTTTCTCCTTGCCCACCCCGAAGCCCTCCCCGCCCGGGAACGGGTGCGGGAGGAGCTGGCCCGCCTTCTCCTCTCCCCCCGGGCGGCCTGGGGGTTCCACACCTTAGGGGAAACCGGGCTCCTGGAGGTCTACCTGCCGGAACTCAAGCCCCTTTGGGGCCTGCACCAGGGCGGGGTGCACCACCTGGACGGCTGGCGGCACACCCTTTCCGTCCTCTTCCACCTGGGGTGGCTCTGGCCCGAAGCCCCCCTAAGGGCCCGCCTGGCCGCCCTCTACCACGATGTGGGCAAACCCCTGACCCGCCGCTTTGACCCCGAGGTGGGGCGGTTCCGCTTCCTGGGCCACGCCGAGGTGGGGGCGGAGGTGGCCCACGCCAGCCTCCTGTGGCTCCGCTTTCCCAAGGAGGTGGCCGAGGGGGTGCGGGAGCTGGTGCGCCGCCACATGGACCACCCCCCGGAAGAGGCCAGGGCCCTGCGCCGCTTTTACCTGCGGCGCAAGGGGCTTCTGCCCGACCTCCCCTACCTCATGGCCGCCGACCGCCTGGCCGCCCGGGGGGTGGAGGGGGAGGCCTGGACCCTTCTAGAGGACTACCAAGAGGCCCTGGCCGAACCCCTGCCCGAGCGCCCCCTCCTCTCCGGGGAGGAGGCCATGGCCCTCTTGGGGCTGAAGCCCGGGCCCGAGGTGGGCCAGGCCCTGGAGGCCCTCCTCCTGGCCCAGGCGGAAGGGCGGGTGCGGAACCGGGAGGAGGCGGCGGCTTTCCTCCTATATTGGAAAGGTGGAAGGGAAGCTACGGCTACGTGAACCCCAGATCGCCCGGGTGGAGGGGGGGTTCATCCTCACCGACCCTTACGGCGTCTTCCCGAAGCCCCTGGCCCTCACCGAGGGGGGGCTTTTCCTCCTCTCCCTGATGGAGGGGAGGACCCTGCGGGAGGTGCAGGAGGAGGTCTTCAGGGCCCATGGGGTCTTGGTGCCCATGGAGGAGCTGGAGGGCCTGGCCCGGGCCCTGGAGGAGGCGGGCCTTCTCCTCACCGAGGGGGTGGAGCAAAGGCTCAAGGAGGAGGAAGAAAAGCTCAAGCGGGAGCGGCCCATGCGCCTGGCGGGGATTTCCTACCCCGAAGGGGAGGGGGAAGCCCGGGCCTTTTTGGAAGCCTTCCGGGCCAGCTTCACCGGGGAAGGGGTAGGGGCCGAGGTCCTCCTCCTGCCCCACCTGGAGCCCAGCCGGGTGCCCGAGGCCTATGGGGCGGCCCTGGCGGCCCTGGAGAAGACCCCGCCCCCGGAACGGGTCTACCTGGTGGGGGTGGCCCACCGCCCCCTGAAGGAGCGGGCCGCGGCCCTGCCCGTGCCCTTCCAGACCCCCTTCGGCCCCGCCCTACCCGACCTGGAAGCCCTCCAGGCCCTGGACGCCCTCCTGCCCTTTGAGCTTTTCAATACCCCCCTGGCCTTCCGGGAGGAGCACAGCCTGGAACTGCCCCTTCTTTTCCTCAAGGGGGCCTACCCTGAAGCCCGGTTCCTTCCCCTTTTGGTGGGAAGGCGGAGCCCCGAGCTGGGGGAGGCCCTCAAGGTGGTCCTGCGGGACTACCCCGGGCTTTTGGTCCTGGCCGTGGACCTCTCCCACGTGGGGCCCCGCTTTGGGGACCCGCCCCTTTCCCGCTCCCTGGCCGAGGAGGCCCGGAAGCGGGACCTGGGCTTTCTGGAAGGGCTGGCCCAAGGGGAGCCCGAGGCAGCCCTGGCCCGCTTGGGGGCCAACCCCACCCGCCTAGACGCCACGGAGGTGGTGGCAAGCCTGGCCCCCCTCCTCAGGGGGCGCCGGGGGCAGGTGCTGGCCTACCGCCTGGACCTGGAAGCCGCCACCCTCTCCGCCGTGGGGGCGGGTACCCTGGCCTTCTAAAGGCCAGCCCCAAAACAAAAACAAACCGCGGCCCCCCAGGGGGCCGCTCTGCGTTTGGGGTACCGCAATCCCCTTACGGGGAAGCCACTTTTGCAACATCCGGTTCATCAGGCCGAGGGCCGCCACCATCCCGGAGCCGTCGCAATCCCCTTACGGGGAAGCCACTTTTGCAACCCATGAAGAAACTCAACTTGGCGGCCATCGTGTGTCGCAATCCCCTTACGGGGAAGCCACTTTTGCAACCCGGATGGTGGCTTCGCTACACCATCCAAAATGGAGGGGTCGCAATCCCCTTACGGGGAAGCCACTTTTGCAACGGCACGATACGCCCTCCTGCGGGGGGAGCGGGAGTGGTCGCAATCCCCTTACGGGGAAGCCACTTTTGCAACCCCGGTCCGACGGGGCATGTGGGCGAATACCACATCATGGTCGCAATCCCCTTACGGGGAAGCCACTTTTGCAACTAGTAGTGATGGTAGAGATAGGCAGGCGGATAAGGGAGCTGTCGCAATCCCCTTACGGGGAAGCCACTTTTGCAACCGGCGAGGTAAGGGTGGGGTCGTTTTCCGGCCCCACCGGCTAGTCGCAATCCCCTTACGGGGAAGCCACTTTTGCAACCGGCGCCTCCTCAAGGTCCCCCTTCCCCCCACGCGCTACGAGTCGCAATCCCCTTACGGGGAAGCCACTTTTGCAACAGGTAGGGGAGAAGGCCGGAAACCTGGAGGCTACGCCTGCCGTCGCAATCCCCTTACGGGGAAGCCACTTTTGCAACCTGTTCCACAGAAGAAGGGGGCCCCCGCTAAGGGGAAGGAGTCGCAATCCCCTTACGGGGAAGCCACTTTTGCAACTTGTCCACGCTCCTGAGCCTGGGATGGGGCCGGGGTGGGTCGCAATCCCCTTACGGGGAAGCCACTTTTGCAACCAAGGGCAAGCTGGGGTGGATCGTGAGAGGGAGGGCCTCGTCGCAATCCCCTTACGGGGAAGCCACTTTTGCAACGGTACCCCTCTCATAATCCCGTCCAGGACGGGGTTCTTAGAGGGGGGGTTTGTGAGAAAGATGAAGCTTGGAATATACACACGCCGTATAACGGGGGTTTTGCGGGGTTTGGGCCGTTGGCAAGCCGCAGGAGAAGGGGCCGATAAGAACTCTAAAGCGCATATTGCCCTTGGGTAAGGCAAGAACTGCTTGTCAAGATGCCCGCCTGGGCTTCCAGGCACCCCTATTCTACCACCTTACTGGAACGGTATACCAGGTACAAGTTTGCCCCTTCAGCTCCCTTTGGGACATCGCTTCGCTTTGGTAAAGCGAGAAAAGTGCCTGTTCCGTCAAAAAAGGCGTTTGGGTATAGCAACGAGCAAAAAGCAAAAGAAAAACCTCCTAGAGGCAAACTAGCAGGTTCAGGCGTAATTTTTCCGCTTAGCGCCGCCTGCGGCGCCGCTTAGGCCGGGTGGGCGCGGGCTCCGTCCGGCGCTCTTCCTTGGGCTGCCACTCCCCGAAGTACACGGTGTGCACCGTGGCCCGCTCCGGGCGGTCGTCCCGGTGTCGCTCCTTGGGCGGTCCTACCACCTTGCGCATGCCTACCTCCTTCCTCCCCCTCTTGGCGGGGGGTTGTTCCTTTGCGGGTCCCTCGGCGTAAGCGGGTTTTTCCTCTTCCCTGAAGGGCACAAAATCCACCTGCCGAAGCCTGGGGTTGGCCCCGGCCACCACCACCTCCAGCTCGTCCCCCAAGCGGATGCGCCGCCCCTTGGGGCCCAGAAGGGCCATGGCCTCCTCGCTGTAGGTGTAAGGCCCCAGGGCCTCGAGGCGCACCAGCCCCTCCACCCCGTTTTTCAGCATCACGAAAGCCCCAAAGCTGGCCACCCCCGTCACGTTGCCCGTGAAGCGCTGCCCCAGGTGCAGCTCGGCCCAGCGGGCCATGTAGTACTTGGTGAGCTCCCGCTCGGCGGCCTCGGCCTTGCGCTCCCTTTCGGAGGCGTGCTCGGCCACGCTGGGGAAAGTTTCCAGCCAGCGGGCCTTCTTGGCCGGGGTAAGGGTGCGCCTGAGGGCGGCCTTCAGCACCCGGTGCACCACCAGGTCTGGGTAGCGGCGGATGGGGCTGGTGAAGTGGAGGTAGTGCTCCATGGCCAGGCCGAAGTGGCCCAGGTTCTCGGCGGCGTAGCGGGCGAGGCGCAGGGAACGCAGGACCAACCCCGCCACCACCGGCTCCTCGGGCCGGCCCTTAGCCTCCAGCAACACCCCCTGCAGGGCCTTGGGGGAAAGCGCTTCCGGGAGGCTGTAGCCCAGCCGGGCCAGGGCCTGGCGGAGCTTGGCGTAGGCCTCCTCCAGGGGCTCCTCGTGCACGCGGAAGAGGGCGGGAAGGCCCTTCTTCACCAGATGTTCGGCCACGGCCCGGTTGGCAAGCAGCATGAGCTCCTCAATGAGGCTCCGGGCCCGGGGCTCCTGCTGGGGGATGAGGTGAAGGGTGCCGTCCTCCACCTCCACCTTCACCTCGGGGAAGCTGAAGTCTAGGGCCCCGGCCTCGAGGCGCTTTTGCCGCAGCCTGGCCGTGAGGTCCAGAAGGAGGGAGAGGTCCTCGGCCAAAAAGGCGTGCGCTTCGGGGAGGCCAAACCCCTCGGCGAAGGCCTCCACCTCGGTGTAGGTCAGGCGGGCCACGCTGCGGATGACCCCCTCAACGAAGCGCACCCGCTTCACCTTAAGGTCCTCCCCCAGCTCAAAGAGGGCGGAGAGCACCAGGCGGTCCTCCCCGGGCTTCAGGGAGCAGACGCCGTTGGAAAGGCGCTCGGGGAGCATGGGCAAGACCCTTCCCGGCAGGTAGACGCTGGTCCCCCGCAAGAAGGCCTCCTGGTCCAAGGGGCTTCCCTCCCGCACGTAGTGGGAAACGTCGGCGATGTGGACCCCTACGCGGAAGCCCTTGGGGAGGCGCTCAATGTGGATGGCGTCGTCAAAGTCCTTGGCGTCCACCCCGTCTATGGTGAAGACCCTAAGGGCGCGGAAGTCCTCCCGCCGCCCAAGCTCCTCCTCGGGGATTTCCAGGGGGATGGCCTCGGCCTCCTTCAGCACCTCCTCAGGGAAGGCGGCCCGCAGGCCGTACTTGGCGATGACCGCCTCGGTCTCCGTCTCCGGGGCCTCCCCCTTGCCCAGGTACTCCAGGAACTCCCCGTAGGGGCGCTTCCCGTAGTGGACCCGCACCAGGATGCGGCTTCCCCGCTCCAGGCCCTCCAGGCCCTCGGGAAGGAGCCTGAGCTCGGGCAGGCCGGGCTCGTCGGGGAGGAGGAGGGCGTAGCCCCGGCGGAAGTCCAGGGTGCCCACCACCCGTTCCCGGGCCCGCCGCACCACCCGCTCCACCGCGCCCCAGGGCCTCCCGTCCCGGCCTGGGGGCATGAGGCGGGCCTCCACCACGTCCTCGGGCCAGGCGTCTAGGGTGTAGCCCGGGGGGATGAAGAGGTCCCCCTCGGGGAGGCGTACGAAGCCGTACCCGTCCCGGTGGAGGCTGATGGGCCCCTGGACCTTGGCGGGGAGGAAGTACTGGCTCCCCTTTTTCTCCAGAAGGCCCTCCCGCACCAGGGCCTTCAGGTAGGCCTTGGCCTCCCGTTTCTCCAAGCCGAAGCGCCGGAGGATCTCCTCCAGGCGGTGGGGTTTGCCGGTCTTCTTGAAAAACTCCAGTAAGGTTTCCTGCATTCTATCCTAGAAGGCCTTCCAGGGCCTTCTCCGTGGCCTTCAGGCTTTCGGAGAAGGCGGAAAGGGCCTCGTCCGCGTGCTCCCGGCCAATGATCAGGGGGGGCTCGAGGCGCACCACCTTGGGGTTGTTGAGGCCAAAGGCGGTGATGACCCCCCTTTCGGCCAGCTCGGCCACCACCAGGGCCCCGATGTCGGCATCGGTGAACTCCACCCCCAGCATCAGCCCCCGGCCCCGCACCTCCTGGATGAGGGCGGGGTGCTCCCTTTGCAGGCCCTTCAGGCCCTCCATCAGGTAGCCCCCCACCTCCAGGGCCCGCTCGGGCAGGCGCTCCTCCAGGGTAACCTCAATGGCCGCCAGGGCCGCCGCCGCCGCCAGGGGGTTGCCGCCGAAGGTGGAGGAGTGGTAGAGGGGGTTGGTCTTGAAGACCTCAAAGATCTCCCGCCGGCCCACGCAGGCCCCGATGGGCATCACCCCGCCCCCCAGGGCCTTGGCCAGGGTCATGAGGTCGGGGGCCACCCCTTCCCAGTCCACGCCGAAAAGCTTCCCGGTGCGGCCCAGGCCGGTCTGCACCTCGTCGGCGATCATCAGGACGCCCCGCCTCCGGGTCAGCTCCCGCACCCCCCGGAGGTAGCCTTCCGGGGGCACCCGGATCCCCCCTTCCCCCTGGATGGGCTCCACGATCACCGCGGCGGTCTGGTCGTCTATGGCCGCCTCCAGGGCCTCGAGGTCCCCGTAGGGCACGGCCTTCACCCCGGGCAGGAGGGGCCGGGCGGGGTCCTGGTACTCGGGCTTGGGGGTAAGGGAAAGGGCCCCCATGGTCTTCCCGTGGAACCCCCCCTGGGTGGTGACGATCCCGGGCTTGCCCGTGTAGGCCCGGGCCAGCTTGATGGCCGCCTCCACCGCCTCGGCCCCGGAGTTGCCGAAGAAGACCATCTCCAGGCCCTCGGGGGTGATCTCGGCCAGCCTGGCCGCCAGCCGGGCCGTGGGCTCGGAGACCAGGACCCGGACGGACATGGGCATGCGGTCCAGCTGCCGCTTCACCGCCTCCACCACCTTGGGGTGGCGGTGGCCCAGGTTCAGGGTGCCGTAGAGGCCTAGGAAGTCCAGGTAGCGCTTGCCCGTGGTGTCCCAGACGTAGGGGCCTTCGGCGTGGGACTCCACCCGGTCCAGCCCCGTGAAGCGCAGAAGCCCAGCCAGCCCAGGGTTGACGTGGCGCTCAAAGAGGGTAAAGGGGTCCATGCCCACAATGCTACCCTAAGTGTAGCACGCTCAAGGCTCTGTAGAGGTCTTCCGGCATGCGCCCCGCCCGCCCCCCCACCTGGCAGAGGTGGCGGGTGCGCCCCTCGGCCAGAAGCACCCCCTCCCGCTCCACCCGGTAGGCGAAGCTCAGGTCCCGCCAGGAAAGCCCGGCTAGGCGGGTGCGCACCAGGACCTCCTCCCCGAAGCGGGCGGGGGCGCGGAAGGTGAGGGCCAGCTCCACCACGGGGAAGTACACCCCCCGGGCCTCCACGAGGTGGTAGGGCAGGCCCGCCTGCTCCAGGAAGTCCACCCGGGCGGCCTCGAGGTAGACGGGGTACACGGCGTGGTGGACCACCCCCATCTGGTCGGTTTCCGCGTAGCGGACCTTTATGCGGGTCAGGGTCTCCACGGCAGGAACTCCAGCTCAGGCAGGCGGCGCAGGCGCACCCGCCGGGCCAGGGCAGCAAGAAGCCGCCCCTTGGCGTGGCCCAGGGCCTGGAGGGCCTTCGCCTCCTCCTGGAAGGCCTCCACGTAGGCCGTGAGCACCCGGCCATCCGGGGAGAGGCGCACCGCCTCCACGGTGAGGAGGAAGAGCCTGGGGTCCTCCAGGCCCTGGATGGCCTCGGCCAGGGCCCGCTTTAGGCGTTCTTCCAGGTGGGCCCTTCCGTACATGCCCCAAGCTTACTCCCGGTCCAGGGCCGCCACCAGGTGGGCCAGCTCCTGGGCCAGGGCCTCGGCCCCCTCCTCGGCCTCCACCATGACCCGCACCACGGGCTCGGTGCCCGAGGGGCGGACGTTGACCCGGCCCCTTCCCCCAAGCCGGGCCTCCGCCTCCTCCAGGGCCTCCTTCAGCCGGGGGTGGGCCATGACCTTGGCCTTGTCGGCCACGCGCACGTTGAGGAGGACCTGGGGAAACATGGGCAGGGCCTGGTACCAGTCGGCCAGGTCCCCCCCCAGGGCCTTCAGGGCCTTGAGGGTGAGGAGGGCGGTGAGGAGGCCGTCCCCGGTGGTGTGGTGGCGGCGGAAGATCACGTGCCCCGAGGGCTCCCCGCCCAGGGAAAGGTCCTGCGCCTTGAGGGTTTCCAGGACGTACCGGTCCCCCACCGCCGCCCGGTGGAAGGCGATGCCCCGTTCCTTCAGGGCCACCTCGAGGCCCATGTTGCTCATCACCGTCCCCACCACGCCCCGCTCCCCGTAGGCCAAAGCGGCCAGGTAGAGGATATGGTCCCCATGGAAGAGGCGGCCCTTGCGGTCCAGGAACTGCACCCGGTCCCCGTCCCCGTCAAAGGCGATGCCCAGGTCCAGGCCCAGCTCCACCACAAAGCGGGCCAGGGCCTCAGGATGGGTGGAGCCGCACCCCTTGTTGATGTTCCGCCCGTCCGGGGTGTTGAAGAAGGCCATGACCTCGGCCCCCGCCCGCTGGAAGAGCTTGGGGCCCAGGCGGTAGGTGGCCCCGTGGGCCAGGTCCAGCCCCAGGCGCAGGCCCGTGAGGTCGGGGGCGTGGGCCAGGAGGAAGTCCAGGTACATGCGCTCGGCCTCGCGGAAATCCCCCACGGTGCCGATGCCCCGGGTGGGGTGGGCCTCCTCCAAGAGGGCCTCCACCTCCGCCTCGGCCTCGTCGGGGAGCTTCTCCCCCGTGGGGCCGAAGAACTTGATGCCGTTGTCCTGGTAGGGGTTGTGGCTGGCGGAGATCATGGCCCCGGCGGTGGCCCCCAGGGCCTTGGTGAGGTAGGCCACCCCGGGGGTGGGCAGGACCCCCAGGTGCTCCACCCGCACCCCTTGGGAGAGGAGGCCCGCCGCCAGGGCCGCTTCCAGGAGGTCCGAGGACTCGCGGGTGTCCTTGGCCAGGAGGACCACGGGCCTAGCCTCCTGCTTGCGGAAGTAGGCCCCCGCCGCCTGGCCCAGTTTCAGGACGAACTCTGGGGTGAGGGGGGGCTTCCCCGCCTCCCCCCGCACCCCGTCGGTGCCGAAGTAGCGCCTCATCCGCCGCACTATACCAGGCCAGCCCTAGCCCTTGGCGGCAAGCCAGTCCTCCCCTATCCCCACCTCCACCTCGAGGGGCACGGCCAGGGGCCAGACCCCCTCCATCACCTCCCGGGCCAGGCGGGCCACCTCCTCGGCCCGCTCCTTGGGGGCCTCCAAGAGGAGCTCGTCGTGGACCTGAAGGAGCATCCGGGCCCCCACCCCTGGCAGCAGGGGGAAGAGCCTCACCATGGCCAGCTTCATCAGGTCGGCGGCGGTGCCCTGCACGGGCATGTTGAAGGCCATGCGCTCCGCTGCCTCCCGCACGCTCTTCACCCGGGCGTTGAGGTCGGGGACGTAGCGCCTTCGGCCAAAAAGGGTTTCCACGTACCCGCGCCTCCGCCCTTCCTCCAGGGTCTTTTCAATCCAGGCCCGCACCTTGGGGTAGCTTTGGAAGTAGCGCTCAATGAAGGCCACCGCCTCCTCGTAGGGGATGGCCAGCTCCCCGGAAAGGCGGTGGGCGGACATGCCGTAGAGAACCCCGAAGTTGATGGTCTTGGCCGCCCGGCGCATGAGGGGGTCCACGGCCTCGGGGGGCACGCCGAACATCCAGCTGGCCGTCTGGGTGTGGATGTCCCGCCCCTCCTGGAAGACCCGGATCAGGTTCTCGTCCCCCGAGAGGTGGGCCAGGACCCTCAGCTCAATCTGGCTGTAGTCCAGGGCCACCAGGACCCAGCCCTCCTCGGCCACGAAGGCCCGGCGGATCCGCTGCCCCAAGGGGGTGCGCACGGGGATGTTCTGCAGGTTGGGGTCGGAGCTGGAAAGCCGCCCCGTGGCCGTGGCCGTCTGGTTGAAGCGGGTGTGCAGGCGGCCCGTCCTGGGGTGGACCAGGGCGGGGAGGGGGTCAATGTAGGTGCTCTTGAGCTTGGTGAGCTCCCGGTACTCCAGGATGCGGGCCACGATGGGGTGGGCCTCCCGCAAAAGCTCCAGGACCTGGGCGCTGGTGGAGCGCTTCCCCGTCTTCTCGGTCTTGCCGATGGCGGGGAGGCCCAGCTCGTCAAAGAGCACCTTTTCCAGTTGGTCGCGGGAGTTCAGGTTGAAGGGGTGGCCCGCCAGGCGGAAGACCTCCTCCTCCAGGCGGCGCACCTCCCCCTCCACCTCTAGGGCCAGGGCCTGCAGGTAGGCCACGTCCAGCCGGACCCCCGTGGCCTCCATCCGGGCCAGGACCCGGGAAAGGGGCTTTTCCACCTCCTCGTAAAGCCAGCGGAGCCTCTCCTCCCCCTCGAGGCGGGCCCAGAGGGCGGCCTGGAGCCTTTCGGCAAGGAGGGCCCGCTCCCCGGCCTCCTCCGCCCACTCCCCCCCGTAGCGGCGGGCCACCCCCTCGGGGGAGGTGTTGGAGGGGTCCAGGAGGTAGGCGAGGAGCATGGGGTCGTCCCCCGGGGGGATCTCCAGCCCCTCCCGCAGGGCCAACACCGCCAGGTCCTTGGCCAAAAGCCCCCGCACCTCCCCCAGGGCCCTCAGCCCCGCCAGGGCCTCCGGGGCCCGGTGGACCCGGCCCTCCTGGGCGGCGGCCAGGGCCAGGAGGTCGGCCCACATGGGCTCGGGGCGGGAAAGCACATAGCCCACGAACGCCCCTGGGGGCGGGGGCCAGGGGGCCTCCTCCGCGGCCTTGGGGCCTTCCAGGAGGCCGAACTCGTGGAGGAGGCTGCCGAACTCCAGCCGCTCCAAAAAGGCCCTAAGCCCCTCCCGGTCGGGCTCCCGCCGCCCGGCGAAGTCCACCTCTAGGGGCAGGTCGGTGCGCACCCGGGCAAGGTCCTGGGATAGCCTTAGGTCCTCCAGGTGGGCCTGGATCTTCTCCCGGATGGAGGGGGGCTTGACCCGGTCCAGGTTCTTAAGGAGGTTTTCCAGGCTTCCCCACTCCTGGAGGAGTTTGGCCGCGGTCTTCTCCCCGATGCCCTTGACCCCGGGGAGGTTGTCGGAAGGGTCGCCGGAGAGGGCGCGGTAGTCCACCCATTGCTCGGGGCGTAGACCGTACTTTTCCCAAAGCCACTGGGGGGTGATGGTGTGGCCTTCGGGGTGCAGGATGGAAACCCGCTCGGAAAGGAGCTGGTAGAGGTCCCGGTCGGCGGTGAGGATGCGCACCTCGTACCCCTCCCCCTCGGCCCGCCTGGCCAGGGTGGCCAGGACGTCGTCGGCCTCGTACCCGGGGACCTCGAGGCGCACCAGGCCCAGGAGGTCCACCAGCTCCTTGATGAGGGAAAGCTGCCGGGGAAAGTCCTCCGGGGTGGGGGCCCGCCCCGCCTTGTAGGCCCCGTAGGCCTGGTGGCGGAAGGAGGGGGCCTTGGCGTCAAAGACCACGATAACCCCATCCCCGTCCCCCTTAACCTCTTTGAGGGCCTTGAGGAGGGCCTTGGCGAAGCCATAAACCCCCTGCACCGGCTCCCCGCGGCTGGTGGTGAGGCCCTTAAGGGCGAAGAAGGTGCGGTAGGCCAGGTGGTGGCCGTCCACCAGGAGGATCCGGCCCTTGGGCGCGAAAAGGGGCAGCATCCCTCACATTCTACGGGCCTGGCCGCGGGTGGCCTCCCCCACGGCCCGCACCAGGGCCTCGGCCTGGGAATGGGGGACGAGGAAGGTGAGGAGCACCCCTTCGGGGGCGTAGGCCTCCGCCACCTCTAGGCCCCGCAGCACCCCGTAGGCCCGGCCCACCTGGGCAAAGGGCACCAGGAGGCGCACGGCCACCCGCTCCACCAGGGGCACCTTGGGGGCCTGCCGCAAGGCCTCCGCCGCCACCCCGGCGTAGGCCCGCACCAGCCCCCCGGCCCCCAGCTTGACCCCGCCGAAGTAGCGCACCACCAGGACCGCCACCCGGTCCAGGCTCTGGGCCTCTATGGCCTGCAGGACGGGCCGGCCCGCGGTGCCCGCGGGCTCGCCGTCGTCGCTAAAGCGGCTTCGAGGACCCAGCTTGTAGGCGTAGACGTTGTGGGTGGCCTCCGGCTTTCGGTGCCTTTGCAGGAAGGCCAGGGCCTCCTCCTCCGAGGCCACGGGGGCCACCTTGGCCAGGAAGCGGCTTTTCTGGATCAGCTTCTGGACCTCCCAAGGGGCGGCCAGGGTGAAGCGGGCCACGGCCTAGTCCTCCCCCAGGGCCTTCAGGGCCACCCGCTCCATCCCGGCAGCGTCGGGCAGGAGGCCGGTCCAGATGCGGAAGGCCAGGGCCCCCTGCCAGGCCAGCATGGGAAGCCCGGTCTGGACCTTCAGGCCCCGGGCCCTGGCCTCCCTGAGGAAGCGGGTCCACAAGGGGCGGTAGACCAGGTCCACCGCCGCCCCCTCCTGGGGGAAGAGCTCCGGGGGCAGGGGGGTGGCCTCGGGGTCTCCGAGGCCCACGGAGGTGGCGTTCACCAGGAGGCGGGCCTCTGGGGCCCGCTCCAGGGGGACCGCCTCCAGGCCAAGGGCTTCCGCCAGGGCCTGGGCCCTCTCCGGGGTGCGGTTCCAGACCCAGACCCTTAGCCCCGCCCCCTTGAGGGCGTAGGCCACGGCCCGGGCCGCCCCCCCCGCCCCCAGGACCAGGGCGGGGCCAACCAGGGGGATGCCCCCGGCCCGGAGGGCGGCCAGGAACCCTGGGGCGTCGGTGTTGAAGCCGAAGAGCCTGCCCTCCAGGGAGAGCACGGTGTTCACCGCCCCCATGGCCCGGGCCTCCGGGGCCACCCAGTCCAGAAGGGGCAGGGCCGCCTCCTTGAGGGGCAGGGTGAGGTTCACCCCGCGGAAGCCCTGCCGTACCTGGGCAAGCCGCTCGGGAAGGGCCTCCAAGGGGGTTTCCCAGGCCTCGTACCGCCCGGGAAGCCCCAGGCTCTCCAGGGCGTAGCGGTGCATGGCGGGGGAAAGGGAGTGGGCCACGGGATGGCCCAGCACGGCCAGGCGCAGCATCCTTTCCAGGATACCGTGCCCTAAGCCCCTCTTCCCCGGCAAAGCCTTATAGAATGAGGGCGGTGAAAAGGCTCCTCGCCCTCTGGTTCCTCCTGGCCCTGGCCTGGGGCAAGACCTACCTGGTCCCCATCCAGGGGGAGATTGACCCGGCCCTGGCGGTCTTTGTGGAACAGGCCCTCTCCCGGGCAGAACGGGAAGGGGCGAGCGCCGTGGCCTTCCTCATAGATACCCCGGGGGGCCGGGTGGACGCCGCCATCCGCATCTCCGACCGCATCCTCCAGACCCCCTTGCCCACCCTGGCCGTGGTGCAAAACGCCTTCTCCGCCGGGGCCCTGATTGCCCTTTCCTGCCGCCAGATCGCCATGCTGCCCGGCTCGGAGATCGGGGCGGCCCTGCCCGTGGTGGCCCCGCCCCTGGGCCAGCCCCAGGCGGCGGACCAGAAGGTGATCTCCGCCCTCAAGGGCAAGTTCCGCGCGGTGGCCGAGGCCCGGGGGCGGCCCGTGGAGCTGGCCGAGGCCATGGTGGACCCGGCCAAGGAGATCCCCGGCCTCTCGGCCAAGGGGGAGCCCCTCACCCTCTCCGCGGACAAGGCGGTGGAGCTCAAGGTGGCGGACTTCCGCGCGGCCAGCCTGCCCGAGGCCCTGCGCCAGGCGGGCCTGAGCCCGGAGACGGAGCGCCTCGAGCCCGGCCCCCGGGTCCAGGTGGCCCGTTTCCTCACCAGCTCCACCGTGGCCGGCCTCCTCCTGGCCCTGGGGCTTCTCCTCTTGCTCCTGGAGCTCTTCACCCCCGGCTTTGGGGTCATGGGGGCCCTGGGCTTGGCCTTCTTGGCCCTCTACTTCGCTGGGGGTTGGCTGGCGGGGCTTTCTGGGGCCTTTGAGCTCCTCCTCTTCTTCCTGGGGGTGGCCCTCCTGCTGGCCGAGGCCTTCCTCTTCCCCGGCTTCGGCCTGGCCGGGGCCCTGGGGGTGGGGGCCATCCTGGCCTCGGTCTACTTCACCTTTGGGGAGAACGCCCTGGTGGTGATCGCCATCGCGGTGATCGCCCTGGGCCTAGGGCTTCTTCTCGTTTTCCGCTTCCTGCCCAGGACCCGCCCGGCCAGGGCCTTGGTGCTGGAGAGCGCCATCTCCGAGCACGCCACGGAGGAGGCGGTGGCCGTGGGTTCGGTGGGCACCGCCCTCACCGACCTGAGGCCGGGGGGCGTGGCCCGCTTTGGCGGGCGGCGCGTGGACGTGGTGGCCAACCGGGGCTTCATCCCCAAGGGCACCCCCATCCGGGTGGTGGAGGTGCGGGGGCCCACGGTGCTGGTGGAGGCATTGGAGGAATAGGTATGGAAGGACTCGGTGTGCTCTTTTTGGCCTTTATCGTTCTCATCCTGGTGTTTCTCTTCTTCAGCTTCATCCCCGTGGGCCTGTGGATCTCCGCCTGGGCCGCGGGGGTGCGGGTACCCCTCCTGACCCTGGTGGCCATGCGCCTAAGGCGCGTCCCCCCGGCCAGGATCATCTACCCCCTCATCAAGGCCACCAAGGCCGGGCTGGACGTGCGGCTGGACCGCCTCGAGGCCCACTACCTGGCGGGGGGGAATGTGGACCGGGTGGTGGACGCCCTGATCGCCGCCGACAAGGCGGGCATCAAGCTCACCTTTGACCGGGCGGCGGCCATTGACCTGGCGGGGCGGGACGTGCTGGAAGCGGTGCGGGTTTCCGTGAACCCCAAGGTGATCCAGACCCCCATGGTGGCCGCGGTGGCCAAGGACGGGATCCAGCTTTTGGCCACGGCCCGGGTGACGGTGCGGGCCAACATCGACCGCCTGGTGGGCGGGGCCGGGGAGGAGACCATCATCGCCCGGGTAGGCGAGGGCATCGTGACCACCATCGGCTCCGCCCTCTCCCACAAGGAAGTGCTGGAAAACCCCGACCGCATCTCCAAAACGGTCCTGGAAAAGGGGCTGGACGCGGGCACCGCCTTTGAGATCCTTTCCGTGGACATCGCCGACGTGGACGTGGGCAAGAACATCGGGGCCCAGCTGCAGATCGACCAGGCGGAGGCCGACAAGAAGATCGCCCAGGCCAAGGCGGAGGAACGCCGGGCCATGGCCGTGGCCGCGGAGCAGGAAAACCGGGCCCTGGTGGAGGCCATGCGGGCCAAGCTGGTGGAGGCCCAGGCCCAGGTGCCCCTGGCCCTGGCCGAGGCCCTGCGGGAGGGGAACCTGGGGGTTATGGACTACTACCGCCTGAAGAACATCGAGGCCGACACGGACATGCGGGAGTCCATCAGCCGGGCGGCCAAGCCCGAGGGTGAGGAATGAGCCTGGACGACCTCCTGGGCCTCCTCTTCCTCCTCTTCTTCATCGTGATCCCCGCCCTTCAGGGCCTGACGCGGAAACCCCCCCCTGTCCCCCCGGGCTTCCCCGAGGACCTGCCCCCCCCCGAGGCCCCGCCCCGCCCCCGGCCCAAGGCCCGGCCCAAAGCCAAGCCCAAACCCGCCCCACCCCCTCCCCCACCCGCCCCAGGCCGGGAGGGGGATAGCCTGGAGCGGCTGCCAAGCCCAGAGCGGACCCCCCTCGAGGTCCGCTTCCGGGAAACGCCTCCCGAGGAAGCCCCTCCCAAGGCCCGGCGCAAGGGGCTGGTCCAAACAGACCGGGAAGGCCTCCTGAAAGGGGTGATATGGCACGAAATCCTGAAGAAGCCCAAAGGCTGGTAATCCCCCTGAAGCCCGAGGAAACCCTGGCCTTTTTGGGCCAGGCCGACCGCAACCTAAAAAAGCTCCGCAGCCTCCTGCGCGAGGCCTTTGGCGAAGGCCTGAAGCTGGTGGTGCGGGGGGAGGCGGTGGAGCTTTCCGGGGACAAGGAGGCGGTGGCGGTGGCGGAAAGGGCCATCCGCGACCTCTTGGCCCTCCTGCGCCAGGGGGCGGAGCTGGACGAGCCCACCCTGGAGCAGGCGGTGGGCCTGGCCCTCCAGGGGGAGGGGCTGTACCGGGCCACCACCCCGGAGACGGAGCTGGCCTTGCCCGGGCGGCTCCGCCCCAAGACCCCGGGGCAGAGGCGGTACGTGGAGGCCATCGCCGCCCACGACATCACCTTCGGCGTGGGCCCGGCGGGCACGGGCAAGACCTACCTGGCGGTGGCCATGGCCGTGAGCCACCTGCGCGCCCGCAAGGTGAAGCGCATCGTCCTCACCCGGCCCGCGGTGGAGGCGGGGGAGAAGCTGGGCTTCTTGCCCGGGGACATCCAGGCCAAGGTGGACCCCTACCTACGCCCCCTTTACGACGCCCTCTTTGACATGATCGACGCCGAGCGCTTTGAGCAGTACCTGCAGTCGGGCATCATCGAGGTGGCCCCCCTGGCCTTCATGCGGGGGCGGACCCTGAACGACGCCTTCATCATCCTGGATGAGGCCCAGAACACCACCCCGGAGCAGATGAAGATGTTCCTGACCCGCATGGGCTTCTCCTCCAAGATGGTCATCACCGGGGACGTGACCCAGATCGACCTGCCCAAGCACCAGAAATCCGGCCTCATTGAGGCCACAAGGATCCTCAAGGGCATTGAGGGGATCGCCTTCATCTACTTCAAGGAGTCGGACGTGGTGCGCCACCCCCTGGTGGCCCGCATCATCAAGGCCTACGAGGACGCCGAGCGTGGTGGAGATCGTAGCCAATAAGAGGCCCCCCCGGGGCCTAAGGCCCAGGCTCCGCCGGGCCCTCGCCGCCCTCATGGGCGAGCTCGGGGTGGGGGACAAGGCGGTCACGGTGATCCTCACGGGGGACCGCCGCCTTAGGGCCCTCAAGCGGGCCTGGTGGGGGGAGGACGAGGCCACGGACGTCCTCTCCTTCCCCCACTACGAGCCCGGGGACCCCTTCATCCCCCCCCACCTGGGGGACATCTGGATCAGCCTGGACACGGCCAAGAAGCAGGCGGAGGCCCGGGGGGCCTCCTTGGAGGAGGAGGTCCTGGTCTTGGCCGCCCACGGCCTCTTCCACCTCCTGGGCCACGACCACCAGAAGGAGGAGGATTGGGCCGGGTTCCACCGCGTCCAAGAGAGGATCCTCACCCTCTAAAGGGGGTGGTCCGCTCCTTCGGCTACGCCTGGGAAGGGGTGGTCTACGCCTGGCGGGTGCAGCGCAACTTCCGCCTCGAGGTCTACCTGGGCCTCCTGGCCCTGGGCCTCAGCCTTTGGCTTGGGGTGAGCCCGGTGCCCGTCCTCCTCCTCATCGCCCTGGTCCTTTCCCTGGAGCTCCTCAACACCGCCCTCGAGGCCCTAACCGACCTGGCGAGCCCCGTCTACCATCCCCTGGCCAAGCGGGCCAAGGACACCGCCGCAGCCGCCGTGCTCCTGGCCAGCCTCCTGGCCCTCCTGGTGGGCCTATACCTCTTCCTCCCCCCCCTGCTGGGCCGCCTTGGGCTAAGCTAGGGGCATGGACCACGAAGAACGGGAGATGATCCTGGAGCTCTTTCCAGGCACCTCCCCTGACCTCCTTCCCCTCGGGGAAATCCTCTACTACCGGGATGGGGAGGGCCGGGTGGTCATCCTGGAAAAGGGCCCCCCGGAACTCCGCCTGGAGCTGGAACCCCTCCCCGGCTCGGCCACCACCCCCCAGGTGTGCGAGGCTTGCCGCCGCCACCTTTCGGGAAGCGCCCTGGGCTTCTTCCGCCACCCCGTGGGGGGAAGGGCCCACCACCTCCGCTACCTGGTGCTCTGCCTGGACACCGCCTCCTGCGCCAGCCATGCCGAACCCGAACGTTTGAGGGAAATCCTCCTTCGGGGTATACTCACCTGAGAAGGGGGCCCTTGGGCCAAGGAGGTCGGCGTTGGCCGGCCTCCATGACTTACGAGGTGAGCTATGGCGCGCGAAGTGAAGCTGACCAAGGCCGGGTACGAACGGCTCATGAAGCAGCTGGAGCAGGAGCGGGAACGGCTGCAGCAGGCCACCCAGATCCTGCAGGAGCTCATGGAGTCCTCCGACGATTACGACGACTCGGGCCTGGAGGCAGCCAAGCAGGAAAAGGCCCGGATTGAGGCCCGGATTGACTCCCTGGAAGACGTCCTCTCCCGGGCGGTCATCCTGGAAGAGGCCACGGGCGAGGTCATCGGCCTGGGCTCGGTGGTGGAGCTGGAGGACCCCGTCACTGGGGAGCGCCTCTCCGTCCAGGTGGTCTCCCCGGCAGAGGCCAGCGTCCTGGAAGTCCCCATGAAGATCTCTGACGCCTCCCCCATGGGCAAGGCCCTCCTCGGCCACCGGGTGGGGGATGTCTTGTCCTTGGAAACCCCCAAGGGCAAGAAGGAATTCCGCGTGGTGGCCGTGCACGGTTAGCCTCCATGAACGAGCAGACGCGCCAACGTCTCCTGAACCTGGAAGCCCTGGTGGAAGAGGGCTTTGAGCCCTACCCCTACCGTTTCCCCAAAAGCCATAGCGCCCAGGAGATCCTCGCGGCCAAGGCCGGGGCCCCCCCGGAAACGGAATGGGCGGAGGAGGTGGCCCTGGCCGGGCGGATCGTGGCCCTCAGGCGCATGGGCAAGGTCACCTTCGCCCACCTCCTGGACGAGAGCGGCCGGATCCAGCTCTATTTCCAGAAGGACCTCACCCCCCGGTACGAGCTTCTAAAAAAGCTGGACGTGGGGGACATCCTGGGGGTCAAGGGCCCGGTGTTCACCACCAAAACCGGGGAGGTCACGGTCAAGGTCCTGTCCTGGACCCCCCTGGTAAAGGGCCTCCACCCCCTGCCCGACAAGTGGCACGGCATCAAGGACAAGGAGGTGCGCTACCGCCAGCGCTACCTGGACCTCATCGTCAACCCCGAGGTGCGGGAGGTCTTCCGCCGGCGCACCGCCATGGTGCGCTACATCCGCCGCTTCTTTGAGGAGCGGGGGTTTTTGGAGGTGGAGACGCCCATCCTCCAGCCCACCACGGGGGGAGCGGAGGCCCGGCCCTTCAAAACCTTTCACAACGCCCTGGACCACGAGTTCTACCTGCGCATCTCCTTGGAGCTTTACCTCAAGCGGCTCCTGGTGGGCGGGTTTGAGAAGGTCTTTGAGATCGGGCGCAACTTCCGCAACGAGGGCATTGATCACAACCACAACCCCGAGTTCACCATGCTGGAGGCCTACTGGGCCTACGCCGACTACCAGGACATGGCGGCGCTGGTGGAGGAGCTCCTTTCGGGTTTGGTCCTCCACCTCTTCGGCACCTACCAGGTGCCCTACCAGGGGCGGATCGTGGACTTCACCCCGCCCTTTAGGCGCATCTCCTTCGTGGAGGCCCTGAAGGAAAAGGCCGGCCTCTCCTTTGACCCCCTGGACCTCGAGCGCCTCCGCCTCTTCGCCGACGCCCACCACCCAGAGCTTTCCGGAGTGCCCAGCTACAAGCTCCTGGACAAGCTCTTTGGCCTCTACGTGGAACCCGAGCTCTGGAACCCCACCTTCGTCCTGGACTTCCCCCTGGCCATCAGCCCCCTGGCCAAGCGGCACCGGGAGAAGCCGGGCCTCACCGAGCGCTGGGACCTCTACGCTGCCGGGATGGAGCTGGCCCCGGCCTACTCCGAGCTCAACGACCCCCTGGACCAGCGGGAACGCTTCCTGGAACAGGCCAAGCGCCGCCGGGAGGGGGACGAGGAGGCCCCAGAGCCCGACGAGGACTTCCTCCTGGCCCTGGAGTACGGCATGCCCCCCGCCGCAGGCCTGGGCCTGGGCCTGGACCGCCTGGCCATGATCCTCACCGACCAGCCCTCCTTGCGGGATGTCCTCCTCTTCCCCCTCCTCAAGCCCAAGCGGGAGCTGGCGGAAGAAGAGGCCTAGGGTGGCAGCCCAAGCGGCCCGCCTGAGCCTTGGGGTGGCCCTCCTGGTCCTGGGGCTCAAGACCCTGGCCTACCTCCTCACGGGCTCCGTGGCCCTCCTCTCCGATGCCCTGGAGTCCACGGTGAACGTGGCCGCGGCCCTGGCGGCCCTGGCGGCCATCCGCTACGCCCAAAAGCCCCCGGACGACACCCACCCCTTCGGCCACTCCAAGGCCGAGTACTTTTCCGCGGTGCTGGAAGGGGTCCTGGTGGTGCTGGCCGCCCTCCTCATCGCCAAGGAAGCCCTGCCCAAGCTCCTCCGCCCTACCCCCCTGGAGGGCCTGGGCCCTGGTCTTCTGGTCAGCCTCCTGGCCTCGGGGGCGAACGGCCTCCTGGCCTACCACCTCATCCGGGAGGGGCGCCGCCACCGCTCCCCCGCCCTCACCGCCGACGGGTACCACGTCCTCTCCGACGTCCTGACCTCCGCAGGGGTCCTCCTGGGGATAGGCCTGGCCTGGCTCACGGGGTTCTGGGCCCTGGACCCCCTTTTGGCCCTGCTGGTGGCGGGGAACATCCTCCTCATGGGCTTCCGCCTGGTGCGCCACTCCGTGGGGGGGCTGATGGACGAGGGGCTTTCCCCAGAGGAGGTAGAGGGGATCCGGCGGGTGATCCAGGAGCGGCTTTCCGGGAGGGCCCTCGAGGTCCACGACCTCAAGACCCGCCGGGCCGGCCCCCGGACCTTCCTGGAGTTCCACCTGGTGGTCCCGGGGAGGATGAGCGTGGAGGAGGCCCACCGCCTCTGCGACGAGCTGGAAGGGGACCTGGAAAAGGCCTTCCCTGGCCTGGTGGTCACCATCCACGTGGAGCCGGAAAGCGAGCGCCAGCGCTGAACGGGGTATAACGCTCTTTTCCTCCCCCGCAAAAAAGCGTACACTGGGGACAAAGGGAGGGTCCATGCGCAAGAAGCACGACTGGCTCAGGGAGACGTACCGGAAGAGCCTGGAGAAGATGCCCGAAAGGCCCGTAGCCCACCGCACCCTTTCGGACATCGCCCCCGAACCCCTCTACACCCCCGAGGACATCGGGGTGCTGGACCCCGAGTACGAGGAGAAGCGGGGCTACCCGGGGGAGTACCCCTACACCCGGGGGGTCTACGGCTCCATGTACCGGTCCAAGCTCTGGACCATGCGCATGTTCGCCGGCTTCGGCACCGCCGAGCAGACCAACGAGCGCTTCAAAAAGCTCCTCAAGGCGGGCCAGACCGGGCTTTCCGTGGCCTTTGACCTCCCCACCCTCATGGGCTACGACTCCGACCACCCCCTTTCCAAGGGGGAGGTGGGCAAGTGCGGGGTAGCCGTCTCCAGCCTGGCGGACATGGAGGTCCTCTTTGACGGCATCAACCTGGAAGAGGTCACCACCTCCATGACCATCAATAGCCCCGCCAACGCCATCTGGGCCATGTACCTGGCGGTGGCCAAGAAACGGGGCTACGACTGGAAAAAACTGGGGGGCACCATCCAGAACGATATCCTCAAGGAGTTCATCGCCCAGAAGGAGTTCATCTTCCCCCCCGAGCCCAGCGTGAAGCTGGTCATCGACACCTTTGAATGGGGGCCCAAGAACGTTCCCAAGTGGAACTTCATCTCCGTCTCCGGCTACCACATCCGCGAGGCGGGGAGCACCGCGGTGCAGGAGCTGGCCTGGACCCTGGCGGATGGCTTTGAGTACGTGGAGGCCGCCCTCAAACGGGGCCTGGACGTGGACGAGTTCGCCCCCCGGATCAGCTTCTTCTTTGACGTGCACAACGATTTCTTTGAGGAGATCGCCAAGTTCCGCGCCGCCAGGCGCATCTGGGCCAAGGAGATGCGCCACCGCTACGGGGCCAAGAACCCGCAAAGCTGGATGCTCCGCACCCACGCCCAGACGGCGGGGGTTTCCCTCACCGCCCAACAACCTCTCAACAACATCGCCCGGGTGGCCATCCAGGCCCTGGCCGCGGTGCTAGGGGGCACCAACAGCCTGCACACCGACGCCTACGACGAGGCCCTGGCCCTGCCCACCGAGGAAAGCGCCACCATCGCCCTCAGGACGCAGCAGATCATCGCCTACGAAACCGGGGTCACCCACACCATTGACCCCCTGGCGGGGAGCTACTACGTGGAGTGGCTCACCGACGAGATGGAGCGCCAGGCCATGGCCATCATCGAGGAGATCCGCCGCATGGGTGGGGTGGTGCGGGCAATTGAGGAGGGGCTATGTACACGTCAAAACCTCCATAGGGCATAACCCCAAGGGACTTCCGCGCCTTCCTCCCCCTGCACCCCAGAGGGCAAGCGCCCAAAGGGTGAGCAGGTCCAGCCCCGCCCGGAAGAGGCTCTGTCCCAGCCTCCCGTGCTTCTTGGGCCTCACCGGACGCACCCGGTGCAGCACAAGCCCCGTCCGAAACGCCCACACGAAGGCCAGGCTCAAGGGGACCAAAAGCCGCGAAAGCCTCTCCCCCCGCGTCACGTGCGTGGCCTCCAGGTCAAATCCCCGCCCCTTCAGGGCCCCAAAGAGCCGCTCTATCCCCCACCTGAGCCCGTACACCTCCAGCACCCGGTGAGGGTCCAGGTCCGTAGCCACAATCAGCCACTCCCGGACCCCAAGGCGCAACCCCACCACCCACATGCGCCGCCCGTAGACCCAGTACCGCCGCCTGGGCACCCGGCTCTCTCCCACCTTCAGGGAGGCAAAGAGCTCCCAGGCCCGAGGGCCCGAGCCCAACCGCCACATCCGGGTGTTGGCCTTGATTCGGATGCACCGGGGGATGCCCTTCTCCTCCAGGTACCGGAACCACGCCTCCCCTATGAACTCCCGATCCGCCAGGAACCCCTCCACCCGGAGGTGGGGGAAGTGGGCCCTCAGGAAAGCCAAGGCCCTCTCCATCAGGGCGATGCGTTCGGGGGTGGAGGAGTTGCCGTCGTGGGGAAGGAAGCTCCAGAACAGGGGGACGGCCAGGCCTTGGTACAGGAAGGCCAGCATCAGGAGGTTGACCTTGCTCTTCCCCAGCTCCCACTCGGTCCGGTCCATGACCAGGAGGAGCCCTTGGGGTCGGAGGAGGGCGAAGATGAAGCGGGCATAGCCCTCCCCGTCCAGCCCCGGCCAGGCCAAGAACCGCTGGAACCTTCGGTAGGCGGAGCGGGGGTCAGGGCTGGCTATGGAGCCGAGGGAAAGAGCGAGTCTGGGGCCGCTTGTGGTGCGGGCGGTGACCAGAGCCATCACCAGGGCGGCCAGGAAGGTGAGGCGCCTGAGGTCGGCCTTCCAGTATCGCTTCAAGGCGTTGATGAGTGGGGTAAGCTGTTCCATGGGGACCACCTCCTATGGGTACCTGCCCATCCACGTGGGCGCAGGTCCATCCTAAAGGGGTGGTCCCACGTTTTGACGTGTACTGAGGAGGAGGGGTACTTCCTCCGGGAATTGGCCGAGGCCAGCTACCGCTACCAGCAGGAGGTGGAGCGCAAGGAGCGGATCATCGTGGGGGTGAACGCCTTCACCGACGAGATCCCCCTAAAAGTGCCTATCCAGCTGGTGGACCCAGAGGTGGAGCGGGTACAGGCGGAGCGCCTGGCCCGGGTGCGCCGGGAGCGGGACCCCAAGCGGGTGGAGGAGGCCCTCTCCGGCCTGCGCCGGGCAGCGGTGGAGGGGCAGAACACCATGCCCCACTTCGTGGAATGCGCCCTGGCCTACTGCACCCTGGGGGAGATGATGGACGTCTTGCGGGAAGTGTACGGGACCTACCAGGAACCAGCTTACGTCTGATCTGAATAGAATCGGGATATGGACAGGCGCATACGGGTGCTCATCGCTAAACCTGGGTTGGACGGCCACGACCGGGGGGCCAAGGTGGTGGCCCGGGCCCTAAGGGATGCGGGCATGGAGGTCATCTACACCGGGCTACGCCAGACCCCGGAGATGATCGTGTCCGCCGCCATCCAGGAGGATGTGGACGCCATCGGGCTTTCCATCCTCTCCGGGGCCCACATGCACTACTTCCGGGAGGTCAAGCGCCTCCTGGAAGAGCAGGGTGCCTCCGACATCCTCCTCTTCGGGGGGGGCATCATCCCCGACGAGGACGTGCCCAAGCTGAAGGACCTGGGGGTGGCCGCGGTCTTCGGCCCGGGGACCAGCACCCAGGAGATCGTGGACTTCCTCAAAGGGGCCGTCCCCGAGCGCTGGCGGGCCCAGGGGCTGGCCTAGGGGCTCCTCCCATGAAGGCCATCCAGCTCTACTACCCCCCCGCGTGGGCCCACTGCTACGGCTGCGGCTACCTCAACCCCATGGGCCTGCACCTGAAGACCTACTGGGACCCAAAGCGGAAGGAAAGCCAGACCCGGTTTACCCCCAGCCCCCACCACACCGCCATCCCCGGCTTTGTCTACGGGGGGCTTTTGGCCTCCTTGGTGGATTGCCACGCCACCGCCACCGCCGCCGCCGCCAAGGCGGATGCGGAGGGGATCTCCTTGGAGGAAAACCCCTTGCGCTTCGTCACCGCCAGCCTCAAGGTGGACTACCTCAAGCCCACTCCCTTGGGCCCGGAGCTCCTCCTCCTCGGGCGGGCCAAGGAGGTCAAGGGCAAAAAGGTGGTGGTGGAGGCGGAGCTCTACGCCCAAGGAACCCTCACCGTGCGGGGGGAGGCGGTGCTGGTGCAGATCAGCGAGGGTTTTGGTCAAGGAGGAAGCGCTCCAGGCGGCGGATAATCCCAGAAAGCGCCTCCGCCCGGGGGGAAGCCATCAGGACCAGCTCCAACCAGGCTTCCTCCAGGGTCCCTTTCACCTCCGCCCAGGCTTCCTTGGGAAAAGCCTGGCCCACCAGCAGGGCCTGCAGCTGGTCCCGCAGCTCCTGGTTCTCCTTCTTGAGGTAGCCCAGCTGCTGGCGCAGGTGGAAAACCTCCAGCTCTAGTTCCCGCAGCCGTGCCCTCAGGGGGCTTTCCTCCCAGTGCTTGCGGGCCAGCTCCTGCTGGATGCGGCGCTCCAACTCGTCATCCCAATGAAGCATGGTTCCAGCCTAGGCCTCCCCCAGGGAAAGCCGCGTGATCCTTGCACATCACCTAAAACTCAAAGAAGGCAGGGACGAACTCGTACCCCTCCCCTGCCCGGCGGATGCGCCCCACCGCGGGCCACGGGAAGTGGTAAGCGGTGACCAGGTGGCCTTCCTGGGCCACCTTCTGGAAAAGCCGGGCCCGGGTGCGCACCACCCCTTCCCGGTCCATGTCAAACCCCAGGTAGGCCTGGGGGAAGCGCAGGGAGAGGAGGTGGTGCCCGGCGGCGTCCCCGAAGACGAAGAGGCGCTGGTTCTGGGAGAGGACCTCGAGGCTCATGTGCCCCGGGGTATGGCCGAAGGAGGCCACCGCCCGCACCCCGGGGAGGATCTCCTCCCCGTCCTTCACGGGGCGGATGCGCTCCCGCAAGGGAACGAGGTTGCGGGTCACCGCCGGGGAAGGGTTTTTCAGCCAGTGGTCCAGGTCCACCTCCCCCATGAGGTGCTGGGCCCGGGGGAAAAGGGGCCTCCCCCCCTCGTCCACCAGGCCGCCGATGTGGTCGGGGTGGCCGTGGGTGAGGAAGACATGGGTGATCTCCTCCGGGGCGTACCCCGCCAGGGCCAGGTGCTCTAGAAGCCTCCCCCCCGAGGCCGCCCCCCGCCCCGTGTCCACCAGGAGCCGGGCCGTCCCCAGGTCCAGGAGGACGGGGTTGAAGTTGTTGCGGGTGGCCTCGGGGTTCAGAAAGTTTTCCAGAAGGGTCTGGCGGAAGCGGTCCTGCAGCTCAGGGTTCGCCCCCCAGTTGGGCAGGAGGGGCCCCGGGGCCGACTGGCCGTCGGAGAGGACCACCACCCCCACCTGGCCCAGGGCCAGGCGGTAAAACCCGCCCCCGTTCACCCCCCTAGGGGGGCGGCCCTGGGCCAGGCCCTGGCCCAGACCCCCTGCCAAAAGCCACACGCCCGTCCCCTTCAGAAAGGCCCTGCGTTCCATAGCCTACCCCCTTGGCCTCAAGGCTATTTCCCCAAGGGGCGGGGAAGTGTGCCTGGGCTTACCCGGGCCTCGAGGACCCGCTCCAGGAGGAAGAGGAGGAGGGCCAAGGCCAGGAGGTAGGGACGTAGGGGAAGGGCGGCCACCGGGGGCGGAGGGGACTCCCCTGGCCGCAGCAGCCGTCCCCCACTTCCCTCGGCCATGGCCCGGAGGACCGCCTCCCCGTCCCTCGGGGTCCACTCCCCCGGCAGGGGAAGGCTTAGGGGCAGGCGGCGCTTCCCGTCCAGGAGAACCCCCTCCGCCCGGGTCCAGGCCTCATACCGCCCGGGGCCCGCGGGCACCAAGGGCACCTCCTCCCCTCCGGCCAGGAGGAGGGGGCTTTCCCACCCCCCCAGGGCCACCACCCGCACCCCCTCCCCCTCGGGGTAGGCCTGGAGGGCCAGGGCCCGCCTGCCCCCCATGAGGTAGCGGGCCAGCCCCCCCAGGAAGGCCGCCGCCCCCTCCCAGTCCCGCCAGGAGCGGGAGAGGTCCGTGGCCAAGGCCGCCACCCGCCCCTCCCCCCGCTCCCCCAGGGCCAGGACCGCCCGCTCCCCGCTCTTAAGGAGGACCTCGGCCCAGGGCTCGGCCCGGGCGGGGAGGAGGAGGGCCAAGGGGGGAAAGGCCTGGCCCTGGACCAGGGGATGGGGGGCGGCCTGCAGGGGAAACCGCCCCTCCAGGCTTCCCCCCTGGAAGACCTCCTGCCCCTCCTTCAGGAAGAGGCGGGGGAGCTCCCTGGGGCTTGCCGCCCGGTAAAACCGCCCCCCGCCCCGCCGGGCCAGGGCCTCCAGGAAGGCGGCGTCCGCATCCTCCCCCAGGGCCAGGGCGCTCACCTCCAGCCCCGAGGCCCCGGCCAGGTCCAGGATGGGACCCTGGGGGTCGGAGATGAGGCCATCGGTGAGGACCAGCACCCCCTTCCGCTCCGCCGGCACCCCTTGCAAAAGGCGCACGGCCTCGCGAAAAGCCCCCCCCAGGACGGTGCCACCCCCTGCCCTCACGGAAAGGAGGAGGCTTTCCGCCTCCTTCTTGGCCTGGGCGGTCATGGGCCTGGGGGGGAAGAGGACCCGGTGGCCGGAGGAGAAGAGCACCACCCCCAGGTAGTCCTCGGGGGCCGCGGAGCGCACCAGCTCCAGCGCCCCCGCCACCGCCAGGGAGAGCTTCTCCCCCTCCATGCTCCCCGAGACGTCCAGGACCAGGACCAAGGCTGCCCCCTTGCGCCCCAGGGGCTTCAGGGGCAGGTCCTCGGGCAGGGCCCGGTCCCACCCCCCCAGGAAAAGCCCCCTAGGGGTGGCGGTGAAAAGAAGCCCCCCGCCCTGGCGCAGGAAGTCCCGGAGGGCTTCAGGAGCCCCTTCCGGCAGGTCCAACACCCCCAGGCCCACGGCCACCAGGTCGGCTTCCAGGGGCAGGCGGAAGGGGCCTTCCTCCACCGCAAACCCCTGGGCCTCGAGGTAGCGGGCCAGGGCCGGGTCCCCCAGGACCAGGGCCTTGCCCCGGTCCGCAGGGGCCAGGCGGGCCTCGGCCTGGCTCCTCCCCCACACCCCCTCGGCCACCGCCACCACCCGCGCCTCCCCGGTGAGGGGGAAGGTGTAGGTGAGGACCCGCCGCCCCGCCACCCGCAGGTTGCGGACCAGGGGCCCTCCAGGCCCTTCCACCCGGAGGCGGGCCTCCGTGGGCACCGGGGCCTCCAAGACCACCCCCACCCCCACGGTCTCCCCGTAAAGGGGGTAAGGCGGGGGCACCAGGCGCACGGCCACGTGGGGCCTTGGGGAAACAGGAAGAACGTCTAGGGGAAAGGGGGGAGCCAGAGGGGGAAAAAGCCCGTCGGAAACCAGGACCACCCGGGCGGGCCGCAGCCGCTCGGCCTCGCGGAAGGCCGCCCGCAGGTCCGTCCCCTCCCCCAGGTCCAGCCGGCGGGCGGTGGGGGTGGGAAGGCGCACCACCCGTTCGGCAAAGGCCAGGTACACCCCATCCCGGGGAAGGGTTCCCGCCAGGGCAAACACCCCTTCCCGGGCCGAGGGGGAGAAGTCCAGGAGGTAGACCACCCGCCCCCTTAGGGGCCATCTGGGGTCCAGGAAGGCCAGGAGGAGGAGAAGGAGGAGCCCCCCCCTCAGGACCCAAAGCATAGCCCCATGCTATCCCGGGCCCCTAGTCCATCCAGTGTCCCAGCTTCTCCTTCTTGGCCTGCAGGTAGCGCTCGTTGTGGGGGTTGTCCCCGGCCCGCAGGGGCACGCGCTCCACGATCTCTATGCCGAAACCGGAAAGGGCCTTGACCTTGCGGGGGTTATTGGTGAGGAGGCGCATCTTCCGCACCCCCAGGTCGTAGAGGATCTGCGCCCCCACCCCGTAGTCCCGCAGGTCCGGGGGGAAGCCCAGGGCCAGGTTGGCCTCCACGGTGTCCAGGCCCTGGTCCTGGAGGCGGTAGGCGCGGATCTTGTTGACGAGGCCGATCCCCCGCCCTTCCTGGCGCAGGTAGACCAAGACCCCCTTCCCCTCCCGGGCGATGCGCTCCAGGGCCAGGTCCCGCTGGAAGCCGCAGTCGCAGCGCAGGGAGTGCAGGGCATCCCCGGTGAGGCACTCGGAGTGCATGCGCACCAGCACCGGCTCCTCGGGGGCCCAGGAGCCCATGACCAAGGCGGCGTGCTCCTCCCCCGTAAGGGCATCCCGGTACCCCAGGATGCGAAACTCGCCGAAGCGGGTGGGCAGGAGGGCCTCCGCCTCCCGCCGCACGTAGAGATCCCCCTTCTCCAGGCGGTAGCGGATCAGGTCGGCGATGGTGCCCACCTTGAGGCCATGCCCCTCGGCGAAGGCCAGGAGGTCGGGCAGGCGGGCCATGGTGCCGTCTTCCTTGAGGATCTCAATCAGGCTCCCCACCGGGGTCAGCCCCGCCAGGCGCAGGAGGTCCACCGTGGCCTCGGTGTGGCCCGCGCGGCGCAAGACCCCCCCGGGCCGGGCCACCAGGGGGAAGATGTGCCCCGGGCGGCGGAAGTCCTGGGGGCCGGCCTCCGGATCGGCCAGGAGCCTTATGGTGGCCGCCCGCTCAAAGGCGGAGATCCCGGTGGTGGTCCCCCGGGCGTCCACGCTCACGGTGAACCGGGTACCCTGGGGATCCTGGTTCCGCTCCACCATGGGGGGGAGGTCCAGGGCCTTGGCCCTTTCCTCGGGCAGGGCCACGCAGAGAAGCCCCCGGCATTCCTTCAGCATGAAGTTCACCCACTCCGGGGTCACGTGCTCCGCGGCCATGATGAGGTCGCCCTCGTTCTCCCGGTCCTCGTCGTCCACCAGGATCACCGGGCGGCCCTGGCGAAGCTCTTCCAGAAGTTCTCCTATGCTGGCCAGTCCTGCCATCACTCCCCCCTCATGAGGCGCTCCAGGTAGCGGGCGATCAGGTCCACCTCCAGGTTCACCCGGTCCCCCGGGCGCAGGCGGCCCAGGTTGGTCACGCCAAGGGTGTGGGGGATGAGGGTGACGAAGAACCCCTCCCCCACTAGGCCCGCCACGGTGAGGGAAACCCCGTTCAGGGCCACGCTTCCCTTCTCGGCGATGTAGCGGGCGTACCCCTTGGGAGGGCGGAAATGGTAGTTTCTGGCCCCGGGCGCTTCCTCTACCCGGAGAAGGTCCGCCACCCCATCCACGTGCCCGGTGACGAAATGCCCCCCGAGCCGGTCCCCCACCTTGAGGGCCCGCTCCAGGTTGGGCCGGTGCCCCACCCGCCAGGTGGGGGCGGTGCGGGCCAGGGTTTCCTGGCTCAACTCCACCCAAAACCCCTCCCCGTCCACGGCCACCGCCGTGAGGCAGGCGCCGTCCACCGCCACCGAGTCCCCCACCTTCAGGTCAGAAAGCACCTCCCGTGCGGCGATGCGCACCCGCAAGAAAGGGCCTTCCTCCACCTCCACGATCTCGCCCGTTTCCTCAACCAGTCCCGTGAACACCTACACCTCCAGGTATCCTTCCAGCCAAAGGTCCTCGGAAAGCCACTGCCGGCGCACCAGGCGAAGCCTAAGGGCCTCGGCCATGCGCGCCCGCACCAGGCCCTCCAGCATCCCCCGCCCCTCCCCTAGGAGCTTGGGAGCCAGGAAGAGGGCCACCTTGTCCACCAGGCCCCGTTCCAGGAAGGCCCCGGCCACCCTGGGCCCCCCCTCCAGCAAAAGGCCATCCAGGCCCTCCTCCAGGAGGAAGGCCAAGGCGGCCTCGAGGCCCACCCGCCCCCCTTCCCGGGGGAGTTCCACCACCCTGGCCCCGGCCCGCTCCAGGGCGGAAAGCCGGGCCTTGGGGGCCCCCCTTCCCGCCAGGATGTAGACCCGGGCCTCCTCCCCCCGGGGGCCGGGGCGGAAAAGCCGGGCCGTGGGCGGGGTGCGGGCCTCGGTGTCCAGCACCACCTTGGCCGGATCCCTCAGGGGCGGGGGCTCCAGCATCCAGGGGAAGGGGCGGAAGTCGGGCTGGCGCACGGTGAGCTCGGGATCGTCCTGCAGGACGGTCCCTACCCCCACCACCACCGCGGGGAGCCACTGGCGGTAGGCCTGGGCCAGGCGGCGGCTCTCCTCCGAGGAAACGTAGCGGGCATCCCCAGAAAGGGCCGCCACCTTCCCGTCCAGGGTGAGGGCGGCCTTGAGGAGGACGAAGGGCCGTCCCTTGCGCTGGGCGGTAAAGAAGGCCTCGTTCTGCGCCCAGGCCTCCCCTTCCAAAAGCCCGGCCTCCACCTGCACCCCCGCCGCCCGCAGGCGCTCCAGGCCGCCTTTGGCCCGCGGGTTCTCGTCCCGGGCCGCCACCACCACCCGGGCCACGCCCGCCTGGAGCAGGGCCAGGGAACAAGGAGGGGTGCGGCCAAAGTGGTCGCAGGGCTCCAGGGTGAGGTAGGCCGTGGCCCCCCGGGCCAGCTCCCCCGCCTGGCGCAGGGCGAAGACCTCGGCGTGGGGCTCCCCCGCCCGGGGGTGGAACCCCTCGCCCACGATGCGGCCCTCCCGGACCAGCACCGCCCCCACCATGGGGTTGGGATGGGTGTGCCCCCGGGCCCTTTCCGCCAGCTGCAAGGCTCTACCGAGAAAACGCTCGTCCAGGTCTCGCAAACGGCCCTCCTTCTCCCATCCGGACTTTCACCGTCGGCCCCGGAGTTCCACCGGGTCGGGCCCCTGTAGGGCTTCGCGGGCTTTCACCGCCGGTGGGGACTTCCACCCCGCCCCGAAGGAGGTGCCCCTAGGCACCAAGTCCACTTTAGCAGCCCGGGCGGGGGAGGAATGTCCGAAGGGGTACGGAAAAAGGGAAAGGCGCCCCTCGGGGCGCCCTTTTGGTGGAGGTGGGGGGAGTTGAACCCCCGTCCGAAAGTCCCTACGGTGGGCCTCTACGCGCGTAGTCCGCGTTTGGGATGTCCCCTGGGCTTAGCCCGCGGACGGGCGGCCCAGGGTGAGCCCCGCGCGTGTTCGCCTCAGGCTACGGGGCCTGGCCTTCGGCTAGCCGGGTTTGGTGTCCCCGCGCTGGCGAGCCCCCGGCAGGGCTTCCAGGCGAGGTCGCGGGCGTTAAGCCGCGAGGGCGTAAGCAGGCTTGTTGGCCTTTATTCTTTTGCGGGTTTTTCCGGGGCCACCCGCACCCCGGCGCGCAGCCGCACCCTCGGCGACCCCCGTCGAGACCGTTCACCCCCATGGATTTGGGCCGGGATAGGACCGGCAACCTTGAGTCTACCAGGCTAAAGGGGTTGTGGTCAAGGGCCCCTCAGGTGTAGACTAGGGCCAGTGCTCCCAAGGGAGGGGGGTGGGTGTAAACCCACCCTTCCTTTGTGAAGGGAGGTGCGAAAGGTGCCTTTAGACCTTTGGCGGCTAGTGGAGGAAGCGGTGGAACCCTTGGACCTCGAGGTCCTGGAGGTCAAGGAGGCCCCGGGGGAGGTGTTGGTGCGCCTGGAACGCAAAGACGAGCGGCCCATCTCCGTGGCCGACCTGGAACGGGCCAGCCGGGCCATCGAGGCGGCCCTGGACCGGGAAGACCCCATCCCCGGCAGCTACCGCCTCCTGGTGGAGTCCCCCGGACCCAAGCGGCCCCTCTTCACCCGCCGCCACTTTGAGCGCTTCCAGGGCCTGAAGGCCAAGGTACCGGGCCCCGAGGGGTTCACCGGGAGGATCCTCCGCCTGGAGGGGGAGGAAGTGGTCTTCCAGGTGGGCCCTGAGGAGAAGCGCCTCAAGATCGGCACCTTCCGCGCCCAGCTGGCCGAATGGCCTGAGGAGCCAAGGTAGGAGGAAGCATGAACCGGGAGTTCATAGACGCCATGCAGCAACTGGCCCTGGAGCGCGGGGTCACCACGGACGAGGTTCTGGAGGCCTTTAAGGAAGCCCTACGCAAGGCCTACATCAAACGACAAAAGGGCTACCGCAAGGAGGAGATCGACGAGGGCAAGGGGCCCGTGGTGGACGTGTACATTGACCCCCAGACGGGGCGGATCGAGATGGTGGAGGTCCGCACCGTGGTGGAGAAGGTGGAGGACCCCGATAAGGAGATCGCCCTAGCCGAGGCCCTGCAGTACGACCCCGAGGTCCAGTTGGGCGACGAGATGGAGTTCCCCATTGACCCCGAGGCCCTCTCCCGCATGGCCATCCAGGACCTGCGCCAGATCCTCACCCAGCGCCTCAAGGAGTCCGAACGCAACCGCATCTACAACGAGTACAAGGACAAGGAAGGGCAGGTCCTCACCGGGGTGGTGACCCGGGTGGACAACCGGGGCAACGTCTTCGTGGAGCTGGGCCGGGGAGAGGCCTACCTGCCCAAAAGCGAGCAGATCCCCACGGAGAAGTACTACCCGGGCCAGCGCCTCAAGGTCTACCTGAAGAAGGTGGACCGCTCCGCCAAGGGCCCTTCCCTCATCGTGAGCCGGGCCCACGAGAGGCTTTTGGAACACCTCCTCAAGCAGGAGGTGCCGGAGATCGCCGAGGGCATCGTGGAGATCAAGGCCATCGCCCGCGAGCCGGGCCGCAGGAGCAAGGTGGCGGTGATGAGCCACAACCCCAACGTGGACCCCATCGGGGCCTGCATCGGCCACAAGGGGCAGCGCATCCAGGCGGTCTCCGCCGAGCTGGGCCGGGAGAAGGTGGACATCATCCAGTGGGCCAAAGACCCCAAAGACTTCATCCGCAACGCCCTTTCCCCCGCCCAGGTGGGCTCCATTGAGCTGGAACCCGAGGGCAAGAAAGCCCGGGTCAAGGTGACCAAGGACCAGCACTCCTTGGCCATCGGCACCGGGGGGCAGAACGTCCGCCTGGCCTCCAAGCTCACGGGCTACGACATCCACTTTGAGGAGGCGGAGATCTCCGACCTGGACGAGGCCATCCGCCGGGCCGCCCTGGAGGAGGCGGAGGCTCCCTCCCGGGCCAAGGAGGAGTTTGAGAAGCTCTTCAAGGACCTTTCGGAATGACGCGCCACGTCCCCTTGCGCATGTGCGTGGCCTGCCGCAAAAGGCGGCCCAAAGGGGAACTCTTGCGCATCCTCCTCACCCCCGAGGGGTTCCGCATGGACCCCACGGGCAAGCTTCCGGGCCGGGGGGCTTACGTCTGCCCCGACAACCCGGACTGCTGGACGGAAAAGAAACTTAGGCGCTTTGCTGGGGGCCGGGCCAAGGCCCTTGCCGAGGCCCTGGCCGCCCTCTTAGGAGGTCAGAATGGCCAAAATACGCATCTACCAGCTGGCTAAAGAGCTGGGCATGGAAAACGAAGAGCTCCTGGAGCTCCTTTCCCAGATGGGGGTTCCCTACAAATCCCACGCCTCCACCCTTTCCGAGGAGGACGCGGAGGCGGTGCGGGAACTCGTCCGGGAGCAACGGGGGCTGCAGGCAAGGCTGGCCGAGGAGGAGCGGAGGAAAAGCCTCCCCCGCCGCCCCCCGGTGGTGGTCATCATGGGCCACGTGGACCACGGCAAGACCACCCTCCTGGACTACCTGCGCAAAAGCCGCATCGCCGAGAAGGAGGCGGGAGGGATCACCCAGCACGTGGGCGCCTTTGAGGTGAAGACCCCCCAGGGCACCGTGGTCTTCATCGACACCCCGGGGCACGAGGCCTTCACCAGCATCCGGCAGCGGGGGGCCAGGGTGGCGGACATCGCCGTCATCGTCATCGCCGCCGACGACGGGATCATGCCCCAGACCGACGAGGCCATCGCCCACGCCAAGGCCGCCGGGGCCAAGATCCTCTTCGCCCTGAACAAGATGGACCTGCCCCAGGCCGACCCCGACCGGGTCAAGCGGCAGCTGATGGAGCGGGGGTTTGTCCCGGAGGAGTACGGGGGAGAGGCCATCGTGGTGCCCATCAGCGCCAAGACCGGGATGGGGGTGCAGGACCTCTTGGAGATGATCCTCCTCATCGCCGAGCTGGAGGACTACCGGGCGGACCCCAACGCCGAGCCCCGGGGGGTGGTCCTGGAGTCGCGGCTGGACAAGCAGGCGGGGATCATCGCCAACATCCTGGTCCAGGAGGGCACCTTCCGCGTGGGGGACTACGTGGTGGCTGGGGAGGTCTTGGGCCGCATCCGGGCCATGATGGATGCCGACGGCCAGCAGCGCAAGGAGGCGGGGCCGGGAAGCGCCGTTCAGGTCCTGGGCTTCCAGGAACTCCCCCACGCCGGGGATGTGGTGGAATGGGTGCCGGACCTCGAGGCCGCCAAGGAAATCACCGAGGAGCGCAAGGAGGAACGCCGGGCCAAGGAGGAGGCGGAAAGGGAGCGCCGCCCCAAGACCATGGCCGACCTCCTGAGGGCCTTGCAGGAGGAGGGGAAGAAGGAGGTAAACCTCATCCTGCGGGCGGATACCCAGGGTTCCTTGGAGGCCATCCAACATATCCTGGCTAAGGAGAGCACGGAGGAGGTGCAGATCAACGTCCTCCTGGCCCAGGTGGGGGCCCCCACGGAGTCGGACGTCCTCCTGGCCCAGACCTCGGGGGCGGCCATCCTGGCCTTCGGCGTGAACCCGGCGGGTTCGGTGAAGAAGGCCGCGGAGCAGAAGGGCGTCCTCCTCAAGACCTTCCGCATCATCTACGACCTCATCGACGAGGTACGGACCATGGTCAAGGGGCAAAGGGAGCCCCAGTACAAGGAGGAGGTCCTGGGCCGGGCCGAGGTGCGGGCCATCTTCCGCCTACCCGGGGGGAAGCAGGTGGCGGGGTGCATGGTCACCCAGGGCAAGGTCCCCCGGAGCGCCGAGGTGCGTGTCCTGCGCAAGGGGCAGGAGATCTGGAAGGGGCGCATCGCCAGCCTCAAGCGCTTCAAGGAGGACGTGCGGGAGGTGGCCCAGGGGTACGAGTGCGGGATCGGCCTGGAGGGGTTTGACGAGTTCCAGGAAGGGGACATCCTCGAGGCCTTCCAGATGGTGGAGATCCCGGCCTAGGAGGAAGAGTGGCTGGGGGGCGCATCCTCCCCTTTTGGGCCATCCTGGCCCTCCTCCTCCAAGGGGCAGCCCTCCCCACCCCCAAGGAGGAGAAGGGCGCGGGGTTCCTGGCCCATGCCCCCACCCTGGCCCTCAAGGAGGACCGGGGTAGCAAGGGGCCCCAACCCCTTTTCCTCCCTTCCCCCAAGCCCCCAGAAGGCCCGGCAAGGCCCGAAGAGCCCTCCCTTTCCCTCCCCCTCCTCCCCCCTCCCCCATGGCAAGCCCTTTACCTCCTCTACCGCCGCCTGCAGCTGGAGGGGGGCTAGGGCCCCTGCCCCATGCCCCGCACCGCGGGAAGGGGTGCGGGGTGGGGCAAGGGAGGCGCCTTCCCCGGCCTTAGGAACCCTTCTTTCCTCGGAGGAACCTGATGAACCGAAAGCTTTTCAACGGTCTCTTTCTGCTGGGGATCTTCCTGGCATCCCTCCTCTTCCTTTGGAAGCCCTGGGCTCCCACCGAACCCAAGGTCAAGCTGGGCCTGGACCTGAAAGGGGGCCTGCGCATCGTGCTGGAAGCGGCGGTGGATAACCCCACCCCCGACGACCTGGAAAAGGCCCGCACCGTCCTGGAAAACCGCATCAACGCCCTGGGGGTGGCCGAGCCCCTCATCCAGATCCAGGGGCAGAAGCGGATCGTGGTGGAGCTTCCCGGCCTCTCCCAGGCCGACCAGGACCGGGCCCTTAAGCTCATCGGCCAGCGGGCCGTCCTGGAGTTCCGCATCCTCAAGGAGGGGGCCACGGGCACCACCGTGGCCCAGATCAACCAGGCCCTGCGGGAAAACCCCCGCCTCAAGCGGGAGGACCTGGAAAAGGACCTGATCAAGCCCGAGGACCTGGGCCCTGCCCTCCTCACCGGCTCGGACCTGGCCGACGCCCGGGCGGTCTTTGACCAGTTTGGCCGCCCCCAGGTGGCCCTCACCTTCACCCCCGAAGGGGCCAGGAAGTTTGAGGAGGTCACCCGGGCCAACGTGGGCAAGCAGCTGGCCATCGTCCTAGACGGCAAGGTCTACACCGCCCCCGTGATCCGCCAGGCCATCAGCGGGGGGCAGGCGGTGATCGAGGGGCTTTCCGGCCTCGAGGAAGCCAGCGAGATCGCCCTGGTCCTGCGCTCTGGGGCCCTGCCCGTGCCGCTTCAGGTGGCGGAGATCCGGGCCATCGGCCCCACCCTGGGGCAGGACGCCATCCAGGCCGGCATCCGCTCGGCCCTCATCGGCACCTTGGCCATCTTCCTCCTCATCTTCGCCTACTACGGGGCAAGCCTGGGCCTGGTGGCCTCCTTGGGCCTCCTCTACACCGCGGTCCTGATCCTGGGCCTCCTCTCGGGCCTGGGGGCCACCCTGACCCTGCCTGGCATCGCCGGCCTGGTCCTCACCCTGGGCGCAGCGGTGGACGGAAACGTCCTCTCCTTTGAGAGGATCAAGGAGGAGCTGCGGGCGGGCAAGCGCTTCCGCCAGGCCATCCCCGAGGGCTTCAAGCACTCCACCCTCACCATCCTGGACGTGAACATCGCCCACCTCCTGGCCGCGGCGGCCCTGTACCAGTACGCCACCGGGCCGGTGCGGGGGTTCGCCGTGATCCTGGCCATCGGGGTGGTGGCCAGCGTCTTCTCCAACCTCATCTTCAGCCGCTACCTCCTGGAACGCCTGGCCGAGAGGGGGGAGATCCGCCCCCCCATGTGGCTGGTGGACCCCCGGTTCAACTTCATGGGGCCGGCCCGGTACATCACCGTGGCCACCCTGCTCCTGGCGGTGGCCGCGGCTGGGGTGGTCTTCACCAAGGGCTTCAACTACTCCATCGACTTCACGGGGGGGACGGCCTACACCCTGCGCACGGACCCCGAGGTGGGGGTGGACACCCTACGGCGCTTCCTGGAGGCCAAGGGCTTCCCCGCCAAGGAGGCGGTGATCACCGAGGTCCAGGCCCCCACCGCCGACCACAAGGAGTTCTCCCTAAAGCTCCCGCCCCTGACCGACGCCAAGCGCCTAGAGCTGGAAAGGCTCTTCGCCTCCGAGCTCAAGGCCACGGTCCTCACCTCGGAGACCGTGGGCCCGGCCATCGGGGCCGAACTTAGGCGGGACGCGGTGATGGCCGTGCTGGTGGGCCTGGGGCTCATCCTCATCTACGTGGCCTTCCGCTTTGACTGGACCTTCGGGGTGGCCAGCGTCCTGGCTGTGGCCCACGACGTGGCCATCGTGGCCGGGATGTACAGCCTCCTGGGGCTGGAGTTCTCCATCCCCACCATCGCCGCCCTCCTCACCATCGTGGGCTACTCCATCAACGACTCCATCGTGGTCTCCGACCGGATCCGGGAGAACCAGAAGCTCCTCCGGGGCCTGGCCTACCGGGAGCTGGTGAACCGCTCCATCAACCAGACCCTCTCCCGCACGGTGATGACCAGCCTCACCACCCTCTTGCCCATCCTGGCCCTCCTCTTCCTGGGGGGAAGCGTGCTCCGCGACTTCGCCCTGGCCATCTTCGTAGGCATCTTCGTGGGCACCTACAGCTCCATCTACGTGGTGAGCGCCCTGGTGGTCTTCTGGAAGGACCTGAGGAGGAAGGAGGCCAAGGGGGCGGCCTAAGGCCCCTCGCCCCACCCCGGGTCCCCACGGGGGCCCGGGGTTTGGGCTATGCTGGGGGCAAGGAGCGGCCATGGCGGTTTGGCCTTTGCCCCTGGTGGTGGGGCTTCTGGGCCTGGCCCTGGGCCAGCCCCTCCTGCTGGCCCGGGAGGAGGAGGTGCGCCTTCTCTGGGCGGGGGAAGTGGCCCGGGCGGCCCTGGAGGCCTTGGCCGAAGCCCCTTCCCCGGAGGCCCTGGCCGCCCTCGAGGAAGGCCTGGCCCTGCTGTCAGGACGCCTCGGCCCCTACCCCGGCCTCCTTTCCCGGCTGGAGGCCCTGGGGGCCGAGGCCCGCCGGGCAGGGGAGGAAGCCGGCGGGCTTCGGCCCCTCCTGCCCCAGGCCTTCTCCCTCCTGGAGGCGGTGCAGGAGGCCCTGGTTCCCCGGGTAGACCCCCCCTTGCGGGCCGGGCTCATGGCCCAGATGGCCCTGGGGGCGGAGGGGGTGGCGGCCCGCTACCGCGAAGGCTTCCTGTTGGGCAGGGAAGCCTACCGCCTGGGGTTTTTCCTCCTCTGGCGGCTCTGGATCCACGCGGACGCCCTCCGGCCCCACCTGCCCCCGGCGGCCTGGGGACGGGTGCGGGAGGGCCTAAGTCTCCTCCAGGGCCTCTACCCCAGCTCGGCCTTCCCCCCCTACTTCCGCGACCCCGAGGAGGCGCGGCAGGCGGCCTTGGACCTGGTCTACGCCCTGGAGGCCGGGCTGGGGGTGGACCTTCTCCCCCGCGACCCCCGGGCCAATCTGGCCTACCTGCTCGGGCTTGCGCAAAAGGCCTGCCAAGGACCCCAGGCCAGGGAGGGCTGGCAGGCCACCCGGCTCTTTTTCCACTCCCATCTCCTGCCGGTCCTGGGCGCCACCTTCCCTAGCCTGGCCGAGCCCCTGGCCCGGGCCCTGGGGAAGCCCTTCCCCGACTGCGGTCAGGTGTTCTCCTGGCTTCAGGAGGCCCTCGAGGCCCCCGGTTGGGAATAGGGGTAGACTTGGGCCTATGGGCAACCTGGCAGGAAAGACGGTCCTCGTCACGGGTGCGGGAAGCGGCATCGGCCTGGCCATGGCCCGGGCCTTCGCCCGGGAAGGGGCCAGGGTCCTGGTCCACGACGTGAGGGACGCCTCGAGGGTGGCGGAGGAACTGGGAGGGGTTTTCCTCCAAGCCGACCTCGCGGACCCGGAGGCGGTGGCCGCCCTGGGCCAGAAGGCCGCGGAGCTGGGGGCGGGGATCCTGGTCAACAACGCCGGTTTCCAGCACATTGACCCGGTGGAGGCCTTCCCCCTGGAGGTCTGGCAAAGGATGCTCCAGGTGATGCTCACCGCCCCCTTCCAGCTCATCCGGGCCCTCCTGCCGGGGATGAAGGCCAGGGGCTGGGGGCGGATCCTCAACATCGCCAGCGTCCACGGCCTGGTGGCCAGCCCCTACAAGAGCGCCTACATCGCTGCCAAGCACGGCCTCTTGGGCCTGACCAAGACCGTGGCCCTCGAGGCCGGCCCCTTCGGCGTCACCGTAAACGCCATCGCCCCCGCCTACGTGCGCACCCCCCTGGTGGAAAACCAGGTCCAGGACCAGGCCCGCACCCTGGGCCTCCCCCCGGAGGAGGTGGCGGCCAAGGTCTTCCTGGCCCAGGCAGCCATCCCCCGCCTCATTGAGCCCGAGGAGGTGGCCGAGCTGGCCCTCTTCCTGGCCTCGGAAAAGGCCAGCGCCATCACCGGGGCGGTCTTCCCCATTGACCTGGGCTGGACGGCCCGCTAACCCCGCACCGCCCGCAAAGGAAGGCCCTCTTCCCGGGCCCAGGCCTCCCAATCCCAGGCGGTCCTCTCCCGGAAAAAGGCAAGCAGCCGGGCGCAGGCCGGGTGTTCCGGGTCCCTCGGGCTAAAGGCCGAGGGGAGAAGCTCCTCTAGCCCCGCCTTCTGGCAGAACCGGGCCCAGAGGTGGGGCTCCAGGGCCGCCAGGGCCACCTCCCCCTCCCGGGCCGGGTAGACCCCGTAGCAAAGGACCGAGCCGTCCAGGAAGGGTAGGGGCGGGTAGGCGATGGCCTCCACCGCCTGGGAGAGGGCCACCTCGTAGACCCCGCCCCCCAGGAGAAGCCCCTTTAGGACGCTGAGGGCCAGGGCGTAGGCCCCCGCCAGGTCGGCGAACTGGAAGGCCCGCCAGGGGAAGCGGCCAAGGAGGCCGGCCTCCGCCAGGTAGGTGAGGTCGTGGCCGGGATCGGGGGTCTCGGGGTAGCCGCGCAGCCGGGCATAGACCAGCCGAGGGTTGGCCTCCAGAAGGACCTCCGGCCCCAAGCCTAGCCGCTCCATCACCCCCGGGCGGTTGGACTCCAGGAGGACCGCGGCTTCCCGGGCCAGCGCCAGGAGCCGGGCCCTCCCCTCCTCGGCCTTGAGGTCCAGGACCAGGACCTCCTTCTTGCCGTTCAGGAAGCGGTAGGCCTCTGGGGCCAGGGCGGCCAGGGGGTCGCCGCCTGGGGGCTCCACCTTGAGGACGGGAAGGCCCAGCTCGGCCAAAACCTTTCCCGCCAGGGGCCCGGGGAGGAGGCGGGTCAGGTCCAGGACCCTACCGGGGGGCCATGCGCAAGGCGCCATCCAGGCGGATCACCTCCCCGTTGAGCATGGGGTTTTCCAGCACGTGGAGGACCAGGCGGGCGTACTCCTCGGGGCGGCCCAGGCGCCGGGGAAAGGGCACCTGCTCCGCCAAAGAGGCCTTGGCTTTCTCGGGAAGCCCCTGGAGCAGAGGGGTGTCAAAGAGGCCCGGGGCCACGGTCACCACCCGGACCCCCCACTCCGCCAGCTCCCGGGCCAGGGGCAGGGTCAGGGCCGCCACGCCCCCCTTGCTAGCGGCGTAGGCCGCCTGGCCGATCTGCCCCTCAAAGGCGGCCACGCTGGCGGTGTTCACCACCACCCCCCGTTGCCCCTCGGCGTCCGGGGGGTTTTCCCGCATGCGCCAGGCGGCCAGGCGGACCACGTTGAAGGTCCCCACCAGGTTGACCTCCAGCACCCTACGGAAGCTTTCCAGGTCGTGGGGGCCTTCCCGCCCCAGGACCTTCTTGGCCAGGCCGATCCCGGCGGCGTTCACCACGGCGAAGGGGGGTTGGGGAAGGGCCTCGAGGGCCCGGAGCACATCCCCTTCCCGGGTCACGTCCCCCACGGCGTAGAGAAGCCCCTCGTCCCCCCCCTCCTTCAGGTCCAGGACCACCACCCGGTACCCCTTGGCCTTGAGGGCCAGGGCCGCCGCCCGCCCCAGCCCCGAGGCCCCGCCCGTCACCAAAGCGCTCCGCTCCATACTCCCCCCTAGATCCTTTGCAGCACCGTGGCCGTGGCCTGGCCGTGGCCGATGCACATCACCTGCAGGCCGAACTCCCCCCCGGTGCGCTCCAGCTCGTGGAGGAGTTTGGTCATGAGGATGGCCCCCGTGGCCCCCAAGGGGTGGCCGTGGGCGATGGCCCCCCCGTTGGGGTTCACCCGTTCCGGATCGGGGTTGAAGGCCCGGAGGAAGGCCAGGACCACGCTGGCAAAGGCCTCGTTGATCTCAATCACGTCCAGGTCCTTTAGGGAAAGCCCCGCCCGCGCCAGGGCCTTCTGGGTGGCGGGGATCACCTCCAGAAGCTGCAAGGTGGGGTCCCCCGCCACCACCACCCGGGCGCGGAAGCGGGCCCGGGGGCGGAGGCCCAGGGCCTCGGCCTTCTCCCTATCCCCCAGGAGGAGGGCCGCCGCCCCATCGGAGATCTGGCTGGCGTTCCCGGCGGTGACCACCCCGTTTTGGCGGAAGACGGGCTTGAGGGCCAGCATCCGCCCGTAGTCCGCATCGGGGCGGATGCCCTCGTCAAAATCCAGGAGAAAAGGACGCCCTTCGGCGTCCAGGCCCTCCAGGGGGACCATCTGGGCCCGGAAGCGGCCCTCCTGGGTGGCCTGGGCCGCCCGCCGGTGGGAGAGGTAGGCCCACCCGTCCAGCTCCTCCCGGCTAAGCCCATACCGCTCGGCGATGCGCTCGGCGCTCTCCCCCTGGTGGACCAGCTCGTGCCTCTGGAAGAGGGCAGGGTTCAGGGTGTGGAAGCCGCCCCCGATATCGGAGAACATGGGGGCCCGGGTCATGCTCTCCACCCCCCCGGCGATGGCGAAGTCCAGGTCCCCGGCGGCGATGGCCTGGGCGGCGAAGTGGACCGCCTGTTGGGAGGAACCGCACATGCGGTTCAGGGTCACCGCCGGCACCTCCCGGGGCAGGCGGGAGAGGAGGACCGCAAGCCGCCCCAGGTTGGCCCCCTGCTCCCCCGCTTGGGTCACGCACCCCGTGACCACGTCCCCCACCAGGGCGGGATCGATCCCCGTCCGCTCCAAGAGGGCGTCCAGGACCCGGGCGTAAAGGGCATCGGGCCGCCAGTCCCTCAGGGCCCCGTTCCGCTTGCCGATGGGCGTGCGCACCGCCTCGAGGATCACCGCCTCCCTCATGACCGCCTCCGCAAAAGCTCCCGCAACACGATGAGCCGCTGGATCTCCGAGGTCCCCTCATAGATCCGGAGGACCTTGGCGTCCCGGTAAAGCTTGGCCACGGGGTACTCCTCGCTGTAGCCGTTGCCCCCGAAGACCTGGACCGCCTCCGCCGCCCCCCGTTCCGCGGCCTCGGCCGCAAAGGCCTTGGCGGCGGCGGCCATGAAGGCGTTATCCTCCCCCCTTTCGGCCTGTTCGGCGGCCTTTCGGGCCAGGAGGCGGGCGGCCTCGAGGTCCACCGCCATCTCCGCCAGCTTGAACCCCACCCCCTGGTGTTCCACCAGGGGCCGGCCAAAGGCCTCCCGCAGGGTGGCGTAGGCCAGGGCCTCGTCCAGGGCCCGGCGCAAAAGCCCCACGGCCAAGGCCGCCACCATGGGCCGGGAGCGGTTGAAAACCCGCATGGCCAGCCGGAAGCCCTCCCGGGCGATCAGGCCCTCCTCGGGCACCAAGACCCCCTCCAGGGCCACCTCCGCCGCCGGGGAGGCCTTCTGGCCCAGCTTGGGCAAGGGCGGGCCCACCTCCACCCCCTCCCCCCGCTCCAGGAGGAAGGCGGCGATCCCCTCCCGGCCCTCGGCCACCCGGGCGAAGACCACGAAGAAGCGGGCCTCGGGGGCGTGGCTGATCCAGGTCTTGCGGCCCCAAAGGCGGTACCCCCCGGGCACCTTCTCCGCCCGGGTGCGCAGGGCGGCCACGTCCGAACCGGCGTGGGGCTCGGTGAGGGCGTAGGAGGCCACCTCCTCCCGAAGCCGGGGGAGGAAGCCCTGGGCGTAGGGGCTTCCCGAAAGGAGGAGGGCGTCGGCCACCAGATTGTTGAGGAGGAGGGCCGCCGCCAGGCCGGTACAGGCGTAGGCCAGCTCCTCGGCCACCCCCGTCAGGGCCACAGGGCCAAGCCCCACCCCGCCCAGCTCCTCCGGCACCAGCAAAACCGGGAAACCCAGCCGGGCCGCCTCCCGGAAAAGGGGCCAAGGGAAAACGGCCTCCCGGTCGTAGCGGCTGGCCTCGGGAAGAAGCCTCTCCCGGGCAAAGCGCCGGGCCAGCTCCTCCAAGGAACGGTCCAGGCTCAAGGGAACCTCCGAGGAAAGTTTACCCAGTCCAAGGCGGGGGCACAAGGGCCGGCTTGACTTTGCCCCCCATACCCCGGACGATGGGAAGGATGGCAGGCCACCTGATCCGCAACTTCTCCATCATCGCCCACGTGGACCACGGGAAGTCCACCCTGGCCGACCGCATCCTGCAGATGACCCATGCCGTGAGCGAGCGGGAGATGCGGGAGCAGTTTCTGGACTCCCTAGAACTGGAGCGGGAACGGGGGATCACCATCAAGGCCAGCGCAGTGCGGGTGAACTACCGGGCCAAGGACGGGCAGGAGTACATCTTCAACCTCATCGACACCCCCGGGCACGTGGACTTCACCTACGAGGTCTCCCGGGCCCTGGCGGCGGTGGAGGGGGTCTTGCTGGTGGTGGACGCCAGCCAAGGGGTGGAGGCCCAGACCATCGCCAACTTCTACCTGGCCCTGGAGCACGAGCACACCATCATCCCCGTGGTCAACAAGATTGACCTGCCCAACGCCCGCCCCCTCGAGGTGGCCCTGGAGGTGGAGGAGGTCCTGGGCCTCCCCGCCGACGAGGCCATCTTCGCCTCCGGCAAGACGGGGGAGGGGGTGGAGGCCATCCTGGAGGCCATCGTGGCCCGCATCCCACCCCCCAAAGGGGACCCCGCGGCCCCCTTGAAGGCCCTGATCTTTGACTCCCTCTACGACGCCTACCAGGGGGTGATCCCCTACCTGCGCCTCTTTGAGGGCCAGGTGCGGCCAGGGGACCGGATCCGGGTCTGGTCCACGGGGCGGGAGTTCACCGTGGACAAGGTGGGGGTCTTCACCCCCCAGGGCCTGGTGCCCAAGGAGGCCCTGGTGGCCGGGGAGGTGGGGTGGCTCACCGCCGCCATCCGCGACATCCACGACGTGCAGGTGGGGGATACCATCACCCTGGCCGAAAGGCCCACGGACGCCCCCTATCCTGGCTTCCGCCCGGCCAAGCCCGTGGTCTTCGCCGGGCTCTACCCGGTGGACTCTGGGGACTACGGCAAGCTCCGGGATGCCCTGGAGAAGCTGAAGCTGAACGACGCCGCCCTGGCCTTTGAGCCGGAAACCTCCTCCGCCTTGGGCTTCGGCTTCCGCTGTGGCTTCCTGGGGCTTTTGCACGCCGAGATCGTCCAGGAGCGCCTAGAAAGGGAGTTCGGCCTCTCCCTTATCGCCACCGCCCCCAGCGTGGTCTACCGGGTGCGGCTCAAGGGAGGGGAGGAGGTGGAGATCCACAACCCCGCGGACCTGCCCGACCCCACCCGGATAGAGGAGGTCCTCGAGCCCTACGTGAAGCTCACCATCTTCACCCCCGAGGAGTACGTGGGAAGCATCATGCAGTTGGTCCAGGAAAAGCGGGGCAGGCTACTGAACATGAACTACCTGCCGGGCTCGCAAAAGCGGGTGGAGCTGGTCTACGAGGCCCCCTTCGCCGAGATCCTCTACGATTTCCACGACCGCCTGAAAAGCCTTTCCCGGGGGTACGCCTCCATGGACTACGAGCAGATCGGCTACCAGCCCGGGGACCTGGTCAAGGTCAACGTGCTGGTGCACGGGGAGGTGGTGGACGCCCTCACCTTCATCGCCCACCGGGAAAAGGCCTACAGCCTGGCCCGGGCCATCGTGGACAAGCTGGCCGAGGTCATCCCCCGGCAGCTCTTTGAGGTGCCCATCCAGGCGGCCATCGGGGGCAAGATCATCGCCCGGGCCACGGTGAAGGCCCTGAGAAAGGACGTGCTGGCCAAGTGCTATGGCGGGGACGTCACCCGCAAGAAGAAGCTTTTGGAAAAGCAAAAAGAAGGCAAAAAGCGCCTGAAGGCCATCGGCAAGGTGGAGGTGCCCCAGGAGGCCTTCTTGGCGGTGCTCTCGGCGGGAAGGGATGAGCCTTAGAACCAGGCTGGCCCTGGTCATCGCCCTTTTGGCCTTTCTGCCCAACCTGGTCCTGGCCCTCACCTTGGGGATCCTGGGGGCGGGGTGGTGGCTTCCCCTCTTCCTCTGGCTCCTCCTCCTGGCCCTGGTATCCGGCCTGGTGGGCTACTTCCTGGCCCAGGGCCTCCTCCGCCCCCTGGAGGAGCTCACCCGGGCCCTGGCCTACCTCTCCCTGAAGGAGGGGCCGGTGAGCGAGCTACGGCTTCCCCGTCCCCAGGAGCCCCCACCCCAGGAGATCGCCCTCCTCCGGGATCGGTTTGAGGAGCTTTTGCAAAGGCTCCGGGGCCTCATGGAGGCCCGGGAGGCCTTCTACGGGGCCCTGGCCCACGACCTCAAGACCCCCCTCCTTTCCGCCATCCGCACCCTGGCCTACCTGGAGCGGGCGGACGGGCTGGGCAAGGAGCGCCGGGTGGAGCTCTTGCAGGGCCTAAAGGGGGAGCTGGCCGGGGCCCTGGAGCTTTTGGAAAACCTCCTGGCCCTCTCCCGCCTCGAGGCCCGCAGCCCCGCACGGGAAACCCTGAACCTGCGGGCCCTGGCGGAAGACCTCCTCCTGCGCTACCAGGAGGAGGCGAAGAGGCGGGGCTTGGCCCTGGAGGTGGAGGGGGCGGGGCTGGCCCGGGGGGAGCGGCTTTTGGTGGAAAGGGCCTTGGCCAACCTCCTGGACAACGCCCTGCGCCACGCCCGGAGCCGGGTGCGGATCCGGGTGGCGGAGGGGGCCTTGGCGGTGGAGGACGACGGGCCCGGGCTTCCCCTGCCCCTGGAGGCCCTGGCCCTGCCCTTCCGCCAAGGCTCGGGCAACCGGGGCCAGGCGGGGCTTGGCCTCTACACCGCCAAGCGGGTGGCCGAGGCCCACGGGGGAAGGCTTGGGGTGGAGGAAAGCCCCTTGGGCGGGGCCTGCTTGCGCCTGGAACTCTCCCCCGCCACCTCCTTCTAGTCCATCACCGGGGGGATCTGCCGCACCCAGAGGATGTAGGAGAGATACTCCAGGTACTCCAGGGGCTTGGCGGTGAGGGCCCGGTCCATCTCAATGCTCATCATGGCCTCGCCGCCCCGCTTCTTTCGGCTCACGGTGAGGTGGGCGATGTTCACCTCGTCGTCGGCCAGGATCCGGGCCACCCGGGCCACCACCCCCGGGGTGTCCACGTTGCGCACCACCAAGGTAGGGGCGGCCCCGGTGATGCGCACCTCAAACCCCTCCACGTCAAAGACCCGCACCAGCCCCCCGCCCAGGGAGCTCCCCGTCACCAAAAGGCGCTCCTTCTCTCCCTCCAGGGCCATGCGCACGGTGTTGGGGTGGACATCCCCAAGCTCCACCTCCCGGAAGACCACCTCCACCCCTTCCCTCTCGGCCAGGGCCAGGCTCTCCTTGAGCCTTTCGTCGTCGGGCCTCAGGCCCAGGATCCCCGCGGCCAGGGCCAGGTGGGTCCCATGCCCCTGGCCGGTCTTGGCGAAGGAGCCATGGAGGCCAAACTCCACCCGCTTGGGCTTTTCCCCCAAGAGGTGGCGGGCCAGGAGGGCCAGGCGGCAGGCGCCGGCGGTGTGGCTGGAAGAAGGTCCCACCATCACCGGCCCGATCATGTCTAGAAGACCCATGCCTGTAGAATAACGCCATGCGCGCGCTTTTGGCCGCCTTGGCCCTCCTCTCCGCCGCCTGGGCCCAGACCCTGGTGGTGCCCCCGGAGGTGCCGGCGGGCTCCCCCCTTACCCTCGAGGGCCAGAACCTCCCCCAAGGCCGCTTTCCCCTGGTGGTGGAGGGCCCCACGGGCCGCACCTCCTTGGAGGTGGAACCCCAAGGGGGAGGTTTCCGCCAGACCTTCGTCCCCCAAGCCCCAGGGGAGTACCGGGTGCGCCTCTCCCTGCCCTCGGGGCCCCTGGAAGCCCGCTTCGCCGCCCTGCCCCCCGTCCAGCCCGAGCTCACCCCCGAGGGCCTGCGCCTGCCCTGGGGGGTCCTTCCCCTGCCCGGGGGCTCCTGGCTGGGCCCCTTGGTGCAGGGGGAAAGGGTCTTCGTGGCCCAGGGGCTTTTGGTGGTGGAGGTGAGCCTCCGGAGCCAGGAGGTGGCCTACCACTTCGCCCCGGCCCGGGTGGTGGCCCTGCGCCCGGGGCCGGAGGCGGTGCTCCTGGGGGAGCGGGTGCTGCCCATCCCCTTCCCTCCCCTGCCCTTTGAGGGCACCGAGGCCGACCTAAGGGCCCTGGCCCCCCTCCTTCAGGCCCTAAACCCCCCCAAGCCCTGGCCCTACTTCGCCTACTGGACCCAAGACCCCAAGGAGCTCAGCCCCGAGGACCTCGCGGCCTACGGCCAGGACCTGAAGGCCCGGCAGCACCGCCCGGAGCTCTTCTTCGGCCAGCCCGGGGTGCGGCGCATGGCGGAGGCCTCGAGGGCCCTGCGGCAACAGGACCCCGCCAAGGCCCGCCTCCTGGCCCAGACCCTCCTGGAGCACACCCCCCTTTTCCCGGACTCCCTGGCCTTCTTCCAAGAAACCGCGGCCTTCCTGGAGGCCCAGGGCCAGCCCGCAGAGGCCCTGCGCTTCCGCGAGGCGGAGAAGGTGCTCCGCACCTGGCTTCCCCCTAACCTGAGCGCCCTCCCGACCACCCTAGGGGTCCTGGCCCTGGCCTACCTCCTCCTCCTGGCCTACCTCTTCCTCTTCTACCTCCCCGCCCAGCTCCGGGACCTTAGGGCCCTGGGCGGGTACCTGGGGGGCTTTCTGCGCCACCCCCTTCTGCGCCTAAGGCACCTGCACCTGGCCTACGCCAGCCTAGGGGAGCGCTTCCTGGCCCTTTTGCTCCTCTTGGCCCTCCTCAGCCTCCTCTTTTTGGCCGGGTTCCACCAACGGGTACGGCAAAGCCTTCTGGCCCCACCCCTGGACCAGGGCACCCTGCGCAGCGAGGCGGCCTTGGAGTGGCTGCGCCAACTCCCCCCCCTTCCCGAAAGCAAGGGCCTTTTGGGCTACGCCCTCCTGCCGCAAAACCCCAAGGAGGCCCAGGCCCTCCTGAAGGCCTCCCAAGCCCCCTTCGCCCTGGCCCTGCGGGGCGAGGAGGAGGCCCTGGCCCAGGCCTACCTGAGGGCCCCCCTGGCCGGGCCCATCCGCACCGCCTTGGGGCTGGGCGAGGACCCCTGGGGGGAACGGGAGGCTGGGCCCAGCCTGCGGGACCTCTACCTGGCCCTGTTGCGGGTGGAGCTGGCCCGCTTCCAGGAAGACCCCTGGAAGGCCTTCCTCAGCCTGCCCCTGCCCCTTCCGCAAGGGCTTAGGCCCTGGGCCTTTGCCGGCCTCCTTCTCCTCCTCCTTCTCCACCTACTGGCCTTCTTCCTCCCCCGGCGCAAGGGGGCGGTGCCCCCCTCCTGGGCCCTGGCGGTGCGGCTTTTCGTCCCAGGAAGCCTCGGCTTTTCCGCAGGGGTGGGCCTCCTCCTCCTCCTCCTGGCGGCCTATGGCCTCACCGGCCTCCTCCGGGGCCAAGGGCCCTGGCCCCTCCTCCTGGCCTACGGCCTCCACCTCTTGGCGGTAGTCTGGAGCCTAAGGAGGTCCCCGTGATCCTGCCCCCCATCCCCACCCCCTTTGACCGGCAAGGAAGGCTGGATCCTGCGGCCTTCCGGGAACTGGCCCAGGCCCTGGAGCCCCTGGTGGACGGGCTCCTCATCTACGGCTCCAACGGGGAAGGGGTCCACCTGTCCCCCGAGGAAAGGGCCCAGGGCCTCAGGGCCCTCTCGCCCAAGAAGCCCTTCTTGGTGGGCCTTATGGAGGAAACCCTGCCCCAGGCGGAACGGGCCCTCCTCGAGGCCCAGGAGGCCGGGGCCATGGCCCTCCTGGCCACCCCACCCCGGTACTACCACGGAAGCCTGGGGGAAGGCCTTCTCGCCTACTACCGGGCCCTGGCCGAGCGGATGCCCCTTTTCCTCTACCACGTGCCCCAGAACACCCGGGTGGACCTGCCCCTCCCCGCGGTGGAGGCCCTGGCGGCCCACCCCCAGATCCAGGGGATCAAGGACTCCAGCGGGGACCTGGGCCGCCTGGCCTTCTACCAGGCCCGCCTAAAGGGGTTTAGGGTCTTCACCGGCCACGCCCCCACCTTCCTGGGGGCCTTGGCCCTGGGAGCGGAGGGGGGCATCCTGGCCGCGGCCAACCTGGCCCCCCGGGCCTACCGGAGCCTTCTGGAGCACTTCCGGGCCGGGAGGATGGAAGAGGCACAAGCCCTGCAAAAGCGGCTTTTCCCCCTTGGAGACCTCCTCTCCAAGGGCGGGGTGCCCCTCCTCAAGCAGGCCCTGCGGCACCTGGGCCTGCCCGCGGGCTACCCCAGGCCCCCCTACCCCGGGGAAAGCCCCCTTTGGGGGGCCTTCCGGCCCCTGCTGGAGGAGCTCAAGGAGGAAGGATGGCTCTTGTGAGGCTCTTGTCCCTCTTCCTGCTGGGGTTGGCCGCCTGTGCCCCCCGGGTCCTGCCCCCTGAGGCCCGCCTCCAAGGGGCCGAGCTTCAGGGGCTTGCAACCCAGCCCTCCCCGGCCCTCCTCCTGGGCCTGCGGGTGGCCTTCCAGAACCCCAACCCCTTCCCCTTGCCCCTGGCCACCCTCGGCACCCGGCTCCGGGTGGGGGAGGTCACCGTGCCCCTAGAGCTCACCCTCCCCCCAGGGAGCACGGAGGCGGTTCTCCCCGTGCGCCTCACCCCCCAGGGAGCCCTGGCCACGGCCCAGGCCCTCCTCTCCCGGGAGGGGGTGGAGGTGGCCCTGGAGGGCCGCACCCTGGGCCAGGACCTCACCTTCTTCCGCACCCGCCTGGCCTTTCCCCTGGAGCCCCCAAGGGTGCGCCGGGCAGGGGTGAACCTCTTCCTGGAAAATCCCAACCCCTACCCCCTCCGGGCCGAAGGCCGGCTGGTCCTCCTGGGACAGACCCTGGCCGTGCGCCTGGAGCTTCCCGCCCGCGGGGAAGGCCGGCTTCAGGTGGTGGGCTTCCGCCCCGGGCTGGAAGGGGGCGGGGGCCGGCTGGAACTGGACCTCGAGGTGCCCGGCTTCTTCCGGCAGCGCCTGGTCCTTCCCCTCTAAAGCCGGAAGGCCAGGGGCAGAAGCTCGGAAAGCCGCCATACCACGTACCCCTCGGGGCCGTGGAGGAAGACCTCGGTTTCCGGGTGGCCGAACTCGGCCAGGACCTGGCGGCACCCCCCGCAAGGGGGGATGGGGCCCTTGGGGCTGTACACGTGCACCCGGTCCAAGCGCCTTTTCCCCGCCAGGACCATGGCCGCCACCGCGTTGCGCTCGGCACACTGGGCAAGGGGAAAGGCGGCGTTTTCCACGTTAACCCCCAGGAAGGCCTCCCCTTCTGCCTCCACCAAGGCCACCACGGGGAAACCCGAGTAGGGGGCGTAGGCCCGCTCCACGTGGGCCTGCAGGATCTCCCTAACCTTCTCCATGTTCCACCAACCGCTCCACGCGGACCCGCTCGATGCGGCGCTGGCTTGCGCTTTCCACCAGGAAGCGGAAGCCCTGCCACTCCACGCTCTCCCCCACCCCGGGGATGCGGCCAAACCGCTCGTAGAGGAAGCCGGAAAGGGTATCGTACTCCCCATCGGGCAGCTCCACCCCCAAGGCCTCGGAAACCTCGTCCACGGGGGTTTGCGCCTGGATGGAGAAGGAGCCGTCGGGCAGGCGGCGTATGGGGGCATCCTCGGGCTCGTCGGTCTCGTCGTAGATCTCCCCCACGATCTCCTCCATGACGTCCTCCAGGGTCACCAGGCCGGCCGTGCCCCCGAACTCGTCCACCACGATGGCCATGTGCACCTTGCGCCGGCGCAGCTCGCGCAGGAGGGTCCAGGCGTCCATGTTCTCGGGCACGAAGTAGGGGGGATGGGCGATGGAGGCCACGGTGCGCCCCTTGAGGTCCTCCTCGCAGTGGTAGTCCAATAGGTCCTTGGCGTAGGCCACCCCCACGATGTGGTCCACGCTCTCCCGGTAGACGGGCACCCGGCTATAGCGGTGCTCGCGGAAGAGGTGGAGGAACTCCTCCAGGGTGGCCTCGGCCTCGAGGGCCACCATCTCCACCCGGGGGGTCATGATCTCCCGCACCGGGGTTTCCTCCAGCTCCAGGATGGAGTGGATCATCTCCTCCTCCTGGGCCTCAATGGTCCCCGACTCCTCGGCCCCGGCCAGGATCAGCTTGAGCTCGTGCTCCGACACCAAGGGGGTATCCCGGGGCTCCAGGCCGAAGGCCCGGAGGAGCAGGCCGGAAACCAGGCTGAAGAAACGGCCCACGGGGTAGAGGAGGACGGAAAGGAGGTAGATGGGCCAGGCCGCCACCCGGGCCAGGGCCTCGGCGTGGTGCACGGCCAGGGACTTGGGGGTGATCTCCCCGAAGAAGAGGACCAGGAAGGTCATGAGCCCCGTGGCCAGCCCCACCCCCACCGAGCCGAAGGCGCGGGTGGCGAGGTCCGTCACCAGGGCGGTGGCGGCGATGTTGACCAGGTTGTTGCCCACCAGGATGGTGGTGAGGAAGCGGGTGATGTCCTTGGCCAGGAGGCGGAAAGGCCCCCCCTGGAGCTCGGAAAGCTCCCGCACCTTCCAGGGGTAAAGGGTGGTGAAGGCGGTTTCGCTGGCGGAGAAGAAGGCGGAAAGCCCCAGGAGCAGGACCAAAAGAAAAAGGTCCCCAGGGGCTGGGGCTTGGGCTTGGGCCAGGGCTAGGGAACCGAAGGGCAAGAGGAAGAGCCACCGACTGGGAGGTCTGTCCATATCACCTTCCGCCATTCTACACCATGGGGGAGTGTGGGCCGGCCTCCCCTTTTCCTTTGACGGGTCTGTATAGTTGAACCGTATGAATGGTCCCCCCGCCCCCCTGGTGGAAGAGCTTTCCCGGCTGGGCTACGCCCTGATGCGCCTCCTTTTGTCCCAGGCCAAGGAGGTCTTCGCCCGGGAGGGCCTATCCCTCCAGCAGGCGGAGGTGCTGAGGCTGGTCAAGGAGGGGGTTCTCCTCCCCTCCCGCCTGGCGGAGCACCTGGAGGTCCTGCCCTCCCAGGTCTCCCACCTCCTGGCCTCCCTGGAGGAGGCGGGCCTCCTGGAGCGGAGCCCGGACCTCGAGGACCGCCGGCGGGTCCACCTGCGCCTCACCCCCAAGGGGGAGGCGGTACAGGCCCGGATGCAGGCGGCCTGGCTCCAGGTCTTCGGCCAGCAACTCTCCCGGCTGAACCCCGAGGAGGTCCTCCTCTTCCGCGACCTCCTCAGGAAGCTCACGGAGGTGGGGCGTGGCTAGGCTTTGGGCCCTCGCTTTCCTCTTCCTCCCTGCCCTAGGGCAAAGCGCCCTAAGCCCGGTGCGGGACCATCCACTGGCCCGCCAGGCCCAAGCCCTCCTCCAGGCCGCGGAAAGCGCCCTCCAAGCCCAGGCCTCCCCCCTGGCCCTAAGCCTCCAGGGGAACTACGCCCGCCTGGGCTATGAGTGCACCCCCCAGGCCCTCTGCTCCAGCCTCCCCGCCACGGGGGGAAGCCTGACCCTGGCCCTGGTCCTCACCCCCTTCCCCTTGGGGGATACCGCCGACGGGGTGGAGCGGGCCCGCCTGGCCCTGAGGCGGGCCGAGCTGGGCTACCGCAAGGCCCTCACCGCCCTGCAGGCCCAGGCGGTGGCCGCCTGGGGGCGGTACCGGCAGGCCCTCCTGGCCCAGGCCCTGGCGGAAAAGGGGGTGGAGCTGGCAGAAAAGGCCCTGGAGGCGGCGCAAAGGCGCCAGGCCAACCCCAAGGAGCTGCGGGAGGCAGCGCTTTCCCTCAAGGAGGCGCAGGCCCGCCTGGAGGAGGCCCGGCGGGGCCTGGCCCTGGCCCGCAAGGGGGCGGAGGGCCTGGTGGACCCGGAAAGCCCCCTGCCCGAGATCCCCCCGCCCAAGGGGACCACCCCCTTGGCCGTGGAAGAGGCCCGGCTGGCCCTGGCCGAGGCCCAGATCGCCCGCCAGGCGGCTTGGCGCGCCCTCTGGCCCCAGCTACAGGCCAGCTACCTCCTTTACCCAAGCGGCAACGATACCCTAAGCCTAAGCCTCTCCAGCCGCACCCTGCAGCCCACCCTGGCCTACACCCGGCAAGACCCCGCCCGCCAGGCCACCCAGGTTCCCGGGGTGGGGAGCTACCGCACCGCCGAGGAGCTCAGGGTTTCCCTTTCCCTCACCCTCTCCCCGGGGCTTTTCGCCGCCCTGGAAGGGGCCGAGGCCCAGGTGCGCGGGGCGGCGGAGGCCCTGAGGGCGGCGGAGGCCCAGGCCCAGGTGCAAGGGGAAAGCCTCAGGTTAGCCCTCGAGGGCGCCCAGGCCAGCCTGGCCCTGGCGCAAGCCCGCCTCCAGTCGCAGGAGAAATCCCTGGAAGAGGCCAAGAGGCGGCTAGAGCTGGGGCTGGAAAGCCCCCTAGGCCTCCTCCAGGCCGAGCTCAGCCTCCTCCAAGCCCGGCTGGCCCTGGCGCAAGCGGAGAACGATCTCAGGAACCGGATCATGGAACTCTACCAGTTTTACGGCGAACTCTTACCGGAGGTATCCCCATGAACAAGGCCCTCATCGCCCTCCTTCTCCTGGCCCCAGCCCTGGCCCAACCCCTACCGGAGGCCCTCAAGAAGGCCCCGGGGGTGGGGGCGGTGGTCACCGCCCGGCTGGAATACGAAAGGGAACAGAAAAACCTGGCCCGCACCCTGCAAGACCCCTTGCGCACCCTCCTCGTGGAGCTCCAGGCCCGCCAGGCGGCGGCCCTGGCCGAGGCCCGGCTGAAGCGGGCCCTGGCCCAGGCGGAAAGCGAGATCGCCTCCGCCTACGCCCAGGCCCGGGAGGCGGCCCTGCAGCTGGCCCTGGCAGAGAAGGCCCAGGAGGTGGCCGAGCTGGGGCTGAGGGCTGCGGAGATCCGGGTGCGGGGAGGCGGGGCCACCCCCTTGGACCTCCTGGAGGCGCAAAACCGCCTGCTGGAGGCAAAGAAGAACCTGGAAGCGGCCAAGCGGGGCCAGGAAAGCGCCCTGGCGGCCTTGGCCAACCTGGTGGGTCCCTGGAAGCCGGAGCCCATCGGGGAGCTTCCCCCCTTGCCGGGAAGGGAAGTCCTGGAAACCCTCCTCAGGGAAAACGCCGACCTGTTGCAGCTCCGGCAGTCCCTAGAACTCCTCCGCTTCCAGCGGGGTCTCCTGGAGGAAAGCTTCACCCCCAAAAAGGACCTCGAGGCCCTGGAGGACCAGGCCAAGAGCCTGGAGGAGAACCTGAAGAACCTGGAGCGCTCCCTGCGGGTGGGCCTCGAGGCCCGCTGGAACCAGCTTTCCCCCCTGCTCCAGGGGGTGCGGGCGGCAGAGGAGGCCCTACGGGCGGCCAAGGAGCGGTACGGGGCGGAGGAAAAGCGCTTCCAGGCTGGCCTTTCCAGCCGCCTTACCCTCCTGCAGCAGGAGCTGGCCCTGAAGCAGGCCGAGCTCTCCTGGGAGCAGGCCAAGCACGCCTACCTGAAGGCCTACTACGGCCTCCTGGCCACGAGGTGAGGGATGAGGCGGCTTTGGTTGCTTTTCCCCCTCCTCCTCTTCGCCTGCGCCCCCCAAAAGGCCGAAACCCCGGCCCCTGAGGCCCAGGCCCCCCTGGCGGTCCAGGTGCGCACCCTCACCCCCAACCGGGGGACGCTGGAACGGGAGGTGCGGGCCTCGGCCACCCTGCAGGCGGAGCGGGACAGCCTAGTGGCTGCCGGGGCCTCCGGCCGGGTCCTGCGCACCCTCCCCCCGGGAAGCCGGGTGGGAAGGGGGGAAGGGGTGGTCTTCCTGGACCCCGCTCCCTTCCAAGAAGCCCTGGAGGCGGCCCGCCTCAACCTGCGCCAGGCCGAGGCCAACCTGGAGCGGGCGCAAAACCAGACCCAAGGAAGCCGGGCGGCCCTCCTGGCCCAGCTCCAAGGGGCGGAGGCTCAGCTGCAAAGGGCCAAGCGGCAGTACGAGGAAGGCAAGGCCCTCCTGGAGGCCGGGGCCCTGGCCCCCCTAGACCTCAAGGCCCTGGAGGCCCAGCTCCGCCAGGCGGAAAGCGCCTACCAAAACGCCAAGGAGGCCCTGGCCCGGCTGGAGCGGGCGGAGGACCTGCGCCTCTTGGCCCTCCAGGTGGAGGCGGCCCGGCTCCAGGTGCGCCAGGCGGAGCGGAACCTGAGGGAAAGCGTGGTGCGGGCCCCCTTTGCCGGGGAGGTGGTGGAGGTCTACGCCAAGGAAGGGGAGTTCCTAGGCACCGGCAGCCGCGCCTTCCGCCTGGCCACCACGGAGAACCTTCTGGCCAAGCTCTACCTGCCCCCGGAAAAGGCCCACGCCCTCACCCCGGAAACCCCCTTCACCCTACGGCAAAACGGCCAGGAAGCCCGGGCCCGCCTCCTGCGCAAGACCGACCTCCCCGGCCAGACCCGGCTGGTGGAGGTGGTCCTAAAGCCCGAAACCCCCCTCCTGCCCGGCCCCGCCGAGGCCCGCTACCGGGAGAAGGTAGCGGAAGGCCTCCTCCTACCCGCGGGGGCGGTGCGTTCCCAGGAGGGGCAGGCCGTGGTCTACCTGGCCGAAGGGGGGCGGGCCAAGGGGGTGGCGGTGCGCCTGGTGGCCCAGGAAGGGGGCAAGGCGGCGGTGGAAGGCCTCCCCGAAGGGGCCAAGGTGATCTTCCCCGTGCCGGAAGGCCTTAGGGACGGGGACCCCGTGGAGGTGCTCCCGTGAGGGAAAACCCCTTGGTGGCCTTCTTCGTAGAGCGCTTCGTCTTCGCCACCGCCATCTTCGTGGGCCTGGTGCTGGTGGGCCTCCTCCTGGGCCTGGGGCTTGGGGTGGAGCTCCTTCCCCGCTTCAGCGTCCCGGTGGTGGCGGTGTCCACCAGCTACCCCGGGGCAGGGCCCGAGGAGGTGGCGGAACAGGTTTCCAAGCCCCTGGAGGACGCCCTCTCCACCCTAAGCGGGGTGGACACCCTAGGTTCCAGCTCCACCGAGGGCTTCAGCCTGGTCTTTGTCCAGTTCCAGCAGGGGGTGGACGTGGACCGGGCGGCGGTGGAGGCCAGCCAGAAGGTGGCCGCGGCCCGGGCCCAACTGCCCAAGGACGCCTCCCCCCCGGTGGTGCAGAAGTTTGACCCCGCGGCCAGCCCCATCCTCTACCTGGCCCTCGAGGCCCCAGGGGAGGACCTCTCCAAGGTGCTGCGCTACGCCGAGCGCACCCTGAAGCCCAGGCTCCAGCTGGTGCCCGGGGTGGCGGACATCCGCCTGACCGGGGCCCCCAGGCGGGCCATCCGGGTCTACCTGGACCCCGACCGCCTCCAGGCCCTGGGCGTGGCCCCGGGGCAGGTGGTCCAGGCCCTTTCCGCCTCGGCCCTGAACCTGCCCCTGGGGAACCTCACGGAGGCGGAGCGCCGCCTGGTCTACACCCTGCGCGCCACCCCGGCCACGGCGGAGGAGGTGGCCGACCTCCTCCTGGACCCCTCCCGGGGCCTGCGGGTGCGGGACGTGGCCCGGGTGGAGGAAGGGGCCGAGGCCCCCACCACCCTGAACCGGGTCAATGGCCGCCCCGCCGTCCTCCTGGCCGTGGTCAAGACCCCGGACGCCAACGCCGTGGCCGTGGCCGACGGGGTCAAGCAAGCCCTGGCCCAGATCCAGCTCCCCCAGGGCTACCGGGCCGAGGTGGCCCTGGACTCCACCCGCTTCATCCGCGCCGCGGTGGAGGACACGGTGCGGGAGGCTTTTCTCGCCGCCCTGGCCGTTTCCTTGGTGGTCCTGGTCTTTCTGGGCAAGCTCAACTCCGTCTTCTCCGTCATCCTGGCCATCCCCATCACCCTTTCCGGGGCCATCCTCCTCTTTGGAGTCCTGGGCTTCACCTACAACCTCATCAGCCTCCTGGCCCTCACCGTGGCGGTGGGCATCGTGGTGGACGACTCCATCGTGGTGGCGGAGAACATTGACCGCTACCGCCGCCTGGGCTTCGGCCTGAAGGAGGCCGTGCTCCGGGGGGCCTCGGAGGTGAGCGTGGCGGTGGCGGCCGCCACCCTGAGCCTCCTGGCCGTCTTCCTGCCCATCAGCTTCCTCCCGGGGATCATCGGCCAGATCTTCCAGCAGTTTGGCCTGGGCATGGCCGCGGCCATCGCCGTGAGCTGGCTGGAGGCCCTCCTCTTCCTCACCGTACGCCTGGCCTACTTCCCCGACCCCGAGCCCCCAAGCCTTAGGGTTGCCCTCCAGGCCCTCCGCCTCCTGCCCCAGGACCTGGCCTGGGCCTACCGCAAGGGGTTCTACCGCCCCACGGGCCTCCTCCTGGGGGGCGTGGCCGCCTTCCTCCTCTACCGGCAGGGCCTTTCCTACCTCCTTCTCCTCCCCCTCTACCCCCTGGCCCTGGGTCTGGGGCGGTACCTGGGCCGCTTCCTCCTGGACCTGGCCGGGGCCCTCACCCGGGGGCTCCACGGGGCCGCGGAGGCGGGGATGGAGCGCCTCACCCAGGCCTACGCCCGAAGCCTGCGGCGGGTCCTGGGGCGGCCCGCCTGGGTGCTCGGGGTGGCGGGGCTGGCCTTCCTCTCCATCTTCCCCCTTCTTCCCCGGATCCCTTTCAACTTCACCCCCCGCTCCGACACCGGGGTCCTGACCGCCACCCTCCTCCTGCCCAAGGACACCCCCCTGGCCGTCTCCGACCGTGCAGCTAGGGTCCTGGAGGCTTACTTCCTGGCCCACCCCGCGGTGAGCCGGGTGGTGACCACGGTGGGGGCCAGCGCCACCGGGGGGGCCCAGGTGGGGGACCCTTCCCGGGTCCAGCTCCAGATCGTCCTCAAGCCCAAGGGGGAACGGGAGGACATCTTCGCCCTCACCGAGGCCTTCAACCGGGAAGGGAAGGCCTTGTTGCGGGACTTCCCTGGGGCCGACCTCCGGGTTTTGGCCCAGACGGGCCCCGAGGCCGGGGACGCGGACCTGCAGTTCTTCCTCACCAGCCCCGACCGGGCCCTATTGGAGAAGCGGGCGGAGGAGATCACCGCCCTCATCGCCCAGAAGCCCTACGTGCTCAACGTGAAGAGCACCCTCGAGGCCACCCAGCGGGAAAGGGTCTTCGTCCCCGACCCGGCGCGGCTTTCCGGCACCGGCCTCACCCCCGCCGACCTGGCCCAGGCCCTAAGGCTTTACCTCTCCGGCACCCAGGCGGCCACCGCCCGCCGGAGCGGGGAGGAGTTCCCCATCGTGGTCCAGGCCGACCCCTTGCGCCTAGGGGGCGAGGCTGACCTCCTCTCCCTCCCCGTCTACGCCCCGGCCCTGCAGGCCTTCCTGCCCCTTTCCAGCCTGGGCCGTTTCGTGGAGCGGCCCGGCCCCACCCTCATCTCCCGGCGCAACCAGGCCTACGCCGCCGGCATCAACCTCAACCTCAAGCCCGACGCCCCGGGCAGCTTCCAGATCCAGCAGGAGCTGGAGGCGGAGCTTAGGGAAAAGGGCCTCCTAGGGGATGGGGTGGAGCTGATCGCCACCGGCCTCGGCTCCTTCACGGGGGAGCTGGCCCGCTTGGCCCCCCTGGCCTTCGCCCTGGCCCTGGTCCTCAACTACCTGGTGATCGCCAGCCAGTTCAACGCCTGGCGCTACCCCCTTTACCTCCTCCTGCCCGTCCCCCTCTCCCTGGTGGGGGCCTTCTGGCTCACCTACCTCCTGGGAACGGGGCTGGACGTGATCAGCGTCCTAGGGGTGGTGATGCTCATCGGCCTGGTCACCAAGAACGCCATCCTCCTCCTGGACTTCGCCGTGAAGCGGATGGGGGAGATGCCCCTTAGAGAGGCCCTGGTGGAGGCGGCCCGGCTCCGCCTCCGCCCCATCCTCATGACCACCCTCACCGTGCTCATCATCAGCCTCCCCCTCCTCCTGGGCACCGGGGAGGGGGCCGAGTACCGCCGGCCCCTGGGGGTGATCATCCTGGGGGGCCTCCTCTCCTCCACCCTCCTCACCCTCTTCGTGGTCCCCGCGGCCTTCTTCGCCTTTGAGGGCCGTAAGGTTAAGGAGCCCGTCCTGAGGTAGACCATGGATGCCCGCAAACTCCTCCTCCTCTTCCTGGTGGCCGCCACCCTCCTGGCCGGGGGGGTGGTGGGGGTGGCCTTCTACTTCCTCCGGCCCCTGAGGGCCGAGCCCCTGGCCCAAGAAGCCCTAAGGAGGCCCGGCCTCCAGGTGCGGGAAGCCCCTTACGGGCTGGAGCTCTCCCCCAAGGCCCCCAAGGCCCTCCTGGCCTTCTACCCTGGGGCCCGGGTGGAGCCCTTGGCCTACGCCCCCGTCCTGGCCCCCGTGGCCGAGGCCGGCTACCTGGTGGTCCTCCTGCGGGTCCCCTCGGGCATCGCCCTCTTGGGCAAGGAGCGGGCCCTCGAGGCCAAGGCCGCCCACCCCGCCCTCCCCCTGGTGGTGGGCGGGCACAGCCTGGGTGGGGTGGCGGCCGCTGAGCTGGCTGCCCGGGAGAAGCTCCCCTTGATCCTCTTCGCCAGCTACCCGGAAGGGGACCTTTCGGGAGAAAGCCTGCCCACCTTGGCCCTTTACGGGGCCGAAGACGGCCTCCTGCCCCTGGCCGAGGCCCGGGAAAAGGCCAAGAGGCTCCCCGCCCAGGCCCGGGTGGTCTTTCTAGAAGGCCTGAACCACGCGGGCTTTGGGGCCTATGGCCCCCAGAAGGGGGACCGCCCCGCCCAAAGGCCCCGGGAGGCCCTCTGGCAAGAGATCGCCCAGGAGGTCCTCCTCTTCCTGGAAAGCCTGGGCTGGGACACCCCTCCCCCACCCCAGGCGGTACGCTAGCGCGCCCACGCACGCCTCCTGCGGGCCACGGGGGAAAACCTGGGGGAGGGCCTCGAGGGGCCATCCCCCTCCTGGCGGAAAAGGCCCAAGGAAGCCCTGCTGGAAACCCTGAAGATCGCCCGCCAGGCCCAGGCCAAAGCGGTTTTAGGCCACGCCACACCCCTGCTGGAAGTGTTATAGTGGGAAAGGCCGGGGCGGGCGCCCCCCCTCGGAACACTTCCCCCCAAAACCCGAAACCCATCGCCCTTTGCCCCCTGGGGGAAGGGAAAGGAGTCCGCATGAAGGATAGCTTCCAAACCCTCAAGACCCTAAAGACCGCAAGCGGCACCTACGGCTACATGGACCTCCAGGAGCTGGAGCGGAAGGGGATAGCGGAGGTTAGCCGCCTTCCCTTCTCCATCCGCGTCATGCTGGAAAGCCTCCTGCGCCACGAGGACGGCTACCAGGTTACCCGGGAGGACATAGAGGCCCTGGCCCGCTGGCAGCCGGAGCCGGGGGAGATCAACGTGCCCCTAAAGCTGGCGCGGGTCATCCTCCAGGACTTCACCGGGGTGCCGGCGGTGGTGGACCTGGCGGCCATGCGGGAAGCCATCGCCAAGCGGGGCGGGGACCCCAAGCGCATCAACCCCGTGGTGCCCGCCGACCTGGTCATCGACCACTCGGTGCAGGTGGACGCCTTCGGCACCGCCTACGCCTTCTTCTACAACGTGGAAAAGGAGTACGAGCGCAACCGGGAGCGCTACCTTCTCCTCAAGTGGGGGCAGGAGGCCTTGGAGAACTTCCGCGTGGTCCCCCCGGGGACGGGCATCGTCCACCAGGTCAACCTGGAGTACCTGGCCAAGGTGGTGATGACGGAAAAGCGGGACGGCCTCCTCCTGGCCTTCCCCGACAGCCTGGTGGGAACGGACAGCCACACCACCATGGTGAACGGCCTGGGCGTCCTGGGCTGGGGAGTAGGGGGCATCGAGGCCGAGGCGGTGATGCTGGGCCAGCCCTACTACATGCTGGCCCCCAAGGTGGTGGGCTTCAAGCTCTACGGGGAGCTTCCCGAAGGGGCCACGGCCACGGACCTGGTCCTCACCATCACCGAGATCCTGCGCAAGCATGGGGTGGTGGGCAAGTTCGTGGAGTTTTACGGCCCCGGCGTGGCCAAGCTCTCCCTGGCCGACCGGGCCACCATCGCCAACATGGCCCCCGAGTACGGGGCCACCATGGGCTTCTTCCCCGTGGACGAGGAAACCCTCAACTACCTCCGCCTCACCGGCCGGCCCGAGGAGCTTCTGGAGCTGGTGGAGGCCTACACCAAGGCGGTGGGCCTCTTCCGCACCCCCGAGGCTGAGGCCAAGGTGAAGTACTCCGAGCACCTGGAGCTGGACCTGTCCACGGTGGAGCCCTCCCTGGCCGGGCCCAAGCGGCCCCAGGACCGGGTGAGCCTGAAGGAGGTCAAGCGGAGCTTCCTGGCCCACCTCACCAAGCCGGTGAAGGAGCGGGGCTTTGGCCTGAGCGAGGACCAGCTGGGGAAGAAGGTGCTGGTGAAGCGCCAGGACGAGGAGTTTGAGCTCACCCACGGCTCGGTGGTCATCGCCGCCATCACCTCCTGCACCAACACCTCCAACCCCACGGTGATGCTGGGGGCGGGGCTTTTGGCCAAGAAGGCGGTGGAGGCGGGGCTGGACACCAAGCCCTGGGTGAAGAGCTCCCTGGCCCCCGGCTCCAAAGTGGTCACGGACTACCTCGAGGCCTCCGGCCTCCTCCCCTTCCTGGAGGCCCTCCGCTTCCACGTGGTGGGCTACGGGTGCACCACCTGCATCGGCAACTCCGGCCCCTTGCCCGAGGACATCGCCAAGGCGGTGGAGGAGGGGGACCTGGTGGTGGCCGCCGTCCTCTCGGGCAACCGCAACTTTGAGGGCCGGATCAACCCCCACGTGAAGGCCAACTACCTGGCCAGCCCCATGCTGGTGGTGGCCTACGCCCTGGCCGGGCGCATGGACATTGACTTCACCACGGAGCCCTTGGGCTATGACCCCAACGGCAAGCCCGTCTACCTCAAGGACATCTGGCCCTCCATGGAGGAGATCCAGGAGGCCATCCGGAAGACCCTGGACCCCGAGCTCTTCAAGAAGGAGTACGCCAAGGTCTTTGAGGGGGACGAGCGCTGGCAGGCCCTCCCGGCCCCCACGGGGGAGCTTTTCGGCTGGGATCCCGAGAGCACCTACATCCAGAACCCCCCCTTCTTTGAGGAGCTGGGCAAGACCCAGACCGGGGACATCCGGGGAGCCAGGGCGCTTTTGGTCCTGGGGGACTCGGTGACCACCGACCACATCTCCCCCGCCGGGGCCATCCCGGTGAAAAGCCCTGCCGGCCAGTATCTCATCAGCAAAGGGGTCAAGCCCGAGGACTTCAACTCCTACGGCTCCCGCCGGGGCAACCACGAGGTGATGATGCGGGGCACCTTTGCCAACATCCGCATCAAGAACCTCATGCTGGACGGGATTGAGGGGGGCTACGCCAAGAAGCTCCCCGAGGGGGAGGTGGACTTCGTCTACCACGTGGCCATGCGCTACAAGGCCGAGGGTACCCCCCTCTTGGTGATCGCCGGGAAGGAGTACGGCACCGGGAGCAGCCGCGACTGGGCCGCCAAGGGCACCTTCCTCCTGGGCATCAAGGCGGTCCTGGCGGAAAGCTTTGAGCGCATCCACCGCTCCAACCTGGTGGGCATGGGGGTCCTGCCCCTGGAGTTCCTGCCCGGGCAGAACCGGGAAACCCTGGGCCTCACCGGTTACGAGGTTTACGACATCCTGGGCCTCGAGGACCTCAAGCCGCGGAAGCAGGTGGAGGTGGTGGCCCGCAAGGAGGACGGAAGCGAGGTCCGCTTCCAGGCCATCGCCCGCCTGGATACCCCGGTGGAGGTGGACTACTACAAGAACGGGGGCATCCTGCAGACCGTTCTCCTGGAGATGTTGAAGGCGGAGAAGCCCGAGTAAACGGCATCCGCCCCCCCGAACCCCTAGGGGTTCGGGGGGGCGGCCTTGGGCTTACAGCCCAGCCCCGATCTCCAGCTGGGGGTTGGGGCGGCCCCCTTCCTCGGCCTCCCGGGCCTCGATCTTGCCCTTGATGCGCTTCAGGCGGAAGGTATCCTCCCGCTCCCGCTGCTCCAGCACCTGCTGGATGAAGCGGATCTGGCCGCGGATCCCGGGAATGACCACCTGCTCCAGGGCGTTGACCCGGCGGGTGGTCTTCTTGATCTCCTCCCCGAGCTTCTTCAGCCGGGTCTCGGTGTTGGCCACCCGGACCAGGGCCTCGGCGTAGCGGCGGAAGGCGCGGGCCGCCTCCAGGGTGTAGGCGGGCGTGCCCACGGGGGAAAGGAGGGCCCCGTCCGAGAAAGCGGCCCGCAGACGGGGCACTTTGCTCCCCCAGACGTTCTCCACCTCCGCCTCCACCCCCTCCAGGGACGGCACCCCCAGGGCGGCGGCGGCCACGCTCTCCGGGCCGTCAAAGGCCTGGGCCAGGAGAAGGGCCCCGTAGGCTTCCTGGGCCGCCTGGTTCAGGGCCTTGCGGGCCTCGAGGGCCTCCCGCACCAGGCCGAAGAACTCGGCCACCAGGGCGTCCCGCTTCTTCTTCAGGAGGTCCACCCCCTTCTGCGCCAGGCGCAACTGGCCGCGCCGTTGCAGAAGGTTCATGCGGGTGGGGCTGACCTGGCTCATGCGCCCTCCTTAGTCCAGCGCCTGGGGTGCGCCCCAGATCTCCTCCAGCTTCTGCCCGTAGTACTTGCCGATGTGGTCCTTGGAAATCCGTTTCAGCTCGCCCTGAGGGAGCATGGAAAGCAGGGCCCAGGCGATCTGCAAGCTCTCTTCAATGGAACGGTTCTGCTGCCCCTGGTTGATGAAGTGCCGCTCAAAGGCGTCGGCGAACTGCAGGTAGCGGCGGTCGTTCTCCGTGAGGGCGTCCTCGCCGATGATGGCCACCAGCTTGCGGATGTCCACCCCGTTGGCGTAGGCGGAGTAGAGCTGGTCGGAAACCTGCTTGTGGTCCTCCCGGGTCTTGCCCTTGCCCACGCCGTTGTTCATCAAGCGGGAAAGGGAGGGCAGGGGGTCAATGGGGGGGTAGATGCCCTTGCGGTGGAGCTCCCGGGAAAGCTGGATCTGCCCCTCGGTGATGTACCCGGTGAGGTCAGGGATGGGGTGGGTGCGGTCGTCGTCGGGCATGGAGAGGATGGGGATCTGGGTGACGGAACCCTTCTTCCCCACCACCACCCCGGCCCGCTCGTAGATGGTGGCCAGGTCGGTGTACATGTACCCGGGGTAGCCGCGGCGGCCCGGGATCTCCTCACGGCTGGCCCCGATCTCCCGCAGGGCCTCGCAGTAGTTGGTCATGTCCGTGAGGATCACCAGCACGTGGTAGTCGTGCTCAAAGGCCAGGTACTCGGCCACGGTGAGGGCCATCCGGGGCGTGAGGATGCGCTCAATGGTGGGGTCGTCCGCCTTGTTGAGGAAGAGAACGGAGCGGCTTAGGGCCCCGGTGCGCTCAAACTCCTGGATGAAGTAGGAGAGCTCCCGCTGGGTGATGCCCATGGCGGCGAAGACCACGGCGAAGGGCTCTTCCTCCTCCCCTTCCCCGGAGAGGTCGGGGCGGACCGTGGCCTGCCGGGCGATCTGGGCGGCGATCTCGTTGGCCGGGAGGCCCGAGCCGGAGAAGATGGGGAGCTTCTGCCCCCGCACCAGGGTGTTCATCACGTCAATGGTGGAGATCCCGGTCTGGATGAACTGCTCCGGCTTCTTCCGGGCCACGGGGTTCAGGGGCAGGCCCACGATGGGCAGCCGCTTCTCCGGGGTGATGGGGGGCAGGCCGTCAATCGGCTTGCCGATGCCGTTAAAGCGGCGGCCCAGCATCTCCTTGGAAACCCCCAGCCGGGCCACATCCTCCACCAGGCTGACGCTGGTGGTGGCCAGGTCCAGGCCCGTGGTCTCCTCAAAGACCTGGATGACCGCGTACTCCTCGGAAACCTCAATCACCTGGCCGCCCCGCACCCGGCCGGAGCCGTCCTTGATGTCCACGATGGCCCCGTAGGCCAGGTCCTTGGCGTTCTCCACGAAGAGGAGCGGCCCGGAGATGTAGGTGATGCCGGTATATTCCTTCTTCAGAAGGTCCATCGTTCCTCCCCTTTACGCCAGGGCTTTGAAGGCCCCATCCATCTCCCGCATGGCCTCTTCCAGGTAACGGGGGAAGTCCTCCTCGCCCACGTAGCGGGCGCGGCCGATGCGCTCAATGACCGGAAGGGCCAGGATCTCGTCAATGGACACCCCCCGCCGGATGGCGGCCTCGGCCTCCTTGTAGAGGGTGAGGATCATCTTCATGATCCCGTAGGCCTTGGCCATGGAGCAGTAGGCGTCCACCTCGTGGTAGGCGTTCTGCTGCAGGAAGTCCTCGCGGATGATGCGCCCCACCTCAATGACCAGGCGCTCGGCGTCCTGAAGGGCGTCGGGACCCACCAGCTGGACGATCTCCTGCAGGCCGGCCTCCCGCTGCAGGAGCTCGGAGATGGCGTCCCGCAGCTCGGGGTAATCGGGAGCCACGTGTTCCCGGTACCAGGGGTCCAGGGCCCCGGTGAAGAGGGAGTAGGAACCATTCCAGTTGATAGCCGGGAAGTGGCGGCGGAAGGCCAGGGAGGCATCCAGCCGCCAGAAGGCCCCCACGATGCGCAGGGTGGACTGGGTCACGGGCTCGGACATGTCCCCACCCGGCGGGGAGACGGCGCCCACGATGGTCACCGCCCCCTCCTCCCCCCCTAGGGTGATGACCTTACCGGAGCGCTCGTAGAAGGCGGCCAGGCGGGCGGCCAGGTAGGGAGGGTAGCCCTCTTCCGCAGGCATCTCCTCCAAGCGGCTGGAGATCTCCCGCAGGGCCTCGGCCCAGCGGCTGGTGGAGTCGGCCATGAGGGCCACGGAGAAGCCTTGGTCGCGGAAGTACTCGGCGATGGTCACCCCCACGTAGATGCTGGCCTCGCGGGCGGCCACGGGCATGTTGGAGGTGTTGGCGATGAGCACCGTGCGGTGCATGAGGGGGCCGCCGGTCTTGGGGTCGGTGAGCTCGGGGAACTCCACCAAGACATCGGTCATCTCGTTGCCCCGCTCCCCGCAGCCCACGTAGACCACCACGTCGGCGTTGGACCACTTGGCCAGGGACTGCTGGGTCACGGTCTTGCCGCTCCCGAAGGGACCGGGAATGGCGGCGGTGCCGCCCATGGCCACGGGGAAGAGCACGTCCAGGATGCGCATCCCCGTGAGGAAGGGGGTGTTGGGGTCCAGCTTGCGCTGCACCGGACGGGCCCGGCGCACCGGCCAGGTGTGGTACATCTTGAGCTCGGTGCCGTCCTCCAGGATCACCACCGGCTCCTCCACCGTGTACTCCCCGGCGGGCTTGACCTCCTTCACCCGGCCCCGCACGTCCGGGGGCACCAGGATCTTGTGGGTGAAGGCGAACTCGGGCACGGTGCCGAGGACCATACCCCCCCGCACCTCATCCCCCGGCTTCACCCTGGGGGTCCAGGCCCACTTCTTCTCCCGGTCTAGGGCGTGGACCACCACGCCGCGGGTGATGTAGATCCCGGTCTTCTCCTGGATGCGCTCCAGGGGACGCTGGATGCCATCGTAGATCCCGTTGAGCATCCCCGGACCCAGCTCCACCGCCAAGGGCAGCCCCGTGGAAACCACGGGCTCCCCCACCTTGAGCCCGGAGGTGTCCTCGTAGACCTGGACGAAGGCGGTGTCCCCGTCCAGGCGGATGATCTCCCCCACCAGGCCCTCGTGGCCTACCTTGCAGATGTCGTACATGCGGGCCCCGGTCATGCCTTTGGCGATCACCGCCGGGCCCGCGATCTTCTCAATCACGCCCTGGATCATCTTCCCTCCATCCTACAGCTTGATGTCAAAGCCGATGGTGCGGCGCACCAACTCCCGCATGTAGCCTTCCACGTCGGGGTTTTGGAAGGCCTCCCTCAGGCCGGCGATGGGCAGCAGCACGGGGAGGTCCTTGCCCCGCATGAGCTTTTCCACCGCCTTCTCCGGTTCGGGCAGAAGCCCCCCATCCACGGCCACCAAGGCGTACCCCCCCGCCTGCACCAGGCGCTCCAGCACCGCCTTGGCCTCCTCTGGGGAGAGGGCGGCGTGGGCCTCGAGGCCCGCCAGCCCAAACCCCTGGGCCGCCTCCGGATCGGCGATCACCGCGATCTTCATGGGCAGACCACCTCCTCCTCCACCTGGGCCCGGGGAAGGCCGAAGTAGGCCCGCCGCGCCAGAAGCCTAAGGCGCATGGCCTCCCACTCCCGCTCTTTCACGTAGGCCAGGACCAAACCCGCCCCCAAGGGGTCGGCCGCCCCCTTCCGGGACTCCTTGAGGAGGGTGCAGCGGAGGCGCTTTTCCAGTTCCTTCAGGTCCCGCACCCCGGAAAGGCCGGCAAAGGGCGTGCCCGCAAGCTCGTCCAAGACCGCATAGTCCCCCTCCAGGAGCCTGGCGAAACGCACCCGGTCCACGAAACGCCCCCCGCGGATGAAGACCCCCTCCAGGGGCACCTCCTGTCCCTGAAGCTTGAAGGCGGTGCGCAGGTTCTCCGCGTCCACCTCGAGAGCCAGGTAGTCCCGCAGGGCAGGCTCCTCCAGGACCTTGGCCGCCTTGGCCACGCCCTCAAAAAAGCGCTTGGCCAAAAGGGCCTCCACCCGGGCCAGGTCCTGGGTTTCCCGCAGCACGCCCCTCAGGGCCCGGGCCAGGGGATGGCCGGGGACAGAGAGGACCTGGGCCACGCCCGCCGCATCCTGGGCCTCGTAGGCCTGCTGCCAGAGGCCCTCCTTGAGGGTGCCGGGCAGGAGGAGCACCTCGGCGAAGGGGCGGCCCGTGCCCTTGGCCCTGAGGATGGCCTGCAGGTTGGTGAGGTCGTTCCTTAGGAGCAGAAGCCGCACCGCCTCCCGGGCCTCCCCGCTTGCCAGCCGGGGCAGGTCCCCCACCAGCCTGGCCTGGGCGCGGCCAATGGCCTGGTCCACATCGGGTAGGGCCTGGCCCGAGAGCTCCTGTCCGTAGACGCTTTCGGAAAGGAGGCGCAGGAAATCGGGGAAGGAGAGGTCCATGGCCTCCTGGAAAAAGCTTTCCTTCAGGAGGGTACCCCTCCGGGCCCGCACCCGGGCGTTCAGGTAGCCGAAATCGTCCGCCATGGCCTAGCCCCAAAGCGCCTGGGCCACCTGGGAGGAAAGGGCATCCCAAGCCCGCTCCAGGCGGCTTTCCAGGGCGTTTTCCACCTGGGCCTTACCCCCCTTGCCGAGCACCCGCACCCCCAGGCGCAAAGCCGGGTCGGGGCGCAGCTCCAGGCCCCGTTCCCGGGCCAGGGGCTCCAGGTGGGGTAGGTTCTCGGGGTGGGAAACCAAGGCCTCGGGCTCCGCCAGGGCGGCCAAGGCCTCTTCCGAGAGCTTCCTCAGGACCTCCGGCCACTCGGGCTTGCCCGGGAGGGCCCCAAGGGCCTCCCGCGCCTTGGCCTTCACCTGGGCCAGCACCTCCCCCTTGGCCTCGGTGCGGGCGGTGGCCAAGAGGAGTTCCCCAGCGCTTTCCGCCCGGCGGATGGCCGCCTGGAACTGGGCCTCAAGGGCCCGCTTCTTGCCTGCCAGGAGGGCTTCCGCCTTGGCCTTGGCCTCGGAACGCAGGGCCTCGGCCTTGGCCTTGGCCTCGCCCAAGAGGCCCTGGATCTCCGCCTCCACCTCCTGGCTCAGGATGGCTTCCAGTTTGGACATCGTCCCTCCTTGGGAAAAGGCCCCGCCCCCATAGGGGCAGGGCCCAAGAAGCCCATTAGAGCTTGCCGTTCAGGATGAAGGCGATGAGCAGGCCGAAGATCACCAGGGTCTCGGGCAGGAGCAGGAAGATCAGGGCGGTACCGAAGTTGCCCCGGTCCTCGGCGATGGCCCCCACGCCCGCCGCACCGATGCGGGCCTGGGCCACGCCGGTGCCAAGGGCGGCTAGGCCCACGGCCAGGCCCATGCCCACCGCGATGAGACCCCGGTCCAGACCCCCAGAGGCAGCCGCCTCCTCCGCCGCAAAGGCCAGCGCGCCAAAGACCGCCACCAGAACCAGAACCAAAAGCTTCTTCATCATCTTTCCCTCCCTATTGCGTCTCGCGGACGCTTTTGAACGGCCGGTAAGGCCTGCCGTTCTCCTCGTAGAAACCGAACTTGGTGAAGAACTCCACCCAGATGAGACGGATGGGCTGGAGCATGTGGCCCAAGGTGGTGAGGAGAAGGATGAGAAGGTGCAAGAGGGCCGCCACCGCCAAGCCCAGCAGGGTGCCGATGAGGCCCAGCTCCGCCATGGCGAAGCCCACATCGGTCAGGAGGCCCGCCAGGATGCCTCCTGCCGCCCCCACGGCATAGATACGGATGTGGGAGAGGATATGGCCCGCCTGGGTGAAGATCTCCGGGATCATGAGCCAGATGCGGCTCATGAGGACCGACAAGAAGAAGACCGCAAAGCCCAGGTACATGAGGGCCGTCAGCCAGCCCGCCTGGAGGTTACCCAGGTAGCCCGCCGCCAGGGCCAGGATGCCCACCAGCCCGCCCAAGTAGCCCACGCCTTCCCAGAAGTGGGCCATGTGGTGGTGCTTGAGGCCCAGGTAGGCCCTAAGGAGAAGCCCCCAGAAGACCATCACCACCCCGAAGGCCACGGAGAGGAGGATGAGGAGGTTGGCGGTCTTGGCGGTGTCAATGCGGTGGATGAGGATGGGGATGAGGCCGGGGTGCTCGGGGGTGCCGAAGACCCCCAGGTGCTCCAGGAAGGTGCCGAAGAACTCCCCATAGACCACCCCCCAGACCACGGTCCAGAAAACCATCCAGTTCAGGATATAGACCAACTTGGAGAGGACAGGGGGCTTAAGCTTGAGGGCAAAGAGGTCAATGACCAGGGGCTCGTTGCGCTTGACATAGCCCGAAAGCCAGCGCCCGAGGAGGAGGAACAAAAGGGCATACCCGATGTCCCCCACGATCATGCCGAACCAGAAGGGGAAGAAGATGGGGACCACCGGGGTAGGGTCCAGGGAGCCGTACTTGGGGGTGTTGAGGAAACTCACCAGGAGCTCAAAGGGCCGCACCCAGGGCGGGTTGTCCAGGGCCACCGGCACCCGGTCGGCCTCGTGGTGCTCGTCCACGGGCTCAAAGGCGTAAACCACCCCGTCCTTGTGCCGGGCCAGGGCCTCCTCCACCCGGCCCTTGGCCTTCACGGGCACGTATCCCAAGAGGGCGAAACCGAAGCGCCCCGAGGCCAACTCCTCCAGGGCCTTGAGCCGGGCCACCTCGTCCTTGGCCCGGGTCCAGAGGCTTTGCAGGGTGGAAGTGGCCTCGGCGGCCAAGCGGAAGAGGGCCTGCCGCACCTCGGAAAGCTCCCGGGGGGCAGCCTCGGCCCGCTCCTTGAGCCTTTGGGCCGCCTGGGAGAGGGGAAGTTCCCCGTAGGCCCCGGGGAGGCGGAGCTCGGCCATGCCCGCGCGGGAGAGGGCGGCCTTGGCCGCCTCCAGGTCCTTGCGGTGGACCACCAAGAGGGCGGCCAGGCCCTTGGCGTAAGCCTCGGTGGCCAGGAGGAAACGGTCCTCCAGGGCCCGCTTCAGGGCCTCCTCCACCAGGGGAAGCTCCTTTTCCGTGAGCAAGAAGGCCAGGACGCGGAAAAAGGGGCTCTGGTCCAGGCCCTGGGCCAAGGCGGCCAGCTTGCCCAAGGGCTCCAGGTAGGCCTGGGCCAGGGCCAGCTCCTCCTCCAGCTCCTGTTTCTGCCGGGAAAGCCCTTCGGCGTGGCCCTGGATGGGCGCAAGAGCCCTTTCCGCCGCCTCCAGCCCCTCCGGGAAGGGCCTTGCGGGCTCAGCTTCCCGACCCAGGAGGGCCAGGCTGTGCTCCGCCCCCGCGGCCACCGCCTCCCAGCGCCTCAGCTCTTCCCGCTCCCCGGGGGAGAGCCGGTACTCGGCAAGCTCCTCCACCCGGAGGGTTTCCAGGTGGACCACCCCTGCCCCCTGGAGGCTTTGGAGAAGCTCCTTGGCCCGGCCCTTGGGCCCAGCCAGGACCAGCTTCTCCATGGGGGCGATCACGGCACGACCTCCTTCAGGACCAGGGCCACGGCCTCCTCCAGGCGGGAGGCGGCCTTTTCCCGAACCCTTTCGGCCTCCGCCGCAGCCTGGGCCCGGTAACGGGCCAGGATGGCCTCGGTCTCCTTGGCCTCCTTGTCCCGGTGCTCCGCCTCCAGGGCTTTGGCCTTGGCCTCCGCCTCCGCCAGGAGGGCCTTGGCCTCGGCCTCCGCTTGGCGCACCAGGCCCGCGGCCTCCTCCTTGGCGGCCTCGAGGCGGGCAAGGAGCTCCCTCTCCTTCTCCGCTAGGGTCTTGATAAGTCCCAGGCCTCCCATTGCCCCTCCTATGTGAAAAGATGCGCAAAATGCGCCCGCCAGCTATGCTACCGACCCTTGGGGCATGCGTCAACCAACCCCGCCTAAGTATACTGAAGCGGTGAGGATTCTCGTCAACGAACGCGGGGCCGAGCGCCTCCTCTCCCGCCACCTCTGGGTCTTCCGCCGCGACGTGCTCTCGGGCCCGGACGAGCCCGGGCTTTTCCCCGTCTATTGGGGCAGGCGCTTCCTGGCCTTGGCCCTGTACAACCCCCAAAGCGACCTCACCGTGCGGGCCTACCGCTTCCGCCCTGCCCATGACCCGGCCCAGGCCCTTCTGGAAAACCTGGAACGGGCCCTCCTGCGGCGGCAAGAGGCCCTGGAACGGGAGCCGCAAGGGGGTTTCCGCCTGGCCCACGCCGAGGGGGACTTCCTGCCCGGGCTGGTGGTGGATTACTACGGCGGCCACATCGTGGTCCAGGCCACCGCCCACGCTTGGGAGGCCCTCCTCCCCGAGGTGGCCGCCCGGCTCAGGCCCCTGGCCCAAAGCCTCCTGGCCAAACACGACGCCAAGGCCCGCGCCCTGGAGGGCCTTCCCCTCTACGTGCGCCCCCTATGGGGCCAGGTGCCGGAGCGGGCCGTGGTGCAGGAGGGGAGGGTGCGCTACCTGGTGGACCTCCAGGAGGGCCAGAAGACCGGGGCTTACCTGGACCAGCGGGACAATCGCATCCTGATGGAAGGCTACAGGGGGGAACGGGCCCTGGATGTTTTCAGCTACGCCGGCGGGTTTGGCCTGCACCTGGCCCTGGGGTTCCGCGAGGTGGTGAGCGTGGACAGCTCCGCCGAGGCCCTGAAGCGGGCCGAGGAAAACGCCCGGCTCAACGGCCTGCCCCTCAAGACCGTCGAGGCCAATGCCTTTGACTACCTGCGGGAGCTGGAAAGGGCGGGGGAGCGGTTTGACCTCATCGTCCTGGACCCTCCGGCCTTCGCCAAGGGGCGGAAGGACCTGGAACGGGCCTACCGGGCCTACAAGGAGGTGAACCTCAGGGCCATCAAGCTCCTCAAGGAGGGAGGGCTTTTGGCCAGCGCCAGCTGCAGCCACCACCTGACCGAGGCCCTTTTCTACCAGATGCTCACCGAGGCGGCCCAGGACGCCCACCGGGCCCTCCGGGTGGTGGAGCGGCGGGGCCAGGGGTGGGACCACCCCATCCTCCTTACCCATCCGGAGACCCATTACCTGAAGTTCGCCCTGCTAGAAGTTCTTTGAGCCTCTCGGCCACCTCCCCGGGGTTGGGCAAGGGCAGGGGAAGGCACTCCCCGCTCCAGAGGAGCAGAAACAGGACCCGTCGCCCCCGGGAAAGGGGACCTGCGGGCCAGAACCCCTCCTCTACCCCCTGGATCTGGTCCAAGGGCAGGGTGCGGGATAGCCCCAAGGGGGGTTGGAGGTGGAGCCGGTCGGGAAAGAGGCGGAACCGCCACCCCCGCCCTAGCCGCCACCAGGGGTAGAGGAGGAAAAGGGCCAAGGGGGAAGCCTCCCCCACCAGGACCCCCAGGACAAGAAGGAGCACCCCGCCCCAGAAGGCCCAGGGGGCCAGTCCGGCAAAGGCCAGGTCCAAGAGGGGCATCCGCCCCATTATCCCACGGGGGCCAGGGGGTAGACTAAGGGGGTGGAGAAGGACCTCTTGGAAGCCCTGGGCCAGCACCTGGTGTGGCGCATTGGCCGGGCGGAGGAGGAGGAGGTGCTGGTGGTCCGGGTGGGCCTGGCCTCGGCCACGCCCCGCTTCCGGGAACTCCCCCGGCTGGTGAACATCCCCGATGCGGAGATCTCCCGCCTGGCCCAGGAGGGCCGGATACGGGTGGAATGGGTGGAAGGATGAAGGCCCGGCTCCGCCTCACCCTCAACGGACACCCCCCGGGGGACCTGCCCCTCGAGGCCCACTGGGAAAGGGACCGGCTCCAGGGCGTGCTGCGCCAGGAAAACCCGGTCCTGGGCGAGCTGGTCCTCCCCTTCGCCTGCCGGCTGGAAGGGGAACGGCTCCGTCCCCTCCCCCTACCCCCCCCTTGCCTGCGGCTGGAAGGCCGGGCCCGTCCGGTCCGGGAGGGCCTGGAACTGGACCTGGACTTGGAACTGGTCCTCCCCCCGGGGCGCACCTGGGGGGAACGGGCTTTCGCCCGGATCGTGGAAACCCTCTTCCTGCGCCACCTGGCAAGCGCCCTTTCCCCAAGGGCGGGCTCTCCGGTATAGTGCCCTCTAAAGGAGGTGCCTATGCTGGAGATCCGGTACCTGGGCCACTCGGCGGTCTGGCTTTCCGACGGCAAGACCAAGGTGGTCGTTGACCCCTTCCTCACGGGAAACCCCATGGCGGCCCTAGGGGTGGCGGAGGTACAGGCGGACCTGATCCTGGTCACCCACGCCCATGGGGACCACTTTGGCGACAGCGTGGCCCTTTCCAAAAAGGGCGGGGTGGTGGTCTCCACCTTTGAGATCGCCACCTATGCGGAAAAGCACGGGGCCAAGAGCGTGCCCATGAACCTCGGCGGCACCTACCGCTTCCCCGGAGGGTGGCTCAAGTGGGTCCCGGCCTGGCACTCCTCCAGCTTCCCCGACGGCACCTACGGGGGGATGCCCATGGGGGTGGTGGTGGAACTGGGAGGCAAGCGGGTCTACCACGCGGGGGACACCGCCCTCTTTTCCGACATGCGCCTGGTGGGAGAGATGGGCCTGGACCTGGCCTTCTTGCCCATCGGCGACCACTTCACCATGGGCCCGGAAGACGCCCTAAGGGCCCTGGAACTCCTGAGGCCCAAGGCGGTGGTGCCCATCCACTACAACACCTTCCCCCCCATCCAGCAAGACGGGGAGGCCTTCGCCCAAAAGGCCCAGGAAAAGGGCGTGGCCGGCCACGCCTTGAAGCCGGGAGGGGTCCTGGTCCTTGAGTAGCCTAAGGCGCAAAGACTTCCGCCTCCTCATGCTCCTGGGCCTGGGGCAGACCGCCCAAGTCTACCTGGCAGAAGGCCCCAAGGGGGAGCGGGTGGCCCTCAAGCTGCCCCGCAAGGAGGTGCGCCAGAACCCGAAGCTGGCCGAGCGCTTCGCCCGGGAGGTGGCCTTCGCCCTTTCCCTCAAGCATCCCCACCTGGTGCGGGGCCTCCACGGGGTGCCCGTGGGCGAGGAGGCCTTTTTGGCCCTGGAGTACCTGGAAGGGGGCACCCTGGAGGAGCGCCTCCTCCAGGGCCCCCTGCCCCGGGAGGAGGCGGTGAGGGCCCTCCTGGAGGTGGGAGAGGCCCTCCTTTTCCTCCACAGCAAGGGCCTCCTCCACCAGGACGTGAAGCCCTCCAACGTCTTCGTCACCCCTGAGGGGTACAAGCTGGGGGATCTGGGTACCCTGCGCCTCCTGGAGGACCGGAGTCCCGAGTACGCGGGAAGCCCCCACTACCTGGCCCCCGAGCTCTTCCTGGGTGGCCTGCCCACCCCCAAGAGCGAGGCCTACAGCTTCGGCGTCATGGCCTACGAGCTTCTCACGGGCCGCCGGCCCTTCCGGGGAGAGAGCCTCGAGGAGCTGAGGAACGCCCACCTCTTCCTCCCCCCACCCCCCACCCACCTCCCCCCGAGGCTGGACCGGGCCCTAAGGCGCCTCCTGGCCAAGCGCCCAGAGGAACGCTTGGACCTCAAGGAGTTCCTAGAGGTGCTGCGCTACCCCGAAGGCCCCCCTAAGGGGGAAAACCCACAAAAGCCCCGGCGGTTTCCCTTCTGGAGGAAATAGGTATGGAACCCGTCTGGTACCCCGATCCCCAAGCCGCCCAAGACACCCGGCTTTTCCGCTTCATGGCCTCCTTGGGCTTCCAGGACTACGAGGCCTTCTACCGCTACAGCGTGGAGGAGGCCGAGGACTTCTACCGCCGCTTCTTCGCCCAGCTGGACCTGCCCTGGCGCAGGCCCTACGCCCAGGTGCTGGAGGGAGGTTTCCCCTTCCCCCGGTTTTTCCCCGGGGGAAGGCTCAACCTGGTGGAGGCGGCCCTGCGCCACCCCGAGGACCGGCTGGCCCTCCTGCACGAGACGGAGGAAGGAGAGGTCCGCGCCCTCACCTACGGGGAGCTCAAGGCCGAGGTGGCCCGGGTGGCCGCGGGGCTCCGGGCCCTAGGGGTAGGGCGGGGGGAGCGGGTGGGGCTTTGGCTGCCCATGGGCCTCGAGGCCGCCGTCCTCCTCCTGGCCACCGCCTGGCTTGGGGCCATCGCCATCCCCATCTTCTCCGGCTATGCCGCCGAGGCCGCCGCCTTACGGCTAAGGGACGGGGAGGCCAGGCTCCTGGCGGTGCAGGACGGCTTCCACCGCCGGGGCAGGCGGGTGGAGCTCCTGGGGGAGGCCCGCAAGGCCCTGGGCCTCGCGGGGACCCCCAGCCTCCTGGTGGTCCGCCGCCTGGGCCTACCCCTCCAGCCGGGGGAGGCGGACTACGGGGCCCTGGCCGGGGAGGCCTTCCCCCCGGAGGAGATGGAGAGCATGGACCCCTTCATGCTCATCTACACCTCGGGGACCACGGGCCGGCCCAAGGGTACGGTCCACTACCACGCGGGCTTCCCCCTGAAGGCCGCCCTGGACCTGGCCCTCCTCTTTGACCTCCGGGAAGGGGACCGCCTCTTCTGGTTCACCGACCTGGGCTGGATGATGGGCCCCTGGGCCATCCTGGGAGGGCTCCTTTTGGGGGGGACGGTTTTCCTTTACGACGGGGCCCCCGACCACCCGGGGCCCGGGCGCCTGTGGCGGATGGTGGAGGCCCACCGCCTCACCCACCTGGGCCTCTCCCCCACCCTGGTGCGGGCCCTCCTTCCCTTGGGGGAGGAACCGGTGCGGGGCCACGACCTCTCCTCCTTGCGGGTCTTGGGCTCCACCGGGGAGCCCTGGAACCTCGAGGCCTACCTCTGGTTCTTCCGGGTGGTGGGGGAGGGGAAGCGGCCCATCGTCAACTACTCTGGGGGCACGGAGGTCTCGGGGGGGATCCTGGGGAACGTCCTCCTCAAACCCATCAAGCCCATGGGCTTCAACACCGCCGTTCCCGGCATGCGGGCCGCCGTCTTGGACGAGGCGGGCAGGCCGGTGGTGGGCCGGGTGGGGGAGCTGGCCGTCCTTGGGCCCTGGCCGGGGATGACCCGGGGCTTCTGGCGGGACGAGGCCCGCTACCTGGAGGCCTACTTCGCCAAGATCCCTGGGGTCTGGGTCCACGGGGACTTCGCCCTTATGGACGAGGAGGGGCATTTCTTCATCCTGGGCCGCTCCGACGACACCCTGAAGGTGGCGGGCAAGCGGGTGGGGCCAGCCGAGGTGGAGACCGCGGCCACCGGCCACCCCGCCCTTAGGGAGTGCGCCGCCATCGGCATCCCTCACCCCGTCAAGGGGGAGGCCATCGTTCTCTTCGCCGTGGTCAAGCCAGGGGTGGAACCCGGGCCCGAGCTGGCGGAGGCGGTGGCCGACCGGGTGGCCGAGGCCCTGGGGAAGCCCCTCAGGCCGGAGCGGGTCCTTTTCGTGCCCGACCTGCCCAAGACCCGCAACGCCAAGGTGATGCGCCGCCTGATCCGCGCCGCCTACCTGGGCCAGGACCCCGGGGACCTTTCCGCCCTGGAAAACCCCGAGGCGGTGGAGGCCATCCGGCGGGTGGCCCAAGGGGGTTAGGCCGGTGCGCCCCTGGGCCCTCCTCCTCCTGCTGGGCCTGGCCTGGGCCGCCCCCCTGGAGGAGGCGCGGGCCCTCTACGCCCGGGGAGAGGTGGGGGCGGCCCTGGAACGCCTCCTGCCCCTCCTGGAGGGGTATGACCCCCCGGAGGAGGCCCTCTTGCTGGCGGGCTTGGCCCAATACCGCCTGGGGCGCCTGGAGAAGGCCCTCTTCACCTTCAGCCGCCTGGTGGGCCTCCTGAAGGGCGGGGGCGAGGCCCTCTACGGCTTCGGCTTGGTCCTGAGGGCCCTAGGGGACCTCGAGGGGGCAAGAAGCGCCCTGGAGGGGGCGAGGAGGCAGGGCTACCCGGAGGCCGAGGCCATCCTGAAAACCCTCCCCCCACCCCTGCCCCCCAGCCCCAAGGCCCGGAAGGCCCCACCCCCCTTCGCCGCCCAAGAAGGGCGCTTCCTGGTGGGGGGGCAGCCCCTCCAGGTGCGGGGGGTGAACCTGGGGGTGGCCCTGCCGGGGCGTTTCCCCGCCGAGTTCCCCGAGGAAGAAGCCCTTTACCGGGCCTGGCTAGAGCTCCTCTCGGCCATGGGGGCCAACGCCGTACGCACCTATACCCTGCTGCCCCCAGCCTTCTACCGGGCCCTCCTGGGCCACAACCGCCTCCACCGGGCGCGCCCCCTCTACCTCTTCCAAGGGGTCTGGACGGAGCTACCCGAGGACGAGGGGTACACGGACTGGGAGGGCCCCTTTTTGGAGAAGTTCCTCCTGGAAGGCCGGGAGGTCCTGGACGCCCTCCACGGCCAGCTGCGCCGTTCGCCGCGCCCCGGGCACGCCCACGGGGACTACACCGCCGACGTCTCCCCTTGGACCCTGGGCCTCCTGGTGGGGCGGGAGTTTGAGCCCTACTCGGTGGAGGCCTACAACCGGCGCCACCCGGGCAAGGCCTACCGGGGGCGGTTTGTGGAAGCCGTCCCCGGGGCCAGCCCCTTCGCCGCCTACCTGGCCGAGGTCCTGGACCGCCTGGCCGCTTACGAGTGGGAGGCCTACGGGACGGTGCGCCCCTTGGGCTTCGTCAACTGGCCTACCCTGGACCCCCTCACCTGGCCCAGCGAGTCCAGCCTGTGGGAGGAGTACGCCCTGCGCCGGGCCCGGGGGGAGCGGGTGGACCCCCCGCGAAGCGGCCCCCTGCACGAGGAGGACACGGTTTCCCTGGACCCCACCCACCTGAGGCCCACCCCCGGCAGCCCGGTAAGCCTCTTCGCCGCCTACCACGTCTACCCCTACTACCCAGACTTCCTGGTCAACGAGCCGGGGCTGGCCCCGGAGCGCTACCGCCGCTACCTGGAAAGGTTGAAGGCCCACCACCACCCCATGCCCCTCCTCATCGCCGAGTTCGGCCTGCCCAGCAGCCGGGGGATCGCCCACTTCCATCCCCAGGGCCTCCACCACGGGGGGCACTCGGAAGAGGCCCAGGCGGAAGGGGTTTTACGGCTCTGGAAGGACATCGCCGGGCTGGACCTGGCGGGCGGCATGGTCTTCGCCCTCCTGGACGAGTGGTTCAAACGCAACTGGCTCTTCATGGCCTGGGAAAGCCCGGAGCGGGACCCCTTTTGGCATAACCTCCTGGACCCCGAGGAGAACTATGGCCTCCTGGCGGCCACGGCCCCAAGCCCCTTTCGCCTGGACGGGAAAGCCCAGGAATGGGAAGCGGTCCCCTTCCTCCTCCGGGAAGAGGGGCGCTTCCTCAAGGCCAAGGCCGACCCCGAGTACCTCTGGCTCCTCTACCGGGGCCCCCTGCCCCTCCGGCTCTACCTGGACACCGTACCCGGGGGGGTTCCGGTGGCCGAGGGCTTTGGGGCCGAGTTTCTGGTGGAGGTGGGCCTCGAGGGGGGCCGGCTTTGGGTGGAGCGGGGGTACTACCCCTTCCAGGAGCTGGACTACGGGCTTCCAGGCACCGCCTACCTGAGCTTCCGCGGGCCCAGCAAGCCCGGCACCGGCCCCCTGGTCCCCTTTCTTCTGGAGCCCAACCGCCGCCGCACGGGCCGGGACGGGGCCGAGTACCCTAGGGTGGTTTACGAGCTGGGCCAGCTGCGGGAGGGAAGGGACCCCGAGGGCCACCGCGACCCCACGGCGGACTACGTCCTGGGGGAAGGGGGCCTTCTGGAACTCCGCCTCCCCTGGGGGATGCTCCTCCTGGCCGACCCCAGCCAGCGCCTGGCCTGGTACGAGCCCAAGCCCATCCCCCTCGAGGGCCTCCGCCTCCTTTGGGAGGGGGGGCAACCGGTGGGCTTCTCCTGGCCCACCTGGGAAGAGCCCGCCTTTACCCTCCGGCTCAAGCCCCTCTACTTCCGCCTGAAAGGCTTCTGGGGAGAAGCTCCTTAAGGGGAAGGCCCAAGAACCGGGCGGCCAGGGCGAAGAAGCCCACCCCAAGGGCTCCGCCCAGAAGGAGGGGGGATAGGGCCTTCAGGGCCTGGGCGGCGGGCCAAAAGCCGGCCAGGACCAGCCCGGGCAAGGCCGCAAGAAGCCCCGCCCCAAAGGCCTTGAGGAGAAGGCCCGGCAGGAAGGGGGCCTCCACCCCTTCCCGCCGGAGAAGCCGCAGGTAGAGGGCAAGCCCCAGCCAGCCGGCCAAGGCCGTGGCCAGGTTGAGGAGGAATAGGCCCCCATCCCGCAAAAGCCAGTAGCCCAGGGTGTTGCTGAGGAAGACCACGGCGCTGGCCCAAACCGCCTCCCGCACCCGCCCCAAGGCGTAAAGCCCGCGGAGAAGAAGGGTGTTCACCCCCCAGGGGAGGACGGCCAGGCCCATGGCGGCCAGCACCTGGGCGCTGTAGGCCCGGTTCTCCGGGGTCAGGGGGCCGAAGAGGCCGAAGAGGAGGACCACCACGTAGGGGCTTAGCCCAAGGAGAAGCCCCCCCAGGAGGGCCAGGACCAGGCTCAAGCGCTTGAGGGGCGCCTCGAGGAACCGGGCAAGCTCCTCCCCCTTGAGGGCGCTCATCCGGGGAAAGAGGGCGATGGCGGGGGAGGTGGCGAAGAGGCCCAGGACCATCTGGAAGACCACCTCGGCGTTGTAAAACCCCGTGACCGCCGCCGGGGGGTAGCGGGTGAGGATGTTGGTGAGGACCAGGTTCAAAAACTGACGCAAGGAGGTGGTGAAGGCGAAAGGCCCCATGCGCAGGAGGGCTGGGGCAAAGGCCTGGTGCCAGCGCCACTCCAGGCGGAGGCCCCGCAGAAAGGGCAGCTGGATGGCGGCCTGCAAAAGCCCTCCCAGGGCCACGGAAAGCCCCAGGGCCGTGGGGTTCCCGGGAAAGAGGGCCATGAGGCCGATGGCCGCCAGGTTGAAGGCCACGGGGCCCAAGGCGTAGGGCAGGAAACGCTCTTCCGCCTGCAAAAGGGCGGAGAAAAGGGCGGCCAGGGAGATGCCGAGGAGGAAGGGGAGGAGAAGCCGGGTGAGGTAGACCACCTGGGCAAAGGCCTCCCCCTCCCGCAGGTGGCTTCCCGGGGCCACCAGAAGCCCCACCACCCAGGGGGCGAGGAGGTAGCCTAGGCCCAGGACCAGGAGGTTCACCCCCAGGAGGAAGGCGGCGAAGCGGCGGGCGAAGACCCGGGCCTCCTCCTCGGGCAAAGCCTTCAGAAGGGGGATGAGGGCGTTCTGCACCGCCCCTTCCGCCAGCAGCTCCCGGAGGAGGTTGGGCACCCGGTAGGCCACGTTGAAGGCGTCCTTGAGGGCATCGGGGAAAAGGGCGTTGAAGACCGCTTGGCGCAGGAGGCCCAAGACCCTCGAGGCCAGGGTGCCCCCCATGACCAGGAGGACCTTACGCAGCATGGCCCTCCAGAACCTCCTGGAAAACCTCTATAAAGTTTGCCTGGTTGACCACGGTAAGGCCGTGGAGGGCGGAAAGCTCCTTGGCCCGGGCCTTGTCCATGCCCAGAAGGACCAGGAAGCTCTCCCGGGCGGTAAGGCCGAGGACCTTTTTTAGCCCCGCATACTTGGCGATGTGGGCCTGGAAGTCCCCGGTCTTGGCCTCAAACCAGAAGAAGCGCTCCCCCACCCGCACCAGCACGTCCAGTTCCATGGCCTCCCCGCCCGGCAGGGTCACCTGGTACCCCACGGCCACCTCGTGGGGCAGGTTCTTGGAGCGCAGGAACTTGCGCAAGCGCTCGGCCACGTACCGCTCCAGCCAGCCTCCGGTGAGGAAGTTCTGCACAAAGCCCTCGGTGCTGGCCTTGGCCCGGATGCGCCGCTCCTCGTTTTTGTAGTGGTAGCTGGTGAGGAAAGCGTACTGCTTGAGCATGGTGCAGAACTGGGTGGAGTTGGCGATCTCCTCCTGGGTGGCCTCGGAAAGGGAAAGCTCAAACTGGCGCTTGGTGGAAAGGCTCTGCTTCAAGCGTTCGTATAGCTTCTCCAGGCTTGGGTAGCGGTCCCCCAAAAAAAGGGCCAGCCGGGTGAGAACCTTTTCCTTTTCTTCCTCCTCCTGGGGCTTCTTCACCACCTGGATGCCCAGGCCCTTAAGCCACTCCTCCAGGGAAAGGGCTTTGCGGGGCTTGGGGGGTTCTAGGGGCTTGGGGGCCTCGGAGGAAGGGGCCTGGGCCCCCTCCTTGAGGAGGCGCCACATCTCCTGGGCTAGGGCGAAAAACCGGGTCCGTACCGGGTCCTCGTTTCCCTCGAGGCCCGGAGGCAGCAGGCCCGAACGCAGGGTTTCCAGGAGCCAGGCCTCCAGGGCCTCGCGCAAGGCTTCCCGGGTGGCCTCGAGGTGGGGGGCTTCCACCCGAAGACCAAGCTCCGGAAGTTCGGCCACGAACCGCCCCGGCCCCAAGAGGTCGTAGCGGGCCTGGGCCATGGCCTTTTCCAAATAGCGGGTGAGAACGCCCACGGGCCCTAGCATAGCAGCCCAAACGCACAGGCCCCGGGTGGCCCGGGGCCCTTTGGTGCCGGGGACGGGACTCGAACCCGTACGGGGGTATCCCCCCAGCGGATTTTAAGTCCGCAGCGTCTACCGTTCCGCCACCCCGGCGGACGCTTCCCATGCTAACGAAAGGGGGCCTCCTCGCCAAGGCGTAGGGTGAGGTCTGCCCCCAAGACCGCCTCCCCGGAGATGCGGTAGGGCACCCCCAAGGCCCCTCCCAGGGCCTGGGCCAGGAACCCGGGGCCGTTTTCCAGGACCTCGGTACGGGCCGGGACCAGGTCTGAAGGGCGCCTGAGCACCCTAAGGCCCAAACGGTGGAGGCGCTCCCGGGCCCCTTCCGCCAGGGCCTCCTGGCCGGGGCCATAGACCAAGGCCACGGACCGCCCGGCAAGCCCCACCTCCCCCACCTGGACCCCCTCCCCGAAGTAGAGGGCCCGCACCTCCCTTAGGGCCTCCGGGTCCACCTGCCACCCTCCCCCGCCGAAATGGCCGGGGAGGAGAAGGCTCACCAGGACAGGACGCCTTAGGGCAAATCCCAAAAGCCTCCCCTTCTCCTCCCGGGTCAGGTCGGTCCTTACGTAAGGCTCCACCGCGGCCACCACCTGGGGAAGGCGCAAAAGCCCGGCGGGGGAAAAGATCTGGTCCTTAAGGGCATGGAAGAAGGCCTGTTGCCGCTGCACCCGGCCAATGTCCCCCAAAGCGTCCTTGCGGAAGCGCAGGTATCCCTCGGCCTGGAAGCCGTTCAAGACCTGGCACCCCGGCTCCAGGTGGATCTCCAGCCCCGCCGCCCGATCCCGGTAGCGCATGGGCTTCTCCACGCAAAGGCGCACCCCCCCTAGGGCCTCCACCCCCTTGCGGAGGGCTTCCGTGCTCACCACCAGGTAGCGTTCCGCCCGCACCCCAGTAGCCCGGGCCACGGCCTCCACCATGAGGTTCGGGCCGCCCAAGGGGCTATAGGCGTTCACCTTATGCCCGCCATACCCGGGAAGCTCCACCCAAAGGTCCCGGGGCACGGAGAGGACCGCCACCCGGTTCCTCCCCGGGTCTAGGCGTACCAGCAAGATGGTGTCCGCAAGCCCCCGGAAACGTTCAGGGGCCCGCCGGTGGTAGCCCAGGTACTCCGGGCTGGAACCGTAGACGAGGAGGGTCAGGGGCTCCCGCAGGCCCCCAGGGTGGGGCAGGGCCCCGTGGCGCACCGCAGGGCCCACGAGGGGGTAGGCCCAAAGGCCAAGGGCGATGAGGAAAAGGAGGGCCAAGGGCAAAAGGGCGCGCCGCACGGGGGCTTAGTGTACACCCCGCCAGGTGAGGCGGATTAGGGGAAGCAAAGGGTGGTGTTCGCCATCACCCGGTCCGCCCGCACCAGGCCGAAGCCATAGCCCGTATCGCGCCCAGGAGGGCCTAGGTCCTGGGCCGTGGCGGTTAGGCAAAGGCGGACCTGGTCGGGCGTGGGCCATTGACCCCGGAGTTCCCAGTACTGGGACAGGTACAGGGCCGCTATTCCGCTCACCACAGGGGCAGCCATGGAGGTGCCGCTCCAGAGGACATAGCCGTCTTGGTCGGATGCACCCCAAACACCCTCCCCTGGAGCCACCAGGTCTAACTCGGGTCCACAGTTGGAGAAACGGGACTTTTGGCGGGAAGCGTTCACCGAGCCCACGGCAAGGGTGCTTGGGGAGCTTGCGGGGTAAAGCAAACCCTCTCCACCGCCGTTGCCAGCAGCGGCTACCAGGACCACCCCCTGGCTGCGGGCCTGAACCAAGGCGCTCTCCAGAACCGGATCGGAAGCCGGGCCGCCCAGGGAAAGGTTGATCACCTTGGCACCCAGGGCCACCGCCTTATCCACCGCCTGGGCCACGTAGGAAGTGAGCATCTCGCCGTCTTCGGAACGGGCCGCCTTGAGGGGGAGGATCCTGCCCCCCCACGTGACCCCAGCCATGCCTTTGGCATTGTTGGTAGCGGCCCCCAGGATGGAGGCCACCGCTAGGCCATGGCCCCGCCCGGCAGGAAGAGGGATATCGTCCAGGGGGTCCGCATCCCCATCAGCCAGATCCAGGGTTTCCCCAGGGGGCAGATACCATCTGCCAGCCATGTCCTCGTGGGGCAAATACCCCGTGTCCACCACGGCGAGGATTAGGCTAGGATCGCCCGTGGAGGCGTTCCAAGCCGCCTCGAGGCCCACGAGGCCATTGAGCAGGGACTTTTGGCGATCCTCGTAATGGGGATCGTTAGGAAGGGCTAGGGGCCGGTATATGTAGTTGGGCTGCACCCACCTAGCCCCCGCTCGCAGAAGGGCCTGGGCCGTGGCGCGTTCCTGGCCCACGCGCGTTCGGACGCGGAAAAAGCTAGAGCCCACCTTTCCCAAGGGTTGAATCCCTTCCACTTGGGCTAAAAGGGCCTGGGGCGCCACGCCCCCAAAGAGCACCAGGAGCTCACCCAGGGCATAGGGGGAAGAAAAATCCCCAAGACCTTGAAGGCCAAGCAGGTCATGGCCTTGGGCAGAAAGGGCTTTGCCGCTGGCCCGGGGGGTACACCCCCCTTGGGGCGGTGGAGGCGGTGGGGCTTGGAAGCAAGCCGAGAGCACCAAGACACCGCCCAGGAGGAGCCCCAGAAGGGCCAAAGGCTTCATGCTTCCCACTTTACCCCCCAGAGGATGCCCCCGGCTTAAGCCTGGGCTAAGGTAGCCTCGAGGCGGGAGGCCAGCTTTTCCAGAAAGCCGAAGAACATGGGGCCGTAGTGGGCCAGCTCGTCCCCATCGGTGGCGGCCACAGGGAGGTCCCAGCCCCGGGCCGCCGCCAAGGCCCGGGCCTTCTCCAGGGGGTTCCTGCCCCAGGGTTTGGGCTCATAAAGGAAGAGGTCGGGCTTGCGCCTTTTCACCTCCTCCAGGTCGGGGACGAAGTAGGCCTGGGGCACGTCCAGGAAGATGGGCCTGAGGCCCAGGTGGAGAAGGGCCTGGGCGATGTAACTCCCCCGGCCCACGGTGATGGGCCCTCCCAGGTCCATCTCAAAGTAGACCCTCAGGCCAAACCGCCCCCTGAGGGCAGCGTAACGGAGGGCGAGCCCGTGGGCCAGGGCGTCCGCACGGTCCTCGAGGTCCAAAAGGTGCCCCAGGGTGGAGAGGTTTTCCAGGATCCCATACGGGCTTGTGGGCAAGGGCACGGCGTAGACGGGAAAGCCCTCCTCCTTAAGCCTTAAGGCCTGCTCCCGCTGCACCCCGGTGGAGAGGAGGACGAGGTCGGGGCTTAGGCGCCTTAGGAGCTCGGTGCGGGTCTTGGTGTAGGAGGAGAGCACGGGCAGGGAGAGCACCTGGGGGGGGCGGTGGCAGAAGGCGCTCCGGCCTATAAGCCTCTCCCCCACCCCCAGGGCGAAGAGGGCATCGGTGAGGTTGGGCGCCAGGCTTACCAGGCGCTCCAGGCGGTCGGGAAGCTCCAGGGGGCCTAGGAGTTCGTGGAGGATCTTCATTGCCTTAGGTCCAGGGAACGGGCATGCCCCTCCAGGCCCTCGGCCCGGGCCAGAACCGCCCCCTTGGCGGAAAGCTCCCGCACCGCCTTCTCCCCCAGGCCGATCACCGGGATCACCTTGAGAAAGTCCCGCACGGCCAAGCCCCCCTGGAAGCGGGCCGTGCCCGAGGTAGGCATCACGTGGCTGGGGCCGGCGATGTAGTCCCCCAGGGCCTCAGGGCTTCCCTCCCCCAGGAAGACCCCGCCGGCGTTTTGCACCTTGCCAAGCCAAGGCAAAGGGTCGGCGAGGGCCAGGCAGAGGTGCTCGGGGGCGTAGAGGTTGGCCAGGGCCAAGGCCTCCTCCAGGTCCTGGGTGAGAACCAGCCCCCCCCGCTCCAGGGCCTTCCGGGCCATCTCCGCCCGGGGGAGGTCCTGAAGCTGGCGGTAGAGCTCCGCCTCCACCCGCTCTAGGAGGGCCCTATCCGGGGAGAGGAGCCAGGGCTCGGAGTCGGGCCCGTGCTCCGCCTGGGCCAGGAGGTCGGCGGCAAGGAGCTTGGGCGAGGCGGAACCATCGGCCACCAGCATGGTCTCCGTGGGACCCGCCAGGCCGTCCAGGCCCACCACCCCGTAGACCTGGCGCTTGGCCGCCACCACGTAGGCGTTCCCGGGGCCCACGATCTTGTCCACCCGGGGCACGCGGGCGGTGCCGTAGGCCAGGGCGGCGATGGCCTGGGCCCCGCCCATGGCGAAAAGCCGGTCCGCCCCCGCCACCCAGGCCGCGGCCAGCACCCCGGGGTGGACCCTAGGGGGGCTGGCCACGATCACCTCCCCCACCCCGGCCACCTTGGCGGGAATCACGCTCATGAGGAGGCTGGAAAGAAGGGGGGCGCTTCCCCCGGGCACGTAGACCCCTACCCGGGCCAGGGGCCGCACCAGCTGGCCCAGGACCCCGGCCGCATCCGCCTTCAGGAAGCCGCCCTTGGCCTCCTCGCGGTAGAAGGCCTCAATGCGCTCCTTGGCGGTTTCCAGGGCATCCCGCAGGGCCTCGTCCAGGTCCTCGTAGGCCTGGCGCCAGGCGCGCTTGGGGATCTCCTCCACGGGGTGGCCGTCCAGGTCCAGGCTGAAGCGGTCCAAGGCGGCATCCCCTTCCGCCCGCACCGCCTCGAGGATGCCCCGCACCACCTCCTCCACCTTGGGGTCAAAAGAGAGCCCCCGCCGGGCGAAGCGCTCCCTCACCTCCTCCGCGCGGTAGATCATGCCTCCACTATACCCAGCGGCGGCGGCGCCTCACCTCCTCCACCCCTTCCAGCACGGCCTCAAACACGTGGTCCCCCACCTGCTGGGCCAGGCGCACGGGAAGGTCCTCTTCCAGCTGGACCAGGGTAAGCCCAGGGCGCAGGCGGTAGTGGCGGCGGAGGCGGCCTTCCACCTCGAGGTCGGAAAGCCGCTCCACGTAGGCCCGCCCCCCGGGCATGGGGAAGCGGGCCACCTCCCCGGGCAGGAGCTCTAGGCGGGGGAGGAAGAGGAGGAGGGAAAGGGGGTCGTGGTAGGGGGTGAGGTAGGGCAGGGCCAGGCTCTCCTTGCCCTGGGTGACCAGGACCACCCCCTCCACCTCCAGCCTTTCCACGGTGAAGAGGCGGGCCTCCCGGGCCTCCACCCGCTCGGAGAAGTAGAGGGAGTACCCCTCAGGGTCGGTTTCCGTCTGCCAGCGCTGCCGGGTCTTGGGCAAGGGCAGGTGCACCTCGGCGGTGAGGACGGCCCGCACACCCTTTCCCTGGGGCCGCACCTCCAGCCGACCCTCCCCCGCGGCCTCTCCGGCGAAAAAGTAGCGGTAGCGGTAGGTGGCGGGATGCTCCGTCATGGGCCTAGCGTACCTTGATGGTAAGGGGAGGGCCGGGCACCTCCAGGAGGTAGTCCACCGGGTCCCGCCCCGCCACCCGGATGCGCAGGCGGTACACCCCCGGGCGGTCAAACTCCACCCGGCCAGGGGCGGTGAGGAGGAGGGTTCCTGGGAGCATCCGAGAACCCTCGGGGGCTTCCAGGAGAACCACCTCGGCCTTCTCCGTGGGGGGGTCGGTGCGGAACTCCATCACATGGCCTTCCTGCGGTGCAGGCAGGGGGCGGAGGAGGAAAAGGCCAAGCCCCAAGAGGAGGAGCAGGGCCAAGAGCCCAAGCCCCACCCCACGCCGCCTCCTTGGGGAAGGGGGCTCCATCACGGGGAAAGGGGGCTCCTCCCTCTCCTCTATGCGGATGACGCGGGGGCGGCTGGGGGTCTTCTCCGGGGCAGGCCCTGGGGCCTCCTGGGGTTCGGGCACGGGTTCCACGGAAAGCTGCTTACGGGAAGGCGCGGGCGGGGAGGGCGGCTCGGGGGGAGGGGGGTTTTCTTCCTGGGAAGGTGGGGGGGCGAAGAGGGCCTCGAGGGGCACCTCCCCCCGCTCCACGCCCTCCACCCCCTGCCTTAGGGGAAAATCCGGCCAGCGCTCCCCCGCCAGGGCCCGGGCCAGGCCGGCCAGGGCCTTTTCCGGCTCCCCGGAAAGGGAGGCCAGCCCCACCCCCCCAAGCCACACCCGCTTGCCCTTCACCAGGCAGAGCTCCGGCAAGGGGGCGTAGGCCACCCCCTGGGCCTTCAGGGCCTGCAAGAGCCGGGCCATCTCCTTGAGCCAGAGTTCCAAGCGGCCAGGGTCCGCCACCCCCAGGTACTGGCTTAGGGGCACGGCCCCCAAGGGCCATTCCAGGATCCAGGCCTCCGGGGTGGCCTCCAGGAGGGGCAGGACCCCCTCCATGGCCACCGGGGACCCTTGGGCCCCTTTGAGGACCATCACCGGCATCCCGGTACGGGTGTCCTGGCCCTCGTAGACGGTAATGGTCCCAACATGGGCGAGAATACGCCGCAGCCAATAGGGCCCCAAAACCTCCATCCCCCCAAGTATACGCAGCTCCCGGTGAAGAGGCTTATAATCTGCCAAAGGTAGGGCCCTAAGGCCGGAAAGGAGCGGGGATGGAGTTCAAGATCACGCTGACCACGGAGGAGATCGTTCGGGGCTTGAAGCACTACCGCCGCATCGCCAAGCAGGACGTCCTCCGGGCGCCGGAAACGCCCAACCCGGAGGTCTTCCGCCGCCACGCCGAGGCCCGGCGCGAGGTCTATGCCAAGCTGGCCGAGGTGGCGGAGGCCGAGGGGCCGGAGGCCGTGGTCCAGTACGCCCTGGAACTCTACAAGTCCCTGCCCTTCGTGACCGGCACCCCGGAGGACCAGCACCCCGAGATCAAGGGCCAGGAAAACGCCCTGGAGAACTTCTTCCTCATGATCGGCCTGGACCCCAAGACCCGCCGGGAAGCCCGGAAGGCCAGGAAACCCCTGCAATGACCCTGGAGTTCTTGCGCGCCCAGGCCCAAAGCTGCACCGCGTGCCGCCTGGCCGAGGGCCGGACCCAGGTGGTCTTCGGGGAGGGGAACCCCGACGCCCAGCTCATGATCGTAGGGGAAGGCCCGGGGGAGGAGGAGGACAAAACGGGCCGCCCCTTCGTGGGCAAGGCGGGCCAGCTCCTGAACCGGATCCTCGAGGCCGCGGGTATCCCCCGGGAGGAGGTCTACATCGCCAACATCGTCAAGTGCCGCCCTCCCGGCAACCGCGCCCCACTTCCCGACGAGGCCAAGATCTGCACGGACAAGTGGCTCCTGAAGCAGATTGAGCTCATCGCCCCCCAGATCATCGTCCCCTTGGGGGCGGTGGCGGCGGAGTTTTTCCTGGGGGAGAAGGTCTCCATCACCAAGGTGCGGGGGCAGTGGTTTGCCTGGCACGGGATCCGGGTCTTCCCCATGTTCCACCCGGCCTACCTGCTGCGAAACCCCAGCCGGGCCCCTGGCAGCCCCAAGCACCTCACCTGGCTGGACATCCAGGAGGTGAAGCGGGTCCTCCTCACCCTCCCCCCCAAGGAGCGCCGCCAGGTCAAGGCCGTGAGCCAGGAGCCCCTTTTTTAGGTAGAATGCCCCCACCTCCGGGCCCGGCAAGACCCCTGGGGCTTACCGGGCCGGGGCGGGGATACCCTCTTCGCCCGCCAGGGTGGAAAAGGAGGCAAGGGTGAAGCGTCTTCTTTGGCTTCTGCTTCTGGCCTCGGGATGGGCCCTGGGGCAAAGGGAGGTCCGGGTGGTGGCCGCCTCCGACCTGCAGTACGCCCTGCCGGAGATCGCCCAGGCCTTCCAGGCGGAAAACCCCGGGGTGCAGGTCCGCCTGGCCTTCGGCTCCTCCGGTCGGCTTTACACCCAGCTCACCCAAGGCCTCGAGGCCGACCTCTTCTTCTCCGCGGAAAGCCTCTACCCCAGGCTCCTAGAGGAGCGGGGCCTGGCGGAGCGGGGAAGCCGCAGGCTCTACGCCCTGGGGCGCCTCGTGGTCTGGCTGGACCGGAGGCTGGGCTTGGAGCCCGGCCCCCAGGCCCTCAAGGACCCCCGGGTCACCCAGCTGGCCATCGCCAACCCCGTGCACGCCCCCTACGGCCGGGCCGCCATCACCCTCCTGGAGCGCTACGGCCTCCTGAAACGCCGGCCGGATGCCCCTATCCCCGGCCTGGCCAAACCCTTTGCCCAGCTGGCCTGGGCGGAAATCCCCTGGGAAAGCCTCACCCGGGGGGTGGAGGCCTACTGGGACGCCGAGCCCCTCCGCCGGGGCAAACCCCGGTTCGCCTTCGTCTACGGGGAGAACATCGCCCACGCCGCCCAGCTGGCCGTGGCGGCCACCCAGGCGGGGATCCTGGCCCTGCCCCTGGCGATCCACGAAAGCCTCTCCCGGCCCGGGGTGTTCTGGCTGGCCCCCATGGGCAGCCACCTCCTCCTGGAGCAAACCTACGTGGTCCTCAAGGGGCGGGCCCGGCCCGAGGTCCTGGCCTTCCACCGCTTCGTGGGAAGCCCTGAGGGCCGGGCCATCTTCCGGCGTTACGGCTTCCTCCTGCCGGGGGAGTAGATGCTGGCCCCCGAGTTCTGGACCGCCCTGGCCCTTTCCCTGAGGGTGGCCCTCCTTTCCTCCCTTCTCCTCCTCCTCTTGGGCATCCCCCTGGCCTGGCTCTTGGCCTTCCGCCCCTTCCCGGGCAAACCCCTGGTGGAGGCGGTGGTCCTCCTGCCCCTGGTCCTGCCCCCCACGGTCTTGGGGTTTTACCTCCTCCTCTTCCTGGGCCCCGAGGGGATCTGGACCCGGCTCACCGGGCTTTCCTGGGCCTTCCGCTTTGAGGGCCTGGTCCTGGCCAGCGTCCTCTTTAGCCTGCCCTTCGTCTTCACCGCCTACCGGGAGGCCTTCTTGTCCTTGGACCGGAACCTGCTGGAGGTGGCCCGCACCCTGGGAGCCCCCTGGTGGCGGGTCTGGGGCCAGATCATCCTCCCCTTGGTGTGGCCGGGCCTCCTCTCCGGGACCCTTTTGGGCTTCGCCCACACCCTGGGGGAGTTCGGGGTGGTGCTCATGGTGGGGGGGTCCATCCCGGGGAAGACCCAGATGGTGAGCATCTACCTCTACGACCTGGTGCAGGCCCTGCGCTTCGCGGAGGCCGAGGAGGCCTCCTGGGTCCTCCTGGGCCTGAGCCTGGCCATCCTGGTTTCGGTGCGGACCCTGGAAAGGAGGTGGCGGGCGTGGAGGTCCACTACCGGATAAGGCGGCCCATTCCCCTCGAGGCCCACTTCCAGATCCGGGGGTTCACCGTCCTCCTGGGGGAAAGCGGCGTGGGCAAGACCACCCTCCTCAAGGCCCTGGCCGGCCTGGTGCCCGCCGAAGGGGAGCCCTACCGGCACCTCCCCCCGGAAAGGCGGCCCATAGGCTACCTCCCTCAGGACCTGGCCCTCTTCCCCCACATGACCGCCTGGGAAAACGTGGCCTTTCCCCTAAAGGGCCCCGGGCGCAAGGAAAGGGCTTTGGCCCTCCTGGGCCGGGTGGGGCTTCTGGAACACGCGGAAAAGCGCCCCCAGGCCCTCTCCGGTGGCCAGCGCCAGCGGGTAGCCCTGGCCCGGGCCCTGGCCCGGGAACCGGAACTCCTCCTCCTGGACGAACCCACCAGCGCCCTAGACCCCCTCACCAAGGGCCAGGTGCTGGCCGAGCTGGTGGCCCTCATCCGCCGGGAAGGTGTCCCCGCCCTGGCCGTAAGCCACGACCCCGACCTGTCCCGGATGGCGGACTGGCTTGTGGTGATGGGGCGGGGGCGGATCCTGCAGGAAGGCCCCCCGGCGGAGGTCCTGGCCCGCCCCCAGGAGGTGGCGGTGGCCCGGCTTTTGGGCTACGAGAACCTCTTCCCCGTGAGGGTCCTCGAGGGAGGGGTGGAGCTCCAAGGGGTGGCCCTCCGCCTCCCCCTTCCCCCCTGGGCCGGGCCCGGGGGGCGGGCCTGGCTGGGGGTGCGGGCAGAGGAGGTCCTGGTGGTGCGGGAGGACCGCCCCCCACCCCCGGAAAACCTCCTGGAAGGGGTTCTGGAAAGCCTATACCCCGAGGGCCTGGCCTACCGGGGCCGCTTCCTGGGCCCTGTACCCCTTTCCCTCCTCCTGCCCCGGCACGTGCAGGAGCGCCTGCGCCTTGGCCCAGGCCAGAGGATCCGGGTGGTCCTCAAGCCCCGCTACCTGCACCTGATGCCGGGCCAGGCGGAGGATCTCCTCCCAGGCTAGGCCCAGCTTGTTGCGCAACCCCTTGAGGTGGAAACGGGCCCGGTGGGGGGGCATCCCCAGGCCCCGGGCCAAGGCCTTGGCCTCCGGGGGAACCCCCAGGCCCAGGGCCAGGAGCACCCCCACCTCCCCAGGCAGGAGGCGGAGGCCAAGCCGCCCCCTTAAGCCCTCGGCCAGGGTCTTAGGGTCATCCCGACGGGTGAGGAAGGCCAGCCGCTCCGGATCGTAAGCCCTAAGCCCTCCCGGGGTGCGCCAAAGGAGCACCTGGCCCCTTTCCCAAAAGGCCGGGTCCGCCAGGACCAGGCCCCTGCCGCTCTGCCAGGAAACCTTCCAGCCGTCTTGGCCCAACACGCCCGCCACCCGGGCGTACAACTCCAGATCCTGCGTCAAGACCACCGCTTGCACACGCACCCTCCTTTCGCCCAAAGCCTCTTCCTGCCTCGCTAGGCCAGGGCGAAAGGAGGGGCCCGGGGAACCAGGGCCCGGGAGAGGGCGGGGGGGTGGCCCGGGTGCCCCTCGGGCCGGACCCGGAGGACCTGGATGGGGGTAGGGGGTGCGGGGGCCTCGAGGGGAGGCAGGCCCGGGGCCACCTGCAAGCCGCAGAGGGGGGAGTGGTCCACCTCCCTTGCCTCCCCCGGGGCCTGGCAGAGGTCGGCGCGCAGGGAGGGGTTTTGCCGCTGCATCAGGTAAAGCTGCAGGGCTACCCCGGTGGAGGCCCCCAGGGTGAGGAAGAGGTAGAGGGCATAAAGAAACCACGCCCCCCGCCTTCCCATGGGACCCAGGATAACATCCCGCGCTAAAGTGAAGGGGTATGGCCGTCCGCGGCACCAAGGACCTTTTTGGCAAGGAGCTTAGGCTCCACCAGCACATCGTGGCCACCGCCCGCAGGGTGCTGGAGGCGGCGGGGGCCCTGGAGCTCCTGACCCCAGTGTTTGAGGAAACCCAGGTGTTTGAAAAGGGCGTAGGAGCCGCCACCGACATCGTCCGCAAGGAGATGTTCACCTTCCAGGACCGGGGCGGACGCTCCCTAACCTTGCGTCCCGAGGGCACCGCGGCCATGGTACGGGCCTACCTGGAACACGGGATGAAGGTCTGGGCCCAGCCCGTGCGCCTCTGGATGGCGGGGCCCATGTTCCGGGCGGAAAGGCCGCAAAGGGGCCGGTACCGCCAGTTCCACCAGGTAAACTACGAGGCCTTGGGCTCGGAAAGCCCCATCCTGGACGCCGAGGCCATCCTCCTCCTCTACGAGAGCCTGAAGGAACTGGGCCTAAGGCGGCTTTCCGTCAAGCTCTCCTCCGTGGGGGACCCAGAGGACCGCACCCGGTACAACGCCTACCTACGGGAATGCCTTTCCCCTTACCGGGCGGAGCTCTCCGAGGACTCGCAAGAACGCCTGGACCTGAACCCCATGCGCATCCTGGACTCCAAAAGCGAGAAGGACCAGGCCCTCCTCCGGGAGCTTGGGGTGAGGCCCATGCTGGACTTCCTGGGGGAGGAGGCGCGAGCCCACCTCCAAGCAGTGGAACGCCACCTGGAAAGGCTCTCCGTGCCCTACGAGCTGGAGCCCTCCCTGGTGCGGGGCCTGGACTACTACGTGCGCACCGCCTTTGAGGTGCACCACCAGGAGATCGGGGCCCAGTCGGCCCTGGGGGGTGGGGGGCGGTACGACGGGCTTTCCGAGCTCCTGGGGGGGCCTAGGGTACCCGGGGTGGGGTTTGCCTTCGGCGTGGAGCGGGTGGCCTTGGCCCTGGAGGCCGAGGGCTTCACCCTGGCCGAGGAGAGGGGGCCCGACCTCTACCTGGTCCCCCTGGTGGAGGAGGCGGTGGCCGAAGCCTTCTACCTGGCCGAGGCCCTGCGCCCCCGCCTGCGGGCCGAGTACGCCCTAAGCCCCAAGAAGCCGGGGAAAGGGGTGGAGGAGGCCCTGAAACGCCAGGCCGCCTTCGTGGGCTTCCTGGGCGAGGACGAGCTCAGGACGGGGGAAGTGACCCTCAAGCGCCTGGCCACCGGGGAACAGGTGCGCCTCCCCCAGGGGGAGGCCCTGGGGTTCTTGCTTTCCGCCTTGGCCTGAGCATCCGGTAAGATTTGGAGGATTATGCGCCGTACCCACTACGCCGGGAGTCTTAGGGCCGAGCACGCGGGGGAGGAGGTGGTTCTGGAGGGCTGGGTAAGCCGCCGCCGGGACCTGGGGGGGCTTATCTTCCTGGACCTCCGGGACCGGGAAGGGTTGGTCCAGCTGGTGGCCCACCCGGAAAGCCCCGCCTACCCCGTGGCGGAAAGGGTGCGCTCGGAGTGGGTGGTGCGGGCCAAGGGAGTGGTGCGCCTCCGCCCCGAGGCCAACCCGCGCCTGGCCACGGGGCAGGTGGAGGTGGCCCTCACCTCCTTGGAGGTGCTGGCCGAGGCCAAAACCCCTCCCTTCCCCCTGGACCCCGGCTGGCGGGGGGAGGAGGAAAAGGAAGCCTCGGAGGAGCTTCGGCTCAAGTACCGCTACCTGGACCTGCGCCGCAAGCGCATGCAGGAGAACCTGCGCCTGCGCCACCGGGTCATCAAGGCCATCTGGGACTTCCTGGACCGGGAAGGCTTTGTCCAGGTGGAAACCCCCTTCCTCACCAAAAGCACCCCGGAAGGGGCCCGGGACTTCCTGGTGCCCTACCGCCACCAGCCCGGCCTCTTCTACGCCCTGCCCCAGTCCCCCCAGCTCTTCAAGCAGATGCTGATGGTGGCGGGCCTGGACCGCTACTTCCAGATCGCCCGCTGCTTCCGCGACGAGGACCTGAGGGCCGACCGCCAGCCCGACTTCACCCAGATGGACCTGGAGATGAGCTTCGTGGAGGTGGAGGACGTCCTCTCCCTCAACGAGCGCCTCATGGCCCACGTGTTCCGCGAGGCCCTGGGGGTGGAGCTTGCCCTGCCCTTCCCCCGCCTCCCCTACGGGGAGGCCATGGAGCGGTACGGCTCGGACAAGCCCGATACCCGTTTTGGCCTCGAGCTCAAGGAGGTGGGGCACCTCTTCCGGGAAAGCGCCTTTGCCCCTTTCCGCCAGGCGGAACGGGTAAAGGCCCTGGTGGTGCCCCAGGCCCTTTCCCGCAAGGAGATCGCCGAACTGGAGGAGGTGGCCAAGCGCCACGGGGCGGGGGGGCTGGCCTGGGCCCGGGTGGAGGAGGGAGGGTTCTCCGGAAGCGTGGCCAAGTTCCTGGACTCCATCCGGGAAGCCCTGCTGGAAGCCCTGGGGGCCAAGGTGGGGGAAACCCTCCTCTTCGTGGCCGGCCCTTGGCGGAAGGCCGCGGAGGCCTTGGGCCAGGTGCGGCTCAGGCTGGCGGAGAGGCTGGCCCTTCCCCGGGAGGGCTTCCGCTTCCTCTGGGTGGTGGACTTTCCCCTTCTGGAGTGGGACGAGGAGCGGGGGGCCTGGACCTACATGCACCACCCCTTCACCCACCCCCACCCGGAGGACCTGCCCCTTTTGGACACCGAGCCGGGCCGGGTGCGGGCCCTGGCCTACGACCTGGTGCTCAACGGGACCGAGGTGGGCGGGGGGTCCATCCGCATCCACGACCCCCATCTCCAGGCCCGGATGTTCCGGGTCCTGGGCATCGGAGAGGAAGAGCAGCGGGAAAAGTTCGGCTTCTTCCTCGAGGCCCTGGAGTACGGGGCCCCGCCCCACGGGGGGATCGCCTGGGGGCTGGACCGCCTCCTGGCCCTGATGACGGGAAGCCCCTCCATCCGCGAGGTCATCGCCTTTCCCAAGAACAAGGAGGGCAAAGACCCCCTCACCGGGGCCCCAAGCCCCGTTTCCGAGGAGCAGCTTCGCGAGCTGGGCCTCAAGGTGGTCGGGCATGGCTAGGATCCCCTACGTGATCGTGGACGCCTTCGCCTCCACCCCAGGGGCGGGCAACCGGGTGGCCCTGGTCCTGGACGCCCGGGGGATGACGGCGGAGGAGATGCGGGCCACCGCCCGCCGCCTGGCCGAGCCGGAAACCGCCTTCGTCACCGAGCGGCAGGGCCAGGTCTTCGCCGTGCGCTTCTTTACCCCTTCGGGGGAGGTGGAGTTCTCCGGGCACGCCGCCGTGGCCTTGGGCCTGACCCTGGTGCGCCTGGGCCTGGCCCCCGAAGGAAGCCAAAGGCTTTACCTCCACACCCCCACGGAGGCCCTACCGGTGGAGATCCTCTACCAGGAGGGGGAGCCCAAGAAGGCCCTGGTGCGGGGCCCCGCCCCCCGCTTCCGCGACCTTCCCCCCTACCAGGCCCTGAAGGAGGCCCTCGAGGCCCTGGGCTCGGACGAGCGCTACCTGCACCGGGGCCTGCCCTACGGCGTGGCCTACACCGGGCTTTGGAGCCTTTTCGTCCCCCTGGTGGCCCCGGGAGTGGTGGACGCCCTGGAGCCGGAGATGAGGCTCCTGAGCGAGCTCTCCCGCCGCCTGGAGGTGGCCACGGTCCACGCCTACGCCCCCATGGGCCCCAGGAGCTTCTACGCCCGGGACTTTGCCCCCCTCCTCGGCATCCCCGAGGACCCGGTGACGGGCTCGGCCAACGCCGCCTTAGGGGCGCTCCTGGCCCGGGCCGGGGTGGTGCCCAGGCGGGAGGGCCGGGTGGCCCTCACCATCTACCAGGGGCACCGCCTGGGCAACCCGGGGGTGGTGGAGGTGGTGGTAGAGTATAGCCCCACGGGCCAGCCCTACGGGGTGCAGATCGGGGGGGAGGCGGCGGTGGTCCTCTCGGGCGAGCTCTGATGGTGCGGCTCCTCTTTGTGGACATAGACGGCACCCTGGTGGGCAAGGAAGGGGTGCCCCCTTGCGTCTGGCCCGCGGTGGAGGCGGTGCGAGAGAGGGGGATCCGGCTTGCCCTCCTCACCGGGCGGCCCGGAAGGGGGGAGGCCTTGGGCCTGGCCCGCCGGCTAGACCCCAAGGGCCTCCACGCCTTTGAGTCGGGGGCCGTGGTCCTGGCCCTGGCCCAAGACCCCCACGACCCCCCCGCCACCCCCCTCCTGGTGCAGGCCCTGCCCCAAGGGGCGGCGAAGGAGGCGGTGCGCCTGGCCCGCCGGCTTGGCCTTCCCCTGGAGGGCTACACCGCGGACGGGGGGTTTTACGTGGAGGGGGAAAGCCCCCTCCTCCTGGAGCACCAGCGGCTTTTGGGCCTCGAGGCGGAGGGAGCGGACCTCCTCGGCCTCCCAAGCCCCCTGGTCCGCCTCCAGGTTCTGGCCGGGCCCCAAGCCCCCTTGGGGGCCTTCCTGGAGGGCCTGCCCCCGGAACTGGAAGCCCACGTGGCGGAAAGCCCCAAGATGCCCGGGGTGCGCTTCGTCTCCCTCACGCAACGAGGGGTGAGCAAGCTTTCCGCCGCCCGCTTCGTGGCCGAGGCCTACGGCCTCAGCCTGGCGGAGTGCGGCATGGTGGGGGACGGGGAAAACGACCTGGAGGTGATCCGGGCCGTGGGCCTGGGGATAGCCATGGGCAACGCGCCCCAAAGCGTCCAGCGGGCCGCCAAGCGGGTGGTGGCCCCCGTGGAGGCCTGCGGCCTGGCCGAGGCCCTTCGCTCCCTCCTCGGGTAGACTCTTGGGGTATGCGGGTCTTCATCCACGAGATCGCCCAGTATGCGGGCCAGGAGGTGGAGCTTAGGGGCTGGCTTTACGGGAAGCGCTCCAAGGGCAAGATCCATTTCCTCATCCTGCGGGACGGAACAGGCTTCCTCCAGGCCACGGTGGTCAAGGGGGAGGTGCCGGAGGAGGTCTTCCGGCAGGCGGACCACCTGCCCCAGGAAACCGCCCTCAAGGCCTTCGGCCTGGTGCGGGAAGACCCCAGGGCCCCCGGGGGGTACGAGCTGGCCGTGCGGGGCCTCGAGGTGGTCTCCCTCCCCCAGGGGGAGTACCCCATCGGCCCCAAGGAGCACGGCATTGACTTCCTCATGGACCACCGCCACCTCTGGCTCCGCCACCGCCGCCCCTTCGCGGTGATGCGTATCCGGGACGAGCTGGAAAGGGCTATCCACGACTTCTTCGCTGAGCGGGGCTTCCTCCGCTTTGACGCCCCCATCCTCACCCCTAGCGCCGTGGAGGGCACCACGGACCTCTTTGAGGTGAACCTCTTTGACGGGGAGAAGGCCTACCTCTCCCAGTCCGGCCAGCTCTACGCCGAGGCCGGGGCCCTGGCCTACGGTAAGGTCTATACCTTCGGCCCCACCTTCCGCGCCGAGCGCTCCAAAACCCGGCGCCACCTCCTGGAGTTCTGGATGGTGGAGCCCGAGGTGGCCTTCATGACCCATGAGGAGAACATGGCCCTCCAGGAGGCCTTGGTGAGCTACCTGGTGGGCCGGGTCCTGGAAAGGCGGGCCAAGGAGCTGGAACTCTTGGAACGCGACCCCAAGGCCCTGGAGCCCGCAGCCCAAGGCCACTACCCCCGCCTCACCTACAAGGAGGCCGTGGCCCTGGTGAACCGCCTGCGGGAGAAGGACCCCGAAATCCCCCCCCTCCCCTATGGGGAGGACTTCGGCGCCCCCCACGAGGCCGCCCTCAGCCGCCAGTTTGACCGGCCCGTCTTTGTGGAACGTTACCCCGCCCGCATCAAGGCCTTCTACATGGAGCCCGACCCCGAGGACCCTGAGCTGGTCCTCAACGACGACCTCCTGGCCCCTGAGGGGTACGGGGAGATCATCGGGGGAAGCCAGAGGATCCACGACCTGGAGCGCCTGAGGCAGAAGATCCGGGAGTTCGGCCTGCCCGAGGAGGTCTACGGCTGGTACCTGGACCTCCGCCGCTTCGGCAGCGTCCCCCATGCGGGCTTCGGCCTGGGCCTGGAGCGCACCGTGGCTTGGATCTGCGGCCTGGCCCACGTGCGGGAGGCCATCCCCTTCCCCCGCATGTACACCCGCCTGCGCCCCTAGGCCCCCCTTTCCGGCCCCGGGGGTCCCCCGGGGCCTTGGCGTTCGGGATGGCCGAACCTCGAGGCCGGGGCTTGACAAACCCCGGGCTCCCATGTTCTCATGGACCCGTCAGGAAAACTTCATCCCCGCGTTCGGCGCTCAAGCCTCCCCCTTAGCCCCTTTGGAGGAAGGCCATGAAGGAAACCCGGAGAAGCTTCATCCGTAAGGTAGCCACCGGCGTAGCGGCCAGTGCCGCCTTCAGCCCCTTGGCCATCGCCCAGGCCCCCCGGTTCCGCTGGCGCATCCAGTCCGCTTGGGACGCGGGTACCGTGGGCTATACCCTCTTCCAGCGGTTCGCCGAGCGGGTCAAGGAGCTCACCGACGGCCAGATTGAGATCCAGACCTTCCCCGCCGGGGCGGTGGTGGGCACCTTTGACATGTTTGACGCGGTGAAGACCGGGGTCCTGGACGGGATGCACCCCTTCACCCTTTACTGGGCAGGGCGGATGCCGGTCACCGCCTTCCTCTCCTCCTACCCCTTGGGCCTGGACCGCCCGGACCAGTGGGAAACCTGGTACTACGCCCTAGGCGGCCTGGACCTGGCCCGCAGGGCCTTTGAGGAGCAGGGGCTTTTCTACGTGGGCCCAGTGCAGCACGACTACAACCTCATCCACTCCAAGAAACCCATCAAAAGTTTTGAGGACTTCAAGGGGGTAAAACTCCGGGTGCCCGGGGGTATGATAGCCGACGTTTTTTCTGCGGCCGGTGCAGCCACAGTTCTTTTGCCTGGCGGCGAGGTCTACCCCGCCCTGGAACGGGGGGTGATCGACGCCGCGGACTTCGTGGGCCCGGCGGTGAACTACAACCTGGGCTTCCACCAGGTGACCAAGTACATCATCATGGGCCCGCCGGAAACCCCCTGCATCCACCAGCCCGTGGACCTGGCGGACATCACCCTGAACCTCTCCCGCTGGCGGGCGGTGCCCAAGAACCTGCAGGAGCGGTTTGAGGCCGCGGTGCACGAGTGGAGCTGGATCCACTACGCCGGGATCCAGAAGGCCAACCTGGAAACCTGGCCCAAGTACAAGGCCGCCGGGGTGCAGATCATCCGCCTTACCACGGTGGACGTGCGCAAGTTCCGCCGGGTGGCCATCCCCATCTGGTTCAAGTGGGCCAAGCAGGACAAGTACGCCCGCGAGGCCTTTGCCAGCCAGCTGGAGTACATGAAGGCCCTGGGCTACGTGACCGATGCCGACGTGCGGGGGTTGAGCCTCTAGGGGACAGCTGTGAACACCCTCCTGCGCTTGGTGGGCCTCGTGGAGGCCATCAGCCTGTGGTCGGGCCGCCTGGCCGCCTGGCTGACCCTGGCCGCGGTCCTCATCCTGACGGTGGAAGTGGTGCGGCGCTACTTCTTCAACGCCCCCACCCAATGGGCCCATGAGGTTTCCACCTTGCTTTTCGGCCTCCTCTACGTCCTCACCGGGGCTTACGCCCTAAGGGAGCGGGCCCACGTGGGGGTGGACGTGTTCTACGCCCGGCTTTCCCGCAAAGGCAAAGCCCTGGTGAACCTTCTGGGCTTCGTCTTCCTGGCCCTTTTCGCGGGAACCCTTCTGGTCTACGGCTGGAAGTTCTTCCTGGCCTCCTGGCAGAACCGGGAGTTTTCCCTGGCCAACCAGGCCATCCCCATCTACCCCTTCAAGCTGGCCATCCCCCTAGGGGCGGCCTTGCTCCTCCTCCAGGGCCTGGCCAACCTGGTCCGCGACCTCTTGGTCCTCTTGGGCAAGGAGGAAGACCATGCCCATTGAAACCCTCACCTGGCTGATGTTCGGCAGCCTCTTCCTCCTCCTTCTCACCGGGTATCCCCTGGCCTTCCTGGTGGGGGGGGTGGCCGTGGGCTTCATCGCCTGGCTTTGGAGCCCCGAGGCCCTGGCCCTGGTGCCCCAGCGCATGTGGAACAACATGACCCAGTACCTGCTGGCGGCCATCCCCCTTTTCATCTTCATGGCCTCCATGCTGGAGAAATCGGGGCTCATTGAGGAGATCTTCGATGTGGCCTACAAGTGGCTGGGCCGGGTGCCGGGGGGGCTGGCGGTGGCCACGGTGGCCGCTTCCACGGTGCTGGCGGCCATGGTGGGGGTGATCGGGGCGGCGGTGGTCACCATGGCCCTGGTGGCCCTCCCCTCCATGCTGCGGCGGGGGTATAGCCCGGTGCTGGCCGCGGGCACGGTGATGGCCGGGGGTACCTTGGGCATCCTCATCCCCCCCAGCGTGCTGGCCATCATCTACGGCCTGGTGGCCAACCAGTCGGTGGGGGAGCTTTACCTGGGTTCGGTCCTGCCCGGACTGGTGCTTTCGGGGCTCTACATGCTCTTCTCCGTGGTCTACGCCCTGGTAAACCCCAAGGGGGCCCCCCGCATCCCCCCCGAAGAAGCCCCCTCTTGGCGGGAACGCTGGCGCGCCCTGCGGAGCATCTGGGCCCCCTTGGTCCTCATCTTCTTGGTTCTGGGCACCATCTTCCTGGGCCTGGCCGCCCCCACGGAGGCCGCGGCGGTGGGGGCCTTCGGAGCCATGGGGGTGGCCGCCCTCCACCGCAGGCTCAGCTGGAAGAACCTGCGCCTGGCCCTGGAGCAGACGGCCAAGGCCACGGCCATGGTCCTTTGGATCATCTTTGGGGCCAACGCCTTCGTGGCCTTCTACGTGGCCCAGGGGGGGGACCGCTACATCAGCGAGCTCCTCCTCAGCACGGGGCTTTCCCCCTGGGGGATCCTCATCCTCATGCAGCTCATCCTGATTATCCTGGGGATGTTCCTGGACTGGGTGGGGATCCTCCTCCTGGCGGTGCCGGTCTTCGTGCCCATCATCCGGCAGCTGGGCTTTGACCCCTTGTGGTTTGGGGTCCTCTACCTGGTCAACATGCAGATGTCCTTCCTCTCCCCGCCCTTCGGCTACGCCCTCTTCTACGTGCGGGGCGTGGCCCCCCAGATCCCCATGGGGGTCATCTACCGGGCCGCCCTCCCCTTTCTCCTCCTGCAGATCCTGGGGCTGGCCCTGGTCATGCTCTTCCCCGGCCTGGCCACCTGGCTGCCCAGCCTGGTCTACGGCAGGTGAGGGGCCTAAAGCCCGGCCAGCTCCAGGAAGTAGCGGTGGAGCCTGGGATCCGTCGTCAGCTCAGGGTGGAAGGCGCTGGCCAGGACCTTGCCCTGGCGCACCAGGACGGGAAGGCCATCCAGCTCTGCCAGCACCTCCACCCCCGGCCCCAGGCGGCGGAAAACGGGGGCGCGGATGAAGACGGCGTGGAAGGGCTCGGCAAACCCCCGGACGGGAAGCTCTTCCTCAAAGCTCTCCACCTGCCGCCCAAAAGCGTTCCGCTCCACGGCCACGTCCAGCACGCCCAGGCGGGGCTGCTCGGGGTAGCCCAGGATCTCCTTGGCCAGCCAGATGGCCCCGGCGCAGGTGCCGAAGACGGCCAAGGACCCCTCCTCCACCCGGCGGCGCACCTCCTCCTCAATCCCGTACTCCCGGGCCAGCTTGCCGATGGTGGTGGACTCCCCCCCGGGGACCACCAGGGCCTTTAGGCCCTCCAGGTGCGCCCTCTTCCGCACCTCTTGGGCCTCGAGGCCCAGGCGCCTGAGGGCTTCCTTGTGCTCGCGAAAATCCCCCTGTAAGGCCAGTACGCCGACCACGCCCCTCATCCTGGGCCTAGGGGGAAGGGCTGTCAAGGGCGGCGCGGACCAAGAGGAAGCCCAAAAGGCCCGCCAGCAAGGAGGCGGAAAGCACCCCCACCTTGGCCTGGTCCAAAAGCTCCCCGGAAAAGGCCAGGCCAGCGATGAAGAGGGCCATGGTGAAGCCAATGCCGGCCAGGAAGCCCACCCCCAGGAGGGCCCGGAAGCCCACCCCCTCGGGCAGGACCCCAAGGCCCAAGCGCAGGGCCAGCCAGGCCAAAAGCCCTACCCCCAAGGGTTTGCCCACGAGGAGGCCCAGGGCCACCCCCAGGGCCACAGGGCCGAGGGCGAGGCCGTTTAGGTCCACCCCGGCGTTGAAAAAGGCAAAGACGGGCAAGACCCCATAGGCCACCCAGGGGTGCAGGGTGTGCTCCAAGCGGTGCAAGGGGCTTTGCGCCTCCTTCACCGCCTCTTCCAGGGCCTCCAGCTCCCCTTCCAGGGCCTCGGCCTCCTCCGCCTGGGTGGCCCCTTGGAAGGGCCGGGCCCGCCTAAGGGGGATGGCCAGGGCCAGAAGCACCCCCGCCAGGGTGGCGTGCACCCCCGACTGGAGGACCAGGTACCAAAGGGGCAGGCCCAGGAGGAGGTAGGGCCAAAGCCACCGGACCCCCAGCCGGTTCAACCCCAAGGCCAGGGCCAGGACCAGGCCTGCCCCGGCCAGGTACCCCCCTTGGAGCCCCTCGGTGTAGAAGAGGGCGATGACCAGGACCGCCCCCAGGTCGTCCACGATGGCCAAGGCGGTGAGAAAGAGCTTGAGCCCCAAGGGAACCCGGGGCAAAAGGGCCAGAACCCCCAGGGCAAAGGCGATGTCCGTGGCCATGGGCACCCCCCAGCCCCGGGCCTCGGGGGGGGCGGGGTTGAGGAGGAGGTAGAGGGAAGCGGGCACCGCCATCCCCCCCAGGGCCGCGGCCACCGCCAGGCCCGCCCGTCTGGGCTCCCTGAGTTCCCCGGAAAGGAGCTCCCGCTTGAGCTCCAGGCCCACCAGGAGGAAGAAGAGGGCCATGAGGAGGTCGTTGACCCAAAGGAGAAGGGGCTTTTCCAGGGCGAAGGCGCCCACGCGAAAGCCCACGGGCACCTGCTGCAGGGCGAAATAGCCCGCCCCCCAAGGGGTGTTGGCCAGGAAAAAGACCAGCAGGGCCGCCGCGAAAAGGAGGATACCCCCCTTGGCCTCGCTGGCCAAAAACTGCTCCAGGAGGGGCGGATAGGGCCTGTGGGGCATGACGGGACTATACCCGCGCCAGGAGAAGCCGCAGGCTATTCAGGGTGACCAGGACCAGGGCCCCGTTGTCCGCCAGCACCGCCGGCCAGAGGCCGGTAATCCCCCAGAGGGTGGTGAGGAGAAAAACCCCCTTGAGCCCCACGGCCAGAAGGAGGTTCTGCCGCACCACCGCCAGGGTCTTTCGGCTCAGGCGGAAGGCCCGGGGCAGGGCGGAGAGGGAAAGGAGGCCCACGTCCGCAGCCCTTAGGGCGGCCTCGGTGCCCTCGAGGACCGCCAGGCCCACCGTGGCCCGGGCCAGGGCCGGGGCGTCGTTCACCCCATCCCCCACCATGGCCACCCCGCCTTGGGCGGCTAGGGCCTCCACCGCCCGGAGCTTGTCCACGGGGGAGAGGCCGGCCCGCACCTCCCCTTCCGCCAGGCCCAAGGCCCCTCCCAGGCCCAAGGCCGCCTCCTTGCGGTCCCCGGTGAGGAGGTGGAGCCTAAGCCCCAAGGCGCGGAGGGCCGCCAAGGCCTCCCGGGCTTCAGGCCGGGGAGCATCGCGAAAGGCCAGCAAGGCCAAGGCCTCCCCCTCCCGCACCAGGAGGGAAAGGCTATACCCCTCCCCCTCCAGGGCCCGCGCCTGGGCCTGGACCTCCGGGGGAAGGGGGAGGGCCTCAGGGCGCAAAAGCCCTATCGCCTTCCCCCCCACCCGGGCGAAGGCCCCCTGTCCCGGCTCCGTCCGGTGGCCTTCGGCGGGAAGGGGGTGCGGGCCCTCCGCCTCCCGCACCGCCCGGGCCAAGGGGTGGGCCGAGCCCTGGGCCACCGCCTTGGCCAGGGCCAAGGCCTCCGCCTCGGACACCCCCAGGGGCACCACCCGCACCAGGCGGGGCCGGCCCAGGGTGAGGGTGCCCGTCTTGTCCAGGGCCAGGTGCCGCACCCCCGCCAGGCGCTCCAAGGCCGCCCCGCTCTTGAAGAGCACCCCGGCCCTCGCCCCCCGGGCCACCCCGGCGGCGATGGCCGCGGGTACGCTCACCACCAAGGCGCAGGGACAAGCGATGAGGAGCAGGGCCAAGGCCTTGTAGAGATGGCCCAGGAAATCCCCCTGGAAAAGGGGCAGGAGGAAGGCCACCCCCGCGGCCAGAAGGAGGACCGCCGGGGTGTAGCGGCGGCTAAAGGCGTCCACCAGCCGCTCCGCCTGGCCCTTCCTGAGGAGGGCCTCCTCGGCCAGGCGTTCCATCTCCGCCAGAAAGCCCTCCTGGGGCAGGCGCTCCACCCGGAGGTCCAGGCTGCCCTCGGCCACCAGGCTTCCCCCCAAAACCCGCTCCCCTGGCCCCTTGGCCTGGGGCAAGGGCTCCCCGGTGAAGGCCCCCTCTTCCACCAGGGCTTCGCCGGCCAGGACCACCCCATCCGCCGGCACCCGTTCCCCCGGGGGCACCCGTACCCGGTCCCCTACCCTTAGGGCCTCGAGGGGCACCTCCTCCACCCCGGCCTCCCCCAGGCGGTAGGCCCGCCGGGGCAGGAGCTCCGATAAGGCGAAGAGGGCCTTGCGGGCCTGGGCCACGGAGTAGGCTTCCAACACCTCCCCCACCAGGAAGAGGAAAACCACCACCGCCGCCTCGGCGTGGGCGCCGATGAAGAGGGCCCCCAGGGTGGAGAGGCTTACCAGGGCCTGCATGCTGAAGGGGTTCTGCCGCACCCCCCGCAGGGCCTTGTGGGCCAGGGGCAAGACCCCCAGCAAGGCCGCGGCGGCGTAGGGCCAGGAACCCCAGGCAGGCAGGGCCCTGGAGAGGACCAAGGCCAGAAGGAGGGCCCCCCCCGAGGCCAAGGCCCAGGGCCAGGGCCCAGAAAGCCCCCGCGAAGCCGCCCCTTCCGGGCGCAGGCGGTAGCCCAAGGCGGCCACCCGTGCCTCGGCCTCCTTCACCGCTTCAGGGACGGCCAGGTGCAGGTAGGCCTTACCGCTTTGGAAACTCACCTCGGCCCGGACCACGCCGGGCACCCCACCCAAGGCCTTTTCCACCTTGCGGGCACAGTCGGCGCAGTCCAGCCCCTCCACCCGGTAGACGCGCACCCTGGGAGCCTCCATGCCCCCAGGGTAGCATCGTTTGAGCAAACGCTCAAGCGATTTCTTCCGCGTGCTCCAAAGCCCCCCGCAACAGGTGGGCCACGTGCTCGTCCGCCAGGCGGTAGTAGACCTGCTTGCCCTCCTTGCGGAAGGCCACCAGCCGGGCCTGGCGCAGGAGCCTAAGCTGGTGGCTCACCGCGGAAACGGAAACCCCCGCCAGCAGGGCCAGATCGCAGACGCAAAGCTCCCCCGCCTCCTTCAGGGCCAGAAGGAGGCGCATCCGGGTGGGGTCGGAAAGGGCCTTGAGGAGGGAGGCCGCCTCCCGAAGGACCGCCTCCTGGGGCAGGGCGGCCCGGGCAGCCTCCACCCGCTCGGGGTGGATCTCGTAGACCCCGCAGACCGCCCGGCTCCCCATCTCACCAGCCCCGCTTGGCCAGGCGCTCCTCCTCCCGTAAGGCCTCCAGGTTGATCCCCACCATGGGCTCGCCCAGGTCCTCGGAGACCTCGGCCAGGACCTCGGGGTCGTTGTAATGGGTCACGGCCCGCACGATGGCCCGGGCCCGCTTCTTGGGGTCCCCGGACTTGAAGATGCCCGAGCCCACGAAGACCCCGTCCATCCCCAGGTGCATCATGAGGGCGGCGTCGGCGGGGGTGGCGATGCCCCCGGCGGCGAAGTTCACCACGGGAAGCCGGCCATGTTGGTGGACCCACTTGACGAGCTCCAAGGGCGCCCCCACCTCCTTGGCGTAGGCCATGAGCTCGTCCTCCCGCAGGGCCTGGACGTAGCGGATCTGCTTCCACAGGGTGCGGGCGTGGCGCACCGCCTCCACCACGTTGCCGGTGCCCGCCTCCCCCTTGGTGCGGATCATGGCCGCCCCCTCGGCGATCCGCCTCAGGGCCTCCCCCAGGTCCCGGGCCCCGTTCACGAAGGGCACCTTGAACTTCCACTTGTCAATGTGGTGCTCCTCGTCGGCGGGGGTGAGGACCTCGGACTCGTCGATGAAGTCCACCCCGATGGCCTCGAGGATCATGGCCTCCACAAAGTGCCCGATCCGCACCTTGGCCATAACGGGAATGGACACCGCGGCCATGATCTCCTTGATGATCTTGGGGTCGGACATGCGGGCCACGCCGCCCTGGGCGCGGATGTCCGCGGGGACCCTCTCTAGGGCCATCACCGCCACCGCCCCCGCCCCCTCGGCGATCACCGCCTGCTCGGGGGTGGTCACGTCCATGATCACCCCGCCCTTGAACATCTCGGCGAAACCCGTCTTGATCTGGAAGGTTCCCTTCTCCATCCCGCCCTCCATCCTCAAGCTTACCGCCCCCCGGGTCAAGGAGGGGAAAGCACAAACCCCGGGGGCCCTGACCCCCGGGGGTTTCCCTTCCCTTAGGGCAGGTAGGCCAGGGGGTTGCGGACCACGCCCCCCACCCGCACCTCAAAGTGGAGGTGGGGCCCCGTGGACCAACCGCTGGAGCCCACGTAGCCGATGACCTCCCCCGCCTCCACCCACTCGCCGGCGCGCACGGCGATGCGGGACATGTGGGCGTAGAGGGTTTCCACCCCGCCCCCGTGGTCCAGCACCACGTGGAGGCCGTAGCCGTAAGCGCTCCACCCCGCCACCTGCACCTGGCCGCTTTTGGCCGCCACGACGGGGGTGCCGTAGGGGGCGGCCAGGTCTATCCCCGTGTGGTAGCGCTGGAAAGCCCCCCGCTGGCCGAAGTAGGTGGTGATGCGGAAGCCCGAGAGGGGCCAGCGCATCTCCCCCTCCTGGTAGCTGACCCGGCGCACCTGGGCCTTGGGGGCCTGGGCCCTTGGGCGGAGGGCCTGGCGCTGGGCCAAAGCCTGCTGCCGCCGCCTCTCCTCCGCCAGGCGCCTAAGCTCCTCCTGGCGTTTGCGCTCGGCCTCGAGGCGGGCCTGCCGCTCAGCCTCCTGCTTGGCCAGGAGGTTCTGGTAGGTGGTCCTGGCCTGGATCCCCGGCAGGAGGACCAGGTCCCCCGTGCGGAGTTCCGTAGGGTCTTCCACCCCATTGGCCCGGGCCACCCCCACGGGGGATAGGCCAAAACGAAGGGCCAGATCCACCAGGGTCTGGCCCTCGGGCAGGCTTACCAGAAGCCCCTTGGCCCCCTTGGGCACGTACAGGGTGCTTCCCGCCACCAGCCGATCCAGGCTTTCCAGGGTGGGATTGGCGGAAACCAGGTCCAACACGCTCACCCCAAAGCGTGCGGCCACGCTTTGCAGGGTATCCCCCGGGCGCACCCGGTAGGCCTCCACCCCAGGGGGCACCCGGCGAGGACGGTCCTCCTGGGCCACCAGCGGGATGAGGAGGCGCTGGCCCACCTGGAGCCGATCGGTCTTTAGGCCGCTGGACCACATGATGTGCCGCGGGTCCACGCCGTAGCGGGCGGCGATCCCCGCCAGGGTATCCCCCGGCCGCACCGCGTAGACCACCCAGCCCTTGCGCGCCGGAGGCTCCACCTCCACCGTGGCCTCCGGTAGGGGAAGGGGGCTAAGGATGCCCACCTTGGCGAACGCTAGGGCCGAAAGGGCCATATAAACCGCTAAAAATCCCCGCAACGTTCACCCCCTAAGAAATACTCCCCCAAACCTCCGGGGGGATTATACCAACCCCCAGGGGCCAAAGGGCAAGGGGCAAAAACCCCTGGGGGGCAGAAACCCGCCCCCCAGGGGAAAAACCGCCTCAGCGGGCCGCCAAGGAGGCCAGGAATTCCTTGTTGCTTTTGGTGCGGCCAAGCCGGGCCAGGAGCATCTCCATGGCCTCCGCCGGATCCATGTCCGCCAACACCTTGCGGAGCAGCCACATCTTGTGCACCACCTCCTCACCCAGAAGAAGCTCCTCCCGCCTGGTCCCCGACTTGAGGATGTCGATGGCCGGGAAGATGCGCCGCTCCTCCAGACGGCGGGAGAGGTGGAGCTCCATGTTGCCCGTGCCCTTGAACTCCTCAAAGATCACGTCGTCCATGCGGCTTCCCGTCTCCACCAAGGCGGTGGCCAGGATGGTGAGGCTCCCTCCCCCACGGATGTTCCGGGCTGCCCCCAGGAAGCGCTTGGGGAAGTAAAGGGCCGCGGAGTCCAGACCCCCGGAAAGGGTGCGCCCCGTGGGCGGGGTGACCAGGTTGTTGGCCCGGGCCAGGCGGGTGATGGAGTCCAGGAGGATCATCACGTGCCCTCCCTCCTCCACGATGCGCTTGGCCCGCTCGTGGACGAACTCCGCCACCCGGATGTGGTTCTGGGGTGGCTCGTCAAAGGTGCTGGCGATGACCTCGGCCCCCTGGACGCTTTCCCGGAAGTCCGTCACCTCCTCGGGCCGCTCGTCAATCAGGAGGACGATGACCTTGATGTCCGGCTCGTTCTTGAGGACGGCGTTGGCGATCTTCTTGAGCAGGGTGGTCTTCCCCGCCTTGGGCGGGGCCACGATGAGCCCCCGCTGCCCCCGGCCAATGGGGGCCAGGAGGTCAATCACCCGGGTGGAAAGCTCGTCCGGCGTGGTCTCCAGACGGATCTGCCGGTCGGGGAACTGGGGAATGAGCTCGTCAAAACGGGGGCGGTTCTTGGCGGCCTCGGGGTCCAGGTCGTTGACCGCCTCCACCTTGAGGAGGGTGCCGTAGCGCTCGTTCTCCCGGGGGGGGCGCACCCGGCCCACCACGTAGTCCCCGCTCCGCAGGGCGTACTGGCGGATGAGCCCAGCGGACACGATGGCCACCCGGGACTCCAGGTTGTAAAGGTTTTCCGTCAGGAAGCCATAGCCGTCGGGGCTTACCTCCAGGTACCCCTTGACCAGCTGGAGGCCCTCCCCTTGGGTCTGCCGTTCCAGGAGGGCCATAATCAGCTGGTCCTTCTTCATCCGCTTGTAGTTCTCAATGCCCGCCTCCTGGGCCAGGAGGTGGAGCTCCGGCAGGATTTTGGCCGAAAGCTCCTGGTAGGAAAGGGGCGTTTCCTGGATCTCTGTCTTCTTCCTCATGGCTTAACCTTCTCCCAATCTTCCATGAAGCGCTTGAGGCCAATGTCCGTGAGGGGGTGCCTGAGAAGCTGCTTGAACACCGCGTGGGGCATGGTGGCGATATCCGCCCCCAGGAGGGCCGCCTCGGTGACGTGGCGGGGGTGGCGGATGGAGGCGGCGATGACCTTGACAGGGAGGTCCTGGACCTGGATGAGCTCCGCGATCTCCCGCAAAAGCTCCCCTCCGTCCCAGGAGATGTCGTCCACCCGGCCCAGGAAGGGGGAAACGTACGCCGCCCCCGCTCGGGCCGCCAGGAGGGCTTGGTTGGCGGAGAAGATGAGGGTCATGTTGACCGGGATGCCCTCGGCAGCCAGGCGCTTGCAGGCCTTGAGCCCCTCCTCGGTGGTGGGCAGCTTGACCACGATGTGGGGATGGAGGGCAGCCAGCCGCTTGCCCTCCGCCACCATGGCCTCGGCCTGCAGGGCCGTCACCTCCGCGGAGACGGGACCGCCCGCCACCTCACAGATGGCCCGTAGGTGGGCGAAAAGCCCCTCCTCGCTCAGCCTCTCCCCCCGGGCGGCAAACTCCTTGGCCACCAGGGTAGGGTTGGTGGTCACCCCCGAGAGGACGCCCCATGCGGCGATCTCCCGTATCTCCTCCAGGTTGGCGGTATCCAGGTAAAGCTCCATGACGGCTCCTTTTGTGCGGGAAGAGGACCGGCTTAACCTGAGTCTAGCAGACGCCTGAAGGGCGTTGTCAAGCAAGGAGAAGGGCTGCTAGCATAGGCTTAGCCGCCAACGGGGGATTTTACCCCAGGGGGGCAAAGCTGTAAAGGCGAGGATGGGGAGAGTACCCCTTTCCAAGAGCCCTAAGCGAGCCGGGGAGGGTGGGAGCCCGGCGGTGAGGAAAGGCGGGAAGATCACCCCGGAGCCGCGGGAGGAAAAGGGCTAGCCCCTGAGTAATGCCCGCCGGGTGGCGCCCGTAATAGCGCCCAAAGGAGGGCCTGGAGGGTTGCTTCCAGGAAGCGCGGTGGTACCGCGGAAGCCTTGGGGCTTTCGTCCGCGCCCAAAGGGCGCGGGCGTTTTCTTAGGGAGGGATTTGGATGTTCAAGGAAGTCGGCGAGCCCAACTTTCCCCAGATGGAAGAGGAGATCCTGGCCTTCTGGAAGCGGGAGCGAATCTTTGAAAAGAGCGTGGAAAAGCGCAAGGGCCGCCCCCGCTACACCGTCTATGAAGGTCCCCCCACGGCCAACGGCATGCCCCACGTGGGGCACGCCCAGGCCAGGAGCTACAAGGACCTCTTCCCCCGGTACAAGACCATGCGGGGCTACTACGTGCCCCGGCGGGCCGGGTGGGACACCCACGGGCTTCCCGTGGAGCTGGAGGTGGAAAAGAAGCTGGGGCTGAAGAGCAAGCGGGAGATCGAGGCCTACGGCATCGCGCGCTTCAACGAGGCTTGCCGCCAGTCGGTCTTCACCTACGAGAAGGAGTGGGAGGCCTTCACCGAGCGTCTGGCCTACTGGGTGGACCTCAAGGGGGCCTACGCCACCCTTCACCCCACCTACATCGAAAGCCTTTGGTGGAGCCTCAAGAAGCTTTTTGACCGGGGCCTCCTTTACCGCGACCACAAGGTGGTCCCCTATTGCCCGCGCTGCGGCACCCCCCTTTCCTCCCACGAGCTTTCCTTGGGCTATAAGGAGATCCACGACCCCTCGGTCTACGTGCGCCTGCCCCTGAAGGACCCAGGGAAGCTGGGCCTGGAGCGGGCCAGCCTTCTCATCTGGACCACCACCCCCTGGACCCTGCCGGGGAACGTGGCCGCCGCGGTCCACCCCCGCTTCACCTACGCCGCCTTCCCGGTGGAGGGGGAGGCCCTGATCCTGGAGGAAAGCCTGGGGAAAAAGCTTCTGGGCGAGGCCACCCCCCTCAAGACCTTCTTGGGCCGGGAGCTGGAAGGCCTGGCCTACGAGCCCCCTTACCCCCAACCGGTGGAACGGGGCTACGTGGTGGTCCTGGCCGAGTATGTAAGCCGCGAGGACGGCACGGGCATCGTCCACCAGGCCCCGGCCTTCGGCGCCGAGGACCTGGAAACGGGCCGCCGCTACGGCCTGCCTCTCCTCAAAACTGTGGACGAGGAGGGAAAACTTCTGGTGGAGCCTTTTGGAGGCCTCTTCTTCCGCGAGGCCAACCGGGCCATTCTCAAGGACCTGCGGGCCCGGGGCCTCCTCTTCAAGGAGGAAAGCTACCTCCACAGCTACCCCCACTGCTGGCGGTGCTCCACCCCCCTGATGTACTACGCCACGGAGACGTGGTTCATCCGCAACACCCTCTTCAAGGAGGAACTCCTAAAGAAGAACGGGGAGATCCGCTGGGTGCCGCCCCACATCCGGGAGGGCCGGTACGGGGAGTGGCTCAGGAACCTGGTGGACTGGGCCCTAAGCCGCAACCGTTACTGGGGCACCCCCTTGCCCATCTGGGTCTGCGGGGCCTGCGGCAAGGAGGAGGCCATCGGCAGCTTCCAAGAACTCAGGGAGCGGGCCACGGCCCCCTTACCCGAGCCCTTTGACCCCCACCGCCCCCAGGTGGACGAGGTGGAGCTAAGGTGCGCCTGCGGGGGCACCATGCGCCGGGTGCCCTACGTGATTGACGTCTGGTACGACTCGGGGGCCATGCCCTTCGCCTCCTTGCACTACCCCTTTGAGAACCAGGAGGAGTTCCAAGAGGCTTTCCCCGCGGACTTCATCGCCGAGGGCATTGACCAAACCCGGGGTTGGTTCAACTCCTTGCACCAGCTTGGGGTGATGCTCTTCGGCTCCATCGCCTTCAAGAACGTCATCTGCCATGGCCTCATCCTGGACGAGAAGGGTCAGAAGATGTCCAAGTCCAAGGGGAACGTGGTGGACCCCTGGGACATCCTGCGGGAGTTTGGGGCCGACGCCCTTCGGTGGTACATCTACATCTCCGCTCCCCCGGAGGCCGACCGCCGTTTCGGGCCTAACCTGGTGCGGGAAACGGTGCGGGACTACTTCCTGACCCTTTGGAACGTGTACAGCTTCTTTGTCACCTACGCCAACCTGGACCAGCCCGACCTGAAAAACCCGCCCGCCCCCGAAGCGCGGCCCGAGCTGGACCGCTGGTTGCTAGCGCGGATGCAGGACCTGATCCAGAGGGTCACCGAGGCCCTCGAGGCCTACGACCCCACCACCAGCAGCCGGGCCATCCGGGACTTTGTGGTGGAGGACCTCTCCCAGTGGTACGTGCGCCGGGGAAGGCGGCGCTACTGGAAGAACGAGGACCCCCTGGACCGCGAGGCCGCCTACGCCACCCTCTACGAGGCCCTGGTGCTCATCGCCAAGCTCTCCGCCCCCTTTACCCCCTACCTGGCCGAGGTGCTCTGGCAGAACCTGGTACGCCCGGTATACCCCGAGGCGGAGGAGAGCGTCCACCTGGCCGACTGGCCCGAGGTGGACCCCGCCCGGGTGGACCAGGAGCTGGTGGCCAAGATGCGGGCGGTGCTCAAGGTGGTGGACCTGGCCCGCTCCGCCCGGGCGCAAAGCGGGGTGAAGACCCGCATTCCCCTGCCGCGGCTTTTGGTCACCGCCCCCACCTCCTTGGAGCGGGAGGGCTTACGGCACTTCGCCGCCGAGATTGCCGAGGAGCTCAACGTCAAGGAGGTGCGGGTTCTGGAACCAGGGGAGGCGGTCCTCTCCTACCGGGTCCTGCCCAACCTGCGCCTCCTGGGCAAGAAGTACGGCAAGCGGGTGCCGGGGATCCGCGAGGCCCTGCAGAAGGAGGCGGACAGGGTAGCCCGGCAGGTCCTAGCTGGGGAGAAGGTGCCCCTGGAAGTGGAAGGGGAAACCCTCCTCCTGGAGCCCGAGGAGGTCCTCTTGGAAGCCCAGGCCCCCGAGGGGTACCAGGCGGTGGAGAAGGAGGGGTACGTGGCGGCCCTGGAGGTCCGGGTCACGGAGGCGCTCCGCCTGGAAGGCCTGGCCCGGGACCTTCTGCGCCACCTGCAGCAGGCCCGGAAGGAGATGGGCCTTAGGGTTTCCGACCGCATCCGGGTGGGCTACCGGGCCGAGGGCGCCTACCGGGAGGCCCTGGAGCGGCACGGGGCCTGGATCGCGGGGGAGGCCCTGGCCGTGGCCCTCGAGGAAGGGCTTTTCCCCGGGTTCCAAAGCGGGCTGGAGGACGAGGAGGGTAAGGTGACCTTCGTTTTGGAAAAGGTTTCCAACCCCCTGGAGTCCGCCCCGAACGGGTAGCTTCCGCCTTCCCCAGGACCTCCTGACCTGCCTGCGCCACGCCTTTGGGTGCGGCCGCTTCCTTCCCCAAGGCCCGGGCCTAAAGGTCCGGGCCTGGTATAGTAAGCCCCATGCAGGACCTAAGGACCCTCCTCCAGGAGCTCGGCCTGGAGGCCCTCTACCTGACCCGTCCCGAGAACGTGCGCTACCTCTCCGACTTCCCCCACCCCGAGGACGCCCAGGTGCTCCTCACGGAGGAAGGGGCCTTCCTCCTCACCGACCCCCGCTACCCCGAGGCCGAACGGGAAAGCCGCCTCCCCGCCAAGGTGCTGCGGCGGGAGGAAAAGGAGGCCCTTCTTAGGGGGCTCAAAGGCCGGGTGGGGTTTGAGGCGGAACACCTCCCCTACGCCGCCTTGGAACGCCTAAAGGAACTCGCCCCCGTGGAATGGGTGCCCACCAAGGGGGTGGTGGAGCGGCTAAGGCTCAAGAAGACCCCAGAGGAGGTGGCGAGGATCCGCCAAGCCCAGGCCCTGGCCGAGGAGGCCCTGGCCTATGCCCTCTCCCTGCTGAAGCCCGGGGTGGAAGAACGGGAGGTGGCCCTCGAGGTGGAGTTCTTCCTGCGCAAGCGGGGGGCGGAAGGGGTGGCCTTCCCCCCCATCGTGGCCTCGGGGCCCCGGGGGGCCCTGCCCCACGCGGGGGCTTCCGCCAAGCGCCTGCAGGCGGGCGAACTGGTCACCCTGGACCTGGGGGCCAAGGTGGCGGGCTACCACTCCGACATGACCCGCACCGTGGCCCTGGGCCGGGTGGATGGGGAGCTCCGCCGGGCCTTTGACGCGGTTTTGGCTGCCCTGGAACGGAGCCTGGAAGCCCTAGGCCCCGGGGCCAACGCCAAGGCCCTGGACGCCCTGGCCCGGGAGGAGCTGGCCCGCTGGGGCTTTGAGCGCTACTTCGTCCACTCCTTGGGGCACGGGGTGGGCCTGGCGGTCCATGAGGGGCCTTCCCTCTCCCCCTACGCCGAGGAAACCCTGGAGCCCGGCATGGTGGTCACGGTGGAGCCCGGGGTCTACCTGCCCGGGGTGGGAGGGGTGCGCCTCGAGGAGCTGGTCCTCATCACCCCCACGGGCATGGAGCTCCTCTCCCGCTTCCCCCGGGGCTGGCAGGAGGTGTAGGGTGCGCGCCCTCCTCCCCTTCCTCCTCTCCGCCGCCCTGGCCCAGACCCACACCGTGCAAAAAGGGGATACCCTCTTCGCCATCGCCCGGGCCCACGGCCTAAGCGTGGCCGAGCTCAAACGCCTCAACGGCCTCACCTCCGACCGCATCTACCCCGGCCAGGTCCTCCAACTTGGGCCCAAGGCGGCCCAGGAGGCCACCCCCACCTCCCGCCGCGTCCAGGTGGGCCTGGCCGTCTGGTACGGCCCCGGCTTCCACGGCCGGCGCACGGCCAGCGGGGAGCGCTACGATATGCACGCCCTCACCGCCGCCCACCCCAGCCTCCCCTTCGGCACCCGGGTGCGGGTGACCAACCTGAAAAACGGCCGGAGCGTGGTGGTCCGCATCAACGACCGGGGACCCTTCGGCGGGCGGTACATCATTGACCTCTCCTACGCCGCCGCCAAGGCCATCGGCGCCCTTTCCGCCACCCGGGTGCGGGTGGAGGTCCTGGAGGACTAGGGTGCGCTACGGCTTCCACCTCTCCATCGCCGGGAAAAAGGGGGTAGCGGGGGTGGTGGAGGAGGCCCTGGCCCTGGGGCTTACCGCCTTCCAGATCTTCGCCAAAAGCCCCCGGAGCTGGAGGACGCGCCACCTCTCCCCCGCAGAGGTAGAGGCTTTCCGCGCCCTCCGGGACATGGCCGGGGAGCTCCCTGGGGTCATCCACGCCTCCTACCTGGTGAACCTGGGGGCGGAAGGGGAGCTTTGGGAAAAGAGCGTGATGAGCCTGGCCGACGATCTGGAAAAGGCCCGGCTCCTGGGCCTGGAGTACGTGGTGGTCCATCCCGGCTCCGGGGCCCCCGAGCGGGTGAAGGAGGGCCTCTCCAAGGCCCTGCGCCTCTCCGGGGTGCGGGAGCGGCCCACCCTTTTGGTGGAGAACACCGCTGGGGGTGGGGAAAAGGTAGGGGCACGGTTTGAGGAGCTGGCCTGGCTCCTCCAGGATACCCCCCTGGGGGTCTGCCTGGACACCTGCCACGCCTACGCCGCCGGCTACGATGTGGCCGGGGACCCCCAAGGGGTGTTGGCGGAGCTGGACCGGGTGGTGGGCCTGGAACGGGTGCCCGTGATCCACCTGAACGACTCGGTGGGCGGCCTGGGAAGCCGCGTGGACCACCACGCCCACCTGCGCCAAGGGCGGATCGGGGAAGGGCTAAAGGCCATCCTCCTGGACCCCCGCCTCAGGGAAAAGGTCTTCATCCTGGAAACCCCGAGAAGCCCGGAAGAGGATGCCTGGAACCTGGGGGTGCTCCGGGAATGGCTGGCCCCCTAGGGGCTACCCGAAGAAGAAGCCAAAAAAGACCCGGCGGGCAAAGCCCAACACCTCCTGGACGGGCCCCCGAAGCACGGTGAGGAGGAGGAGAAAGGAAAGCCAACTGTACCCCTCCAGCCGCCACAGCCAAGGATGCCAGCGGAGGGGCAGAAGGCTTTGCAGGATCTTGGCCCCGTCCAAAGGGGGGATGGGCAAGAGGTTGAAGACCGCGAGGACCAGGTTCACCGAGCTGGCGTAGAAGGCGGCCAGGGCCAGAAGGCCGAGGGGGGTCTTCCCCTCTCCCCCGAAGGTCAAGGCCACCCCCAAGGGGTCCAGGGCCAAGAGGCCCCTGACCAGCAGGGCCAGGAGCACGGCCAAGGCCAGGTTGAGGAGAATGCCGGCCACGGAAACCGCAAAAAGCCCCAGGCGGTAGGCGCGGAAGGCCGAGGGGTTGACGGGCACAGGCTTGGCCCAGCCGAAGCCCACCAGGAGGAGAAGGAGGGTACCCAAGGGGTCCAGGTGCCTCAAGGGGTTTAGGGTGAGGCGGCCCTGGGCCTTGGCGGTCCCATCGCCAAAGCGAAAGGCAGCGTAGGCATGGCCCCACTCGTGGAGGGCCAGGCTGAAGGCCAAGGCGGTGAAGGCCAGGAGGAAGGCCCCGGGGTCTTGCTGCAGGAGGGCGATCATAGGCCCATGGCCCGGTAGAGGAGGCCGAGAAGGCTAGCAAGGCCCTGCACCACCGCCCCGGTGACCCCGGTGTAGGAGAGGACCAGGAAGATGAGGAGAAAGCCGATGGGGCCATAGGCGGAAAGCTGGTCCAGGAAGCGCCGGGCCTCGTAGCCGCCCACGGCGTAAAGGGCCTTAGCCCCATCCAAGGGTGGCACGGGGAAGAGGTAGATGGCGGCATGGAGGAGCATGAGGCGCTGGGCTACCCCAAGGCCCTCCCCGAAGGGGTAGGGGAGGAAGCGGGCCAGAAGGCCATAAAAAAAAGCGGCCAGGAAAAAACCCAGGGGCCCCATCAGGGCCACGAAGGCCCCCTTGCGCCCAGGGAGGTGGGTGGGCACGGGCCGGGGCCAGCCAAAGCCCAGAAGGACCAGGAAGACCAGGCCCAAGGGCTCCAGGTGGACCCGCAGGTCCGCGGAGAGAAAGCCGTAGCGCCTGGGGGCGGTTTCCCCGTAGCGGTCGGCCAGGTAGGCCTGGAAGAGGTTGTGCAGCACGAGGCCCAGAAGGGCCAGGGCCAGGGCCACCAGGAAGACCGGAGGGTCAGCGAGGAGGGGAAAGAGTCCCATCGCCCACCAGTTTACGGGCTAAGGCCAGCTCCTCCTCAAAGGTCTTGACCTCGCCCCGGGCCCGGGCCTCCGCCACCCGGCGCAGGACCTCCCCCACCTGGGGCCCAGGCCTCATCCCCAGGCTGAGGAGGTCCCGTCCCATAAGGACCCGGCGTTTTTCCCTCAGCCAGGCTTCCTTTTCGGGGAAGAGGGCCAGGAAAGCCCCCCGGAGGGGCTCCCTCCCCAGGGCCTCCCGCTCCACCTCCTCCCCCCGGGCCGCCCGCAGGAGAAGGCCCAGGGCCTCCTGCAGGCGCTTGGGTATCCCCAGGGCCTGGGCCCGCTCCAGGGGAGCCTCCTGGAAATAGAGGAGGAGGAGGAGGCGGGCCTCGAGGAGAAGCCTTTCCGCCTGGGGTTCCTCCGGGGAGGGCCTAAGCCGCCCGAAGGGCTCGGCGGGAGGCAGGCGCAGGCCGTAAAGGGCCTGGAGGGCGGAAAGCTCCTGCAAAAGGCTAAGGGCCTGGTGGAAGGTGTCCTCCTCGAGGGTGAGGAGGAGTTCGTCCCGGAGGCGGCTTTGGCTTGCCGTCTTAAGGACCTCGGGAAGGAGGGCGGGCGGCAGGGCCTTGAGGGCCTCCTCGGCGAAGCGGAAGGCGAGCCGGGCGGCCAGACGCGCCCCCCGCACGATGCGGCTAGGGTCCTCCACGAAGGAAAGGGGGTGGAGGGGGCGGAGGAGGCGGGCCTCCAGGTCCCTAAGCCCCCCGTAGGGGTCCAAAAGCTCCCAGGCGGCCAGGGAGAGGGCCATGGCGTTCACGGTATAGTCCCGCCGCTCCAAGTCCTTGGCGATGGGGGCGGGGCGCACCTGGGGCAGGGCCCCGGGATAGGGGTAGACCTCCTCCCGGCTCTCCGCCAGGTCCACCACCAGGCCGAAGGAAAGCCGCACCCGCCCCGTGCCAAAGCCGTAGTGGAGGCCATAGCTCCCCCCGAAGCGCTCCGCCAAAAACCGGGCCACCTCCCCCACCCGCACCCCCGGCTCCAGCACCAAGTCCACGTCCGGCCCCGAGCGCCCTAGAAGGGCATCCCGCACCGCCCCCCCCACCAGGTACACCCCTTGGGGGAAGGCCTCCTTCAAGGCCAGGAGGACCCGCCTGGCCCCTTCGGGCAGGGCCTCGAGGATCCTCTCCCCCACGGGCTTCTCCCCCAAGGGGGCCTTGCGGTACAGGTCGGTGCGGGTGAAGATGCCAAGGAGCCGGTACCCTTCCCCCAGGGGCTCCCCCACCAGCACCCGGCCTCCCCCTTCCTTCAGGTAGGGTTCCATGCGGGAAAGGGGGGTTTCCGGGGGCAGGACCACCGCCCGGGCCAGGAAGCCCTCCACGGGGTGGTGGGCCAAGCCCAGCCGTTCCGCCTTCTTCAGGTCCCGCCGCCGGGCCAGGCCCAGAAGCCGCACCCCGCCCCCTTCCAAGGGCAGGGCCACGGGCATGGCCCCATACCCCCGTTCCTCCAAAAGCCTCAGGGCCTCCCCCACCGTGGTAGGGGCCAGGGTTTCCACGGGGGCGGTCATGACCTCTCGCAGGGTGGGTTCCGGGTCCAGGTAGCGGGGGAGGCTTTCCAAGAGGTGGCGCACCGCATGCCGCACCCCCCGCACCCGGGCGAAGGCCGCCCGCGGATGCCCCCCTCCCCCCACCTGGGAAAGCCACCGCCCCACGTCCAGCCGCGCCTTGCTCCGGGCTATGAGGAGCACCTCCCGCCCCAGGCGGAGCACCAGGAGGACCCCATCCGCCTCGTGGAGGTCCAGAAGGGTATGGGCCAGGGGGGCCAGGGCGGGCACGTACCCTTCCTCCTTGGCCCGGGCCAGGAGGAGGCGGAAGCCTTCCCGTTCCACCACCTGGGCGGTGCGCAAAAGGGCCCGCAGGACCGCCCGGGCCTCCTCCCCCAGGTGGGGCCGGACCCATTCCCGCACCCGGGGGATCTCGGCCCCCATCCGGGCCAGCTCCCAGGCCGCCTCCAGGTCCAGGGGGGTGGTGGAGGGGAAGCTAAACCCCCCGGTGTCCTCCCACAGGCCGGCGTAGGCCAAAGTGGCCTCCAGGGGGGTGAGGCCCAGCCCCCGCTCCCGCAACAGGGGGACGAGGAGGCTGACCGCAGCCCCCACCGGGGCCACCCTTCCCCCCACGGCGGGCACATCCCCGGGGGCAGGGGGGTGGTGGTCAAAGACCTGGCAGGGAACCCGGCCCACCAGGGCGCGGAAGGGGCCGATGCGCTCCGGGCGGGCATTATCCACCAGGATGAGCTCGGAAACCCGGTCCAGGGGCACCTCCGACGCGGGCACCAGGTCCAGGCGGTCCTCCAGGAGGGGCGCCAGGTCCTTCAGGGGGCCCTCGAGGCCCCCCACCAGGGCCAACAGGCTCCCGGGGAAAAGCTTCCCCGCCAGCACCATGGAACCCAGGGCGTCAAAGTCCAGGTTTTCGTGGGCCACCACCACCCGCACACCCCCAGCTTACTTGACGCCCCCAAAGGGCCTTGCTACACTCATCTTTGGCGCTTGGAGAGGTGCCCGAGCGGCTGAAGGGACACGACTGGAAATCGTGTAGGCGGGCTTAAACCTGCCTCGCGGGTTCGAATCCCGCCCTCTCCGCCAAGCCGCCCCGGCCTCAGGGCCGGGGGTTTTTCAGTTCCACCACCCTCCCCGTCCTCCTGGCCTCCTCGGCCAAGAAGGTGAGGCGATGGGCGTAAACCGCCTCGGCAAAAGGCTCCAGCACCTCCTCCGCCTCACCCTCCAGGGCCGCCAAAAACGCCCGCACCAGCCCTAGGTCCCCGCCCCCGTGCCCCGTGCGGATGGACCCCTCCCCCTCCCCCCCCACATCCACCACCCACTCCCCCTTCAGGTAGTGCCTCACCCTCAGCCGCCGCCCGTCCCCATGCACCTCCCCCTCCGTCCCAAACACCCGCGTCTCCCTAAACCGCATCCACGACAGCCCCTCCGCGTGCAGGCTCGCCGTCCGCCCGTCCCGGTATTCCAGCGCCACCACCTGGTGGTCCGCCACGTCGTTCCGCCCCAGGTACACGCACTCCCCGTACGGCCCCTCCCATAGGGCCCGCTCCAGCCCCTCCCGCGTCACCGGGTAGGCCACCACGTCCAAAGGCCAGCCCCGTTCCCCACGTTCGTAGGCCTCCAGGTAGATCCTCCGCGCAGAAAAAGGGCAGGCCCGCTCCACCCCCTCCGGGCAAGCCAGGCACCTCTCCCCCGCCCCCTCCGGCCTTCTCTCCGGGCGAAAGTGGTATAGCCCCCCAAAGGAGGCCACCCGCGCCACCTCCCCAGGCAGGAGAAAAAGCAACCAGTCCAGGTCGTGCACGCTCTTGGCCAGCAAAAAAGGGCTGGACTCCCCTTCCCTCCGCCAGTTCCCCCGCACAAAGCTGTGGGCAAAGTGCCAGTGCCCCACCGGTTCCAGGTGTTGCACCGAAACCGGCTCCCCAATCCCCCCCTCCGCCAACAGGGCCTTCAGGGCCTGGGCATATGGGGTATACCGCAGCACATGGGCCACCGCCACCATCCGCCCCGTGCGGGCCTTGGCCTCCGCCACCTCCGCCACCTCGGGCCAGGTGGGCGCGATGGGCTTCTCCAGGAGGAGGTGGTACCCCCGCTCCATCAGGGCCACCGCCGCCTCCTTGTGCAGCCGGTCCGGCAGGGCCACCACCGCCCCCTCCCCCATGGGAGGAGCCTCCACCGCCTCCCGCCAGTCGGCAAAGACCCGCTCCACCCCAAAGGCCCTCCTAAACGCCTCCCGCCTCTCTGGCCTCGGGTCGGCCACCCCCACGATCCGCGCCCCCAGGGAGGCGGCCAGCCGGGCGTAGGCCAGGCCCCGGTTTCCCCCGCCCAGGACCAGCAACCGCAAGGGCATGGCCTCATCATAGGGGGGCCTTTCGCTTAGGAAACAAAAGGCCCCCGGCCACGCTACCGGGGGGTGAAGCTTTGCCTGCCGGACTTGGTGGAGCGGAGGGGATTTGAACCCCTGACCTCCCGCTTGCAAGGCGGGTGCTCTCCCTCTGAGCTACCGCCCCAAGCCTAGGGGAGTATAGCGCAAACGGGGGGCTTACGCAAAGGGCCGGCGGGGCCTATAATCGGAGAGGTGTGCCGGACCAGCCCGCGGGTAGGGGAAGGTCCCGCGGGAAAGAGGCCGGCGCACAGGTAACGCCACGCCCAACCTTCCCCGAATGGGAGGAATATGCCGGTAAACATCAGCGTTAAGGAACTTCTGGAGGCGGGGGTCCACTTCGGCCACGAGCGCAAGCGCTGGAACCCCAAGTTTGGCCGCTACATCTACGCGGAGCGCAACGGCATCCACATCATTGATCTGCAGAAGACCATGGTGGAGCTGGAGCGGACCTTCCGCTTCCTCGAGGACCTGGCCATGCGCGGGGGCACCGTGCTCTTCGTGGGCACCAAGAAGCAGGCCCAGGACATCGTGCGCATGGAGGCGGACCGGGCGGGGATGCCCTACGTGAACCAGCGCTGGCTGGGTGGGATGCTCACCAACTTCAAGACCATCGCCCAGCGGGTGAACCGCCTGGAGGAGCTGGAGGCCCTCTTCGCCTCTGAGGACCTGCAGGAACGGCCCAAGAAGGAGCAGGTGCGCCTCAAGCACGAGTTGGAGCGTCTCCAGAAGTACCTCTCCGGCTTCCGGCGCCTGAAGCGCCTTCCCGACGCCATCTTTGTCGTGGACCCCACCAAGGAGGCCATCGCCGTGCGGGAGGCCCGGAAGCTCTTCATCCCCGTGATCGCCCTGGCCGACACCGACTCCGACCCCGACCTGGTGGACTACATCATTCCCGGCAACGACGACGCCATCCGCTCCATCCAACTCATCCTCTCCCGGGCAGCCGACCTCATCATCCAGGCCCGGGGCGGGGTGGTGGAGCCCTCCCCCTCCTACGCCCTAGTGGAGGAGGCGGAGCGCCAGGCCCAGGAGGAGACCGGGGAGTCCTACGGCGAGGACGAGGTGGAAGCATGAGCCAGACCGAACTCATCAAGAAGCTCCGCGAGGCCACGGGGGCCGGGATGATGGACGTGAAGAAGGCCCTCGAGGACGCTGGCTGGGACGAGGAAAAGGCAGTGCAGCTCCTCCGCGAGCGGGGGGCCATGAAGGCGGCCAAGAAGGCCGACCGGGAGGCGCGGGAAGGGGTCATCGGCCACTATGTCCACCACAACCAGCGGGTGGGGGTGCTGGTGGAGCTCAACTGCGAAACGGACTTCGTGGCCCGCAACGAGCTCTTCCAGAACCTGGCCCGGGACCTGGCCATGCACATCGCCATGATGAACCCCCGCTACCTCTCCGCCGAGGAGATCCCCGCCGAGGAGCTGGAGAAGGAACGGCAGATCTACATCCAGGCCGCCCTCAACGAGGGGAAGCCCCAGCCCATCGCCGAGAAGATCGCCGAGGGGCGGCTCAAGAAGTACTTGGAAGAGGTGGTCCTCCTGGAGCAGCCCTTCGTCAAGGACGACAAGGTCAAGGTCAAGGAGCTCCTCCAGCAGGCCATCGCCAAGATTGGGGAAAACATCGTGGTGCGGCGCTTCTGCCGCTTTGAGCTGGGAGCCTAAGCCATGAGGCCAGGCCGGGGCCCTACGGCAAAGGGGCCCCGGCTTTCCCTAAAGCCATGAAGTACAAACGCGTTCTCCTCAAGCTTTCCGGCGAGTTCCTCACCTCCAACGGCTTCGGCATAGAGCCCGAGGCCACCAAGGCCCTGGCCCGGGAGATCAAAGCCGCCTACGACACCGGGGTGCAGCTGGCCATCGTCATCGGGGCGGGGAACCTTTGGCGGGGGGCCCGCCAGGGGGTGGGGATGGACCGGGCCACCGCCGATTACATCGGCATGCTGGCCACCATCATGAACGCCCTGGCCCTCCAGGACGCCCTGGAAGCCCTGGGGGTGCCCACCCGGGTCCAGACCGCCCTCACCATCACCCAGGTGGCCGAGCCCTACATCCGCCGCCGGGCCCTGCGCCATCTGGAGAAGGAGCGCATCGTCATCTTCGGTGGGGGCACGGGCAACCCCTTTTTCTCCACCGACACCGCCGCCGCCCTACGGGCCCTGGAGGTGGGGGCCGAGGCGGTCCTCATGGCCAAAAACAAGGTGGACGGGGTCTACTCCGACGACCCCCGCAAGAACCCCAACGCCGTCCGCTTTGAGGAGCTTAGCTATCTGGAGGTGCTCAACCGCGGCCTCCAGGTCATGGACACCACCGCCATCACCCTGTGCATGGAGGCGGGCCTCCCCATCCTGGTCTTTGACATCTTCAAGCCGGGCGCCCTGGTGGGTATTATCCAGGGGGAAAAGGTGGGCACGCTGATCCACGGCTAAGCGCCCGAAAGGAGGGAGCATGAACCTAAAGGACCTCTACGCGGAAACCCGAAGCCACATGCAAAAGAGCCTCGAGGCCCTGGAGCACAACCTGGCCGGCCTGCGCACCGGGCGGGCCAACCCTGCCCTGCTCCTCCACCTCAAGGTGGAGTACTACGGCACCCACGTACCCCTGTCGCAGATCGCCACCGTGAGCGCCCCCGACGCCAGGACCCTGGTGGTGCAGTCCTGGGACCAGAACGCCCTCAAGGCCATTGAGAAGGCCATCCGCGACTCCGACCTGGGCCTGAACCCGGCCAACAAGGGGGATGCCCTCTACATCAACATCCCCCCCCTGACGGAGGAGAGGCGCAAGGAGCTGGTCAAGGCTGCCCGCCACATGGCCGAGGAGGGGCGGATCGCCATCCGCAACGTGCGCCGCGAGGCCCTGGAAAAGCTGAAGAAGCTGGCCAAGGAACTCCACCTCTCCGAGGACGACACCAAGCGAGCCGAGGCGGAGATCCAGAAGATCACCGACGAGTTCATCGCCAAGGCCGACGCCCTGGCGGAGAAGAAGGAGCAGGAGATCCTGGGCTAGTGCCCCCCACCCTGCTTCCAAGAGGAGGTGCGGGGTGAGGGGAAACCCAGAGGAGTTGCCTACCCGCGTGGCCTCCGCCCTGGTGGGGGCGGCCCTTCTCCTCTTTGTCCTTTGGGCCGGACTGCCTTTGGTCCTGCCCACCCTGGTCCTGGTGCTCTGGCTGGGAAGCCTGGAGCTGAAGGAGATGCTGGCCCGGCGGGGTATCGGCCTGAACCTGCCCTTCCTCTTCCTGGGAGGGGTGGGGCTTTTCCTCTTCTCCCTGCCCCAGCTGTACTGGCACTTCCCCCAGGTGCCCTGGCGGGAGGTGGGCCTGGGGCTTTTCGTCATGGCCAGCTTCAGCTACGAACTCCTCAAGGGGGCCGACCTTACCCGCTTCGCCTTCACCCTCCTGGCCTTCCTCTACCTGCCCTGGAGCCTGGGCTATGTCCTCCTCCTCAGGGAAACCCCCGACGGCGCCCTGGGGCTTTGGACCCTCAGCCTGCCCATTGTGGCCAGCTTCGCCACCGACATCGGGGCCTACTTCGTGGGGCGGGCCTGGGGCAAGAGGAAGCTGGCCCCGGAGATCAGCCCGGGGAAGACGGTGGAGGGGTCCATGGGGGGGATCCTGGTCAGCTTCCTGGCCCTGGTGGCCTACACGGGCCTGGTGCGGGAGGTTTTCCCCTTTGGCCTTCTGGAGCTTTGGTTTTTCAGCCTCCTCCTCTCCCTGGCCGCCCAGCTTGGGGACCTGGCGGAATCCATGCTGAAGCGGTACTGTGGGGTGAAGGACTCGGGACGGTTCCTGCCGGGGCACGGGGGGCTTTTGGACCGGATCGATAGCCTCCTCTTCACCCTGCCCCTCACCTACTACCTGGTGGTGCTCTTCACATGAAACGGGTCGTGATCCTCGGTTCCACGGGTTCCATTGGCCGGCAGGCCCTGGAGGTCTGCCGTTGGCGGGGTTACCGGGTGGTGGGCCTGGCGGCAGGGCGGAACCTGGAAGCCCTTTCCCAGCAGATCGCCGAGTGGCGGCCCGAACGGGTGGCGGCGGACGAAGCCCTCCACGGCGAGCTCAAGGCCCGCTTTCCCTGGCTCCGCCTGGCCTCCGCCGAGGAGGTGGCCGCCCTGGAGGCCGAGGTGGCCGTGGCCGCCATCCCGGGCCTGGCCGGCCTCTCCCCCACCCGGGTGGCGGCCCAGACGGGAAAACGCATCGCCCTGGCCAACAAGGAGGCCATGGTGGCCGCAGGCCCCCTTCTGTGGCAGGAGGTGGAAAGGGGCAAGGCGGAGGTCCTCCCCGTGGACTCGGAGCACTCCGCCCTTTTCCAGGCCCTTCTGGGCGAAAGGCGGGAGGATGTGGCCGAACTCATCCTCACCGCCAGCGGCGGGCCCTTCCTGCGGGAACCCCAGGACCTCTCCCAGGTCACCCCGGAGATGGCCCTGGCCCACCCCCGTTGGAGGATGGGGCCCAAGGTCACCGTGGACTCCGCCACCCTCTTCAACAAGGGCCTCGAGGTCCTGGAGGCCAAGGAACTCTTCCGCTTCCCCTTGGAAAGGGTCCGGGTGCTGGTCCACCCCCAGGCCTACGTGCACGGCCTGGTGCGTTTCGTGGACGGGAGCCTCAAGGCCCAGCTCGGGCCCACGGACATGCGCCTACCCATCCAGTACGCCCTCTCCTACCCCGAGCGGGGGGAAACCCCCTTGCGGGACCTGCCCATACCGGGGGTGTTGGAGTTCCTGGAGCCGGACCCCAAGCGCTTCCCCGCCCTGGAGGTGGCCTACGAGGCCGGCCGGCGGGGCGGGGTGGCCCAGGCGGCGGTCTCCGCCGCGGATGAGGTGGCGGTGGAGGCCTTCCTCCAGGGCCAGTTGCCCTTCCCCCGCATCGCGGAAGTGTTGGCCAAGGTCCTGGAAAGGACCCCGGACCTTCCCCTAACATGGGAGAACCTCTTCGCCGTGGACGCATGGGCCCGGGAGGAGGCCAAGAGGTGGGCATGAGCCTGCTGTGGTTTTTGATCATCATCGGGGTGAGCGTCTTCGTCCACGAGCTGGGGCACTACCTGGCCGCTCGGGTCCAGGGGGTCCGGGTTAAGGCCTTCAGCGTGGGTTTCGGCCCCGTGCTTTGGCGGCGGCAGGCCTGGGGGACGGAGTGGCGGCTTTCCGCCATCCCCTTGGGAGGGTACGCGGACATTGAGGGCCTCCTGCCCGAGGAGCGGGGCCGGGGGTACGACGCCCTTCCTTTCCCCGGCAAGCTCCTCATCATGGTGGCCGGGGTGGCGATGAACATCCTCCTGGCCTGGGGCCTCCTGGCCTACCTCTTCAGCGCCCAGGGGGTGCCGGAGGCCACAGGGCGGGCGGTGATCCTCGAGGTTCTCCCGGGTAGCGTGGCCGAAGCCGCGGGGCTTAGGGCCGGGGACATCCTCCTGGCCGTGGACGGAAAACCCCTTTCCACCCCCCAGGAGATCGAGCGGGTCAAGACCCCCGGGGAGCACACCCTCACCCTGCGCCGGGGGGCAGAGGAGGTGAGCCTGAGGCTGGCCTGGCGGGAAGGGATGGAGCGGCTCGGGGTGGTCTACCAGCCCGAGGTGGCTTACCGGAAGGTGGGCTTCGGGGAGGGCCTGGCCCTGGCCGCAAGCCGCACCCTGGCCTTCGGGCCCCAGATGGTCAAGGCCCTGGTGGGCGGGCTTTTCGGGGTCCTGACGGGCAACCCCAACAGCGGGGTCATGGGCCCGGTGGGCATCGTGGCGGAAACGGGCCGGGCAGCCCAGGAAGGCCTCTTCCGCCTGGTGGAGCTGGCCGCGGCCATCAACCTCTCCCTGGCCCTTTTCAACCTCCTGCCCATCCCCGCCCTGGACGGGGGGCGGATCCTCCTCCTCTTCCTCTCCCGGCTGGTGCGCATCCGCCCGGAGCAGGAGGCCATGGTCCACTACCTGGGCTTCCTCTTCCTCATCTTCCTGGTCCTCCTGGTCACCTTCCAGGACCTGCGCCGCCTCCTGGGGGGCTAGATGGAGGCCACGGTTCTCATCCCCGCTTACAACGAGGAGGCCACCTTGGCCCAGGTGGTGCGGGTGGCCAAGGAGGCTGGCCTCCCCGTGGTGGTGGCGGACGACGGCTCCCAGGACCGCACCGCCCAGGTGGCGGAAGGGGCCGGGGCCTTGGTGGTGCGCCTTCCCCAAAACCAGGGCAAGGGGGGGGCCATCGCCGCCGGGCTCAAGCGGGTGGCCACCCCCCTGGTCCTCCTCCTGGATGCGGACCTCTTGGGCCTCCAGCCCGAACACCTCCAGGCCCTCCTGGAACCCGTGGCCCGGGGGGAGGCGGAGATGACCGTAGGGGTCTTCCAGGGGGGAAGGCTCTCCACCGACCTGGCCATGCGCCTCACCCCCTTCCTTTCCGGGCAGAGGGCCTTGCGGACCGAGGCCCTGCGGGGTGTGCCTGGGCTTGCCGGGGCCCGGTACGACCTGGAACTCCTCCTCACCCGGCACGCCAAGCGGCAGGGCTGGCGGGTGCGCTACCTCCCCCTCCCCGGGGTAAGCCAGGTGATGAAGGAGGAAAAGCGGGGCCTCCTTCCCGGGCTTTGGCACCGCCTGCGCATGTACCGGGAGATCCTCCGCTACTACCTCAGGGCGCAGGCCTAAAGCGCAAAAGCTCCACCCAAGACCCCCCAGCCCGGTAGGCCACTACGCCCAAGCCCGGGACCAGGTAAAGCTCCTTGAGGTCGGTCCCGCCCCGTTCCGTGGTGTAGGCCACCCGCACCCGGTAGGCGTTGAAGGCCCCCGCCTTCACCCGTACCCCTTCCAGGCCCTCCACCCGGGCGGAAAGGGCCACCCGCTGGGCGCGGAAGCGGGCGCTTCCCCCCCAGGCGGCCCCCAGCTCCAGCCGGGCGGGGTAAAGGAGGAGGGGAGGCTCAAAGGGAAAGTACCCCTCGGGAAAGCCCACCCCCAGGAGGTATACCCCCTCTGGGGCCAGACGCAGGCGGTCCTCCCGGAAAAGCCGCTCCCCCTTGAGGTAACGCAAGCGGAACCCTTCCCCCATGGGGTGGAGGACCTGGAGGGTGCCGTCGGAATAGGCGTAGCTACCCCCCCCTGGGGGCAGGACCTGGGCCGAGGCCAGGGCCAGGACGAAGACCAGAAAAAGGAGGCCCCGCAAGGCGGCTACTCCACCTCCCCCAGCTCGTGCCCCCGCCGGGTGGCCGCCTCCACCGCCTCGTAGAAGGCGGCGCGGAGGGCGCGGGCCTCGAGGGCGTGGAGGCCGTGGATGGTGGTCCCCCCGGGGCTGGCCACCTCGTCCTTGAGCTGCCCAGGGTGCCGGTCCTTGAGGAGCTCCCCCGTGGCCGCCAGGGCCTCGGCCGCCAGGCGCAGGGCCAAGGCCCGGGGCATTCCCATCTTCACCCCGGCGTCCGCCAGGGCCTCGGCCACCACCGCCAGGTAGGCGGGGGCAGAGGCGGACATGGCGGTAAAGGGATCAAAAAGGTGCTCGGGAATCTCGTACACATCCCCCACGGTGGCAAAAAGGGCCCGGGCGAACTCCAAATCCCCTGCTTGCCGCGCCTCCCTAAGGGCGGTGAGGGCGGTGGAGCTTTCCCCGATGGCCGCGGCCACGTTGGGCATGGCCCGCACCACCCGGCGGTTATCCAGCCGGCGGGCCAAGACCGCGGTGGACACCCCCGCCATGATGGAGATGTACCCCACCCCGGGGAAAGCCGCGTCTGGGGCCAGATGGGGGAAGTCCCGGGGCTGGACGGCCAGGAGGATGCGCTCCGCCTCGGGCAGGTCCTTCCAGGCCAAAGGGCGGATGCCGAAGGCCTGGGCCAGCTCCCGGGTGCGCTCCGGGGTGCGCCCCACCACCCCCACCTCCTCCGGTCGTAAAAACCCCCGGCCCAAGGCCCCCTTGAGGATGCTGCGGCCCATCTTGCCCAGGCCCAGGAACACCAGCTTCATACACCAGAGTTTACCCTGCGCAGGCAGAGGTAATAAAACCCGTCCAAACCGCCCTGGGGGGCCACGTAGACCCCAACCCCCTCCTTGAGCACCGGCAACGGGCAGGGAACGGGTTCGGGGCGGAAATGGGGGTGCCGGGCCAAAAAAGCCCGGGCCACCCCTTCGCCCTCCTCCTCGGTGAGGCTGCAGACGGCATAGACCAGCCTTCCCCCTTCCTCGGTGGCCTGGGCCGCCGTCTCCAGGAGCCTGAGTTGGAGCTCGGCCATGCGGGCGGGGTCCCCAGGGGCAAGGCGGTAGCGCAGCTCCGGATGGGTACGGAAGGTCCCGGTACCGGTGCAGGGGGCATCCAGGAGGACCTTTGGGGCCTTTTGCGGCAGGGGAAGGGTGAGGTCCTGGGTACGGTAGGCCACCCGGAGGCCCAGCCTGGCCGCCGTCTTCCGCCCGGCCTCCTGCCGCTTGGGGTTCAGGTCGTAGGAGACCACCTCAGCCCCCTTGGCCGCCAGGTAAAAGGCCTTGAGGCCCGCCCCGCCGCAAAGGTCCAGGACCTTTTCCCCAGGCCTAGGGTCAAGGAGCTGCGCGGCCAAGAGGGAGGCGGGGTTTTGCGGCTGCAGGCCTTGGGCGGAAAAATCCGTCTTGGGCCCTTCCCAAAGGTAACTGTCGGGAAGGGGTCCCGGCTTCAGGCCGGCCACGGGCCGGTAGGCGGTGAGGAATAGGGGGGCAGGCTCGTTGAAGCCTTGGGCGAAGTCCAGGCCGCCGTAAAAACCCCGCCAGGCCTGGCAAAGCCATTCGGGCAGGGAAAGGCCCACGCACTCCGGGGCCTCCCGGGGCTGCAGGCGGCGCAGGACGGCGTTCACCAGGCCGGCCAAGCGGGGGGCCACCCCCTTGGCCTCTTCCACCCAGGGGCTTACCCGGGCGTGGTCCGGCTTGCCGAGAAGCCACTCCAAGGCTCCCAGGCGGAGGATCCAGCGCACCCCTGGGGGTAGATCCTGGGGTCGCTCCATCCAGGGCTCCAGGAGGAAGTCCAGAAGCCGCAGGCGCCGCAAGGCCCCGTAGACCAGGTGGGTGGTGTAGGCCTTGTCCCGCTCCGGCCAGTCCAGCCGGTCCAAGGCCCGGTCCAAAAGGAGCTGGGCCCTGCCCCCCCGGTCCACCTCCAGGAGAAGGGCCAGGGCCAAGGCCCTGGGGTTCTTCGCCTTCAAGACTCCAGGGGATGAGCCTTGATGCTGAACTTGAGGGCGGTTCGCTCCTCGTTCTCCAGGTCCAGCTTCACAAAGGCGGGCTTGACCACCAGGTCCAGGTTGTCGGGGGCGATGTAGCCGCGGGCGATGGCGATGGCCTTCACCGCCTGGTTGACCGCCTGGGGCCCGATGGCCTGCACCTCTACCTCCCCCTTGGTGCGCAAAAGCGCGGCGATGGCACCGGCCACGGAGTTGGGGCGGGACTTGGAAGAGACGCGCAACGTTTCCACTTTGACCTCCCGAAAGCTTTAGGCCACCCCGTCTTGAGGGAACATGGGCGGCTTCAGGCCCATGCTAGGGCAAAAGGAAGCCCAGCGCAACTAGGCGGCCTGAACCCGCTCCTCCAGCCCCTTGAGGAGGCTTTCCACGTTTTCCTGCATCAGCTTCTGCACCAGCTTCTGCAGAAGCCCGCCAAAGATGGGGATGGTGAGCTCGTAGGTGAGGGTGAGGACCACCCGGGTTCCCTCCCCTTCGGGCAGGAAGACCCAGGTACCCTCGTAACGGTCAAAATCCCCCTCGGGGGAGAAGAAGCGGTTTTTCAGGTTCTGGTCGTCCCACTCCTCCTCCTCCAGCCAGCGGACCTTCTTGCCCATGGCCACCGCCACCCATTCGCTCCGGGTACGGTTGCCCTCCTGGGCCAGGACCTTCAGGCTCTCCACCTCCTTCAGGTAGGGCTTGAGCCCCTCCAGGTCCTTGGCCAGGGCGTACACCTTCTTGGGGGAAGCTGGGATGAAGCGTTCCGCGCGCACCTCGGGCATGGGCTCTTTTTACCCGCTTTCCTCCTCCTTGGCAAGCCGGAAGGCCTCGAGGGCCACCCCCAGGGGAAAGCCCCGCCCCAAGAGAAAGCGCACCGCCTTGGCCTGGTCCTGGCGGCGGGGGTAGCGGCGAAGGGCCCTAAGGGCCGCCTGGAGCACCTCCTCCTCCCCGTAGGCGGCCAAGACCTCCTCGGCCACCTCCTCCGGCACCCCCCGGGCCCGGAGGAGGTGGCGGAGCTTGGCCGGGCCGTACTTGGGCCTCAGGGCCACCAGGGTTTCCGCCAGGGCCCGGTCGTCCAAATAGCCCAGTTCCTCCAGCCTCTTCAGAACCCCTTCGGCCTCGGACTCGGGGAAGCGGGCCAGGAGCTTCTCCCTAAGGCGCGCCCGGCTCAAGGCCCTCCGGGAGAGGAGCCTAAGGGCATAGGCCAAAGCCTCCCTGTCCACCCCTTTAGGGTACGCTAAGGCCCATGCGGGTCTTCGCCATCGCCGACCCCCACCTTTCCCGCGTCCACCCCAAGCCCATGACCGTGTTTGGACCCGCCTGGCATGGGCATCCCGAGGCCTTTTTCCGCGGCTGGCGGGAGGTGGTGGGGCCGGAGGACCTGGTGATCGTGCCCGGGGATATCTCCTGGGCCATGCGCCTTTCCGAGGCCCTCCCCGACCTCTTGGACCTGGCGGCCCTGCCGGGGACCAAGGTCCTCCTCAAGGGCAACCACGACTACTGGTGGCCCTCCATCAGCCGCCTGCGGGCGGTGTTGCCGCCAGGGATGTACGCCCTGCAAAACGACGCCCTGGTCTTCTCCGGGGTGGCGGTGGCCGGCACCCGGGGCTGGCAGTACCCGCCCCCTACCCCGGAGGACGCCAAGGTCTTTGCCCGGGAGGTGGAGCGGCTAAGGCTCTCCCTCAAGGACCTGGAGGGCAAGCCCTACCGCCACCTGATCGTGGCCTTCCACTTCCCCCCCTTCGGCCCGGGCGGGGAGGCCACGCCCCTTTTGGAGGTGGCGGCGGAAGCCAAGCCCGAGGCCATCGTCTACGGCCACCTGCACGGGGCCGACCCCGAGCGCCTCCCCCCAAGCTACCAGGGCATCCCCCTGCACCTGGTGGCCGCCGACGCCTTGGGTTTCCGGCCCAAGGCCCTCCTAGACGTATGATGGAGGGGTGATCACCGCCTTCGTCCTCATCCGCGCCCGGGGGGACCGCATCGCCGCCTTGGGCGAGGCCATGGCCGAGCTACCCCAGGTGGCCGAGGTCTACTCGGTGACGGGGCCCTTTGACCTGGTGGCCCTGCTGCGCCTGAAAGACCTGGAGGAGCTGGACGAGGCCGTCACCCAGGGGATCCTGGGCCTGGAGGGGGTGGAGCGCACGGAAACCCTCCTGGGCTTCCGCGCCTACCCCAAGCGCCTCCTGAACCAGGGCTTTTCCCTGGGCGAGGGATAGGGCCCTGTGCCCAGGCCCCTAGGCTTCCTCCTCGGGCTCCAAGGGGGGCTCCTCCTCCTGGGCGCCGGGGGGATGCTCCTCCTGGGCCTGCCCTTGGGGGGAGAGGCCCACCCCGTGCGCGACCCCCTGGTGGGCCTGGGGCTTTTGCTCCTCCTGGGAGGCCTCGAGGTCCTCTTCCGCCACCTCTTCCCCGCCTCCTTCCAGGAGGCCGAAAGGCTCCACCAGGCCCTGGGAAGGGCCTTGCGGGAAGCGGGCACCGGCCCCGAAGGCCTCCTTCTCCTGGCCCTCCTCTCCGGGGTGGCGGAGGAGGTCTTCTTCCGCGGGCTGCTGCAAAGCCTTCTGGTGGGCTGGTTGGGGCTTGGAGGGCTTTTCCTCCAGGCCCTCCTCTTCGCCCTCCTCCACCCCGCCCCCAGGCGGGCCTTCGCCTACCCCTTGTACACCGGCCTGGCGGGCCTCCTCCTGGGGGGAGCCTACCTCCTCACGGGAAGCCTTTTACCCGGTATCCTGGCCCACGTGGCCCACAACGCCCGGGGCTTTTACCAGCTTTGGCGGGGTTGAAAGCTTTTTCCATTATGGGGGATGGGCACGCCTTCGCCTAGGGCTTGCGGCACATTCTCCCCCCAGAACCTGCTACAATGGGGTTTAAGCTATCGGAACCCGCTCCTAGCCGGTATGAAGGAGGGCGTGCATGAACGAGCTGGAACGCATCCGGCGCCGCCAGGACCTCGAGGCCTACCGGGCCCTCAGCTGGGAGGGTTCCTTCGCCGACTACCTCCGCCTCCTCAAGGAGGACCCCAGGCCCCTCAGAACCAGCTTCCAGCGGGTCCACGACATGATCCTGGCCCAGGGGGTGGAGGAGCGCACCCTTTTCAAGGAGAAGCTCCTCCACTACCGCTTCTTTGACGACCCCTTTGAGGAGGGTAAGGACGCCATCTTCGGCCTGGACAAGCCCCTCATGCGCCTGGTGGCCACCCTGAAGGCCGCCGCCCACCGCCTGGGCCCCGAGCGGCGCATCCTCCTCCTCCACGGCCCCGTGGGCTCGGCCAAAAGCACCATCGCCCGGCTCCTCAAGAAGGGCCTGGAGGCCTACAGCCGCACCGAGGAAGGGAAGCTTTTCACCTTTTACTGGAAGACCCCCGAGGGCCCCCTCCCCTGCCCCATGCACGAGGAGCCCCTCCTCCTCCTGCCCCCGGCGTTCCGTAAGGAGTTCCTGGAGGAGTTGGCCAGGCTCCACCCCCGCTACCCCTACCCCCTCGAGGTGGAAGGGGACCTCTGCCCCGTCTGCCGCTTCCAGATGCGGGAGGCCCTGGCCCGCCACGGGGGGGACCTGGCCCGGGTCTTGGAAGAGGAGGTGGTGGTCAAGCGCCTGGTGCTTTCGGAAAAGGACCGGGTGGGCATCGGCACCTTCCAGCCCAAGGACGAGAAGAACCAGGACGCCACCGAGCTCACCGGGGACATCAACTACCGCAAGGTGGCCATCTACGGCTCCGACTCCGACCCCCGGGCCTTCAACTTTGACGGGGAGCTGAACATCGCCAACCGGGGCCTGGTGGAGTTCATTGAGATCCTGAAGCTGGACGTGGCCTTCCTCTACGACCTCCTCACCGCCAGCCAAGAGCACAAGATCAAGTCCAAGAAGTTCGCCCAGACGGACATTGACGAGATCATCCTGGGCCACACCAACGAGCCCGAGTACCGCAAGCTCCAGGCCAACGAGTACATGGAGGCCCTGCGGGACCGCACCATCAAGATCGATATCCCCTACATCCTCCGGGTCTCCGACGAGGTCAGGATCTACCAGCGGGACTTCGCCAAGGTGAGGGCCAAGCACATCGCCCCCCACACCCTGGAGATGGCCGCCACCTGGGCCGTCCTCACCCGCCTGGAACCCCCCAAGCGGGCCGGGCTTACCCTGATGCAGAAGCTGAAGCTCTACGATGGCCGCCTCCTTCCCGGCTGGACGGAAGAGGCGGTGCGGGAGCTCATGGCCGAGGCCAAGCGGGAGGGCCTGGAGGGGATCAGCCCCCGGTACATCCAGGACAAGATCTCCAACGTCCTGGTCACCTCCGAGGAGCCCTGCATCAACCCCTTCATGGTGATGAACGAGCTGGAAGAGGGGCTCAAGCACCACTCCCTCATCTCCGACGAGAAGACCAAGGAACGCTACAAGGCCCTGCTGCAGGAGGTTAAGGCCGAGTACGCCGAGATCGTGAAGAACGAGGTGCAGCGGGCCATCGCCGCCGACGAGGAGGCCCTCAACCGCCTCTTCCACAACTACCTGGACCACGTGAAGGCCTACGTCCTGGGGGAGAAGGTGAAAAACCCCTACACCGGCAGCCCCGAGCCCCCCAACGAGCGCCTCATGCGCTCGGTGGAGGAGCGGATCGAGATCCCCGAGTCCCGCAAGGACGATTTCCGTCGCGAGATCATGAACTACATCGGGGCCTTGGCCCTGGAGGGACGGCCTTTCACCTACAAGGACAACGACCGCCTGCGCCGGGCCCTGGAGCTCAAGCTCTTTGAGGACCAGAAGGACACCATCCGCCTTTCCGCCCTGGTCTCGGGGGTGGTGGACCCGGAG